>UQHH01000055.1 GCA_900540865.1 uncultured Oscillospiraceae bacterium
TGTAAGCGGCGCCGCCCTGCGGCCAAGCCCTTAAAATACGCGAATCCCGTTCTAAAAAAGGGTTAAAAACCAAAAAATTTTTTTTGCATATACTGGTAATGCAGGAAACCCTGCCGGGGCGGGTACAGGCCCGGCCCCAAAAAATCTGAAACAGAAAG
Organism: uncultured Oscillospiraceae bacterium; assembly: GCA_900540865.1. Classification (GTDB taxonomy): domain Bacteria; phylum Bacillota; class Clostridia; order Oscillospirales; family Acutalibacteraceae; genus Scatavimonas. Next base: position 159 of record UQHH01000055.1, read on the forward strand.
AAGTAATATTATGAGAAATAGCACGAAATACTGCTGTATCGGCCTGATACTCTCCCTGATTATCGGTATTGTCACGTTTGCACTTTTCTCCGCTGGAATCTTTGCAGTCACCGCGGTACCGGCGATTCTATTTTTTACAATTGCCGTCGCATTGATTTTGCTGACCGCAATCCTATTTATCAGTGCTTTTATCAGAAAAACAAAAAGCGTAAGGAAAGCGCTGTGCAGCTGCGGCATGGCCGCAATCGCAAGCGCCCTGCTTACCATCCTGCTTTCCGTTGCCGCCACATTGATACCCGTAACTACCGGCGTAGGCTTTTATGTGGTTGCGGCACTCATCGCTTTTTTCCTTTCCTTCCTTTTATGGTCGGTCGGCAGCCTTTTATACCAGCTCAACGGCTGCGCGTGTGAAAAAATCTGTGTACGCAGGTGCGAATGCCTGGAAGACGACGAATGCGTCTGCACACCGGCCGCAAACGAAGTGTCCTGCCAGAATATTTCGTCCTTCCAAAGCCCGAGCGTCTCTTATCCTGTCGGCGCCTCCTGCCGTCAGACGGCCTCCACTTACCAAAACGGTATCTGCGGGACAAACGGGACGGTACAATATACGAACAACAACGGCTGCTGCAGGTAAATCCTCGGTCTTTTATAAGCCGTCTATGCTTTTGTGTAACTTATGCCGGCGCGGGTAACAGCAACCAGACCATATTGACCGCAGAGCACCAAGCGGCACAAAAGCACAACATAGCTATAGTATAACGCAGCGTGCGTGGATTTGCGCACGCTGTTATTATTTGTCTTTACAAGCATGGTTCGCAGCAGGATTAAAATAAATTGTATTATTTATCTTTTTGAGAGAAAAAAACTCGAATTTTTATTGAAATGGAATATATTTCAATTGTAATATATTGTCGAATCTTAAAACAAATAACGACAATAAAATCATAAATAAGTACAAAATAGTTTTTTAAATAAAAAATTTTTATATATTTTGACGAAATTTATTCGTGAAAAAATTTCACATTTAGCGAAAAACACGCTTGTAAAAAATAGACGAACAGGTTAGAATAATGGCGGATTAAATAGTATACTATTATCAAAATCCTACCCAAATAATCTGTTTTTGCAAAAACAAGCAGACCACGATTCAAACCCAACACATCACATTTCAAACCCAATTTACATGTAGGAGGTAAATCATGTCAACATTACAGAGAAAAGGCAGGATTGGTATCTCGCTGGTTTTGGCGCTCTTGATGGTATTCAGTGTCGTTGCAACAGTATCTGCTGCCGACACCGCCGCCAATTCGATTGTCGCTCCGACGGTAGGGCCCGACTATGCAGGAAACAGTACAATTTACGCTTACGGCGGCGGCGATTCCGCTTCCAAGGATTCTTGGATTAGCTGGAAGGGCGCGTCCGACGGCACAAAATATCTGTGCCTCCCCTCCAGCGTAGACAGGAACGTCTATTTCTATTCGACTTATTCAAGCAACGTGACCGTTGAAAACATAAAAGACGCATCCGATAAGTTTACGCTTACGTCAAATGCGGTCAGCGGCCCGTTTGCAATCGGCACAACAAAAACATACCAGGTGAAGAGCGGAAGCACTGTCCTTTACACCTTGAAATTCAGGCTTTCCGAGGCGGAAGGCGCCCTGTTCATTACAACAACTGACAAGAACGGCAATTATGTCGACAACTGGAACTATCTCTGCCAGGATAAGGAAAATTCCTCCGCGGGCAGGTGGGTTGTCTCGGCAAACGGCGGTACCTCTAAGCTCGGCGACCTCAAGAAAATCAAGGGCAGGGGCAACTCCACATGGACAAAGAGCAAAAAGCCCTTTAACATCACGCTCGATTCCAAGGAAAAGCTGCTCGGCATGAACAAAGGCAAGAAGTTCTCCCTGCTTGCCAACTATCAGGAAGGCACGCTCATGCGCAACCGCCTCCTGTACGACATGGCTGACGAGGTTGGCCTGAACTATTCGCCTGATTCCCGTTTTGTAGAATTCTATGTCAACGGCTCCTACAAGGGCTCCTACCAGATGTCTGAAAAGGTTGAGCTCGGCAAGGACAACATGGTAAAGATTACCGACCTTGAAAAGAATACGGAAGAAAAAGCCATTGAAGTAACGGGCGATCCCGATTACGATGTATATGGCATCTACGAGACAGAAGAGCATCAGGTACAGGCCGACTACAACGGCGGCAAAATTTATTACTACGATATTCCCGCTGAATACAACCCCGACGATATTACGGGCGGTTACCTGTTTGAGTGCGACACCAAGGCAAACTCCGCAGGCGACTGGAACAAGTTTGAAACTCCGAAGGGACAGGTTGTTACCGTTAAGAGCCCGGCTGCCATGACAGAAGCACAGGTCAAGTACCTGTATGACTACTATGTAGCAATGGAAACAGCCGTGTATGGCACGACCGATACCTACAAGAATTACATGGACATCGAGTCCGTGGCAAAGGCATACATGATTGCTGAAGTCGGTAAGAACATCGACGGCGGCATCACGAGCACAGACTTCTACAAAGACGCCGCTACCGGCCAGAACGGCGGTAAAATCTCCGGCGGCCCGGTTTGGGACTACGACTGCGCAATCGGCAACCTCTACGGCTCCAGAAAGAGCGTTTCCGGCGTAACCTACAACACCAACGACCCGATTGGCTGGTTCAACCGCTATATCCAGAACGCAGATAACGGCAAGGTTCCGACAATCTTTGCGGCTGCCTGCCAGCATGCAGACTTCTGGACAACAGTCAAGACGGTTTGGAACGACGAATTCGTCGACGCAATCAAGGTTGCAAACGGCGAGCAGGCCGCTACAGGCAGCAGGATGAAGTCCATTGCCGAATACAGCGCAATGCTTCAGAAATCTGCCGACATGAACTACCTGTTCAACCCGTTCCCGTATTACAACAACAACGGCGACTTCACATGGATTCCCTGCACGGACACGACCTACACAGGCCATGTCGCTTTCATGCAGAACTGGCTGAACACCCGCGCTGAATGGCTTAACACGAAGCTCGGTACAAGCACGACCCAGACGATTTATTACAACAACAGCTTCACAAATTGGAGCAAGGTATACGCATACGCTTGGAACGACGGCGACGGCACAACGAACGCTGCATGGCCCGGACAGGCTATGACGGCGGTTGTCGGAACCAACGGCTACTACAAGCTCGACCTCGGATTGTTTGACCATGTTATCTTCAACAACGGCACGAACGGACAGACAATCGACCTCGACCTCGCGGCCGACAGCTATGTGTTCAAGTCCAACGCAATCGACCATACCTATGGCGGCACCACCTATTATAAGGGCGAGTGGTCGAAGTTCGACAACACGACCAAGACTATCTACTTTGACAACGCGGCAACGAACTGGACGAACCTGAGCGCTTCTTACTGGGGCGGCGGCGTCGACCAGGCATGGCCGGGCACGGCTATGACGCTTGTCAGCGGTACCATCTATAAGGTAGAAATCCCGGGTGGCTGCACGAACATCATCTTTAACAACGGCGGCAACAAAAAGCAGACCGCTACGCTCGTCCCGCAGGACGGCAAGCTCTATGTAGCAAGCAATACGGTCATCGGCACCGACTACTACGGCAACTCGATTTACGGCGGCGACTGGGCAAGCTACACACCCTGATTGTCAGATACTCCTTAATTTTCACTATCATCCTCGATAACTGATATCCTACGCCCCGCTTCGGCAGTCGCCGGAGCGGGGCGGCCTTTCGGTACAAAAAAGCGGCGCGCCCTTAATGGGCACGCCGCTCGCTTTATTGCGCGCGAATTAATCGGCGCGCATTTTCTTTTTTTGTTTTCCTGCATACATCCTCCGGTCCGCCTCATAAATCAGCGTATCAGGATTCCGGTACCCCGCCGCGTCGACAATGCCTATGCTCAAAGACAAGTCAAACGGGTATTCCTCCGATTTGCTTTTCTCCTGCAATGCTTCCTGCACGTTTTGCAGCCTTTGCTCCGCCTGCGCGGTATCTACGCCGCCGAGAAGAATAATAAACTCATCTCCCCCATAACGGCAGAGAATATCCTTATCACCGGCACATACCTCCCCAAGCTGCTGCGCCACGGCGACGATATAGCGGTCGCCTGTCTGGTGCCCGAACTTATCGTTGACGTTTTTAAGGCCGTCCAAATCGGCAAAGCAAAGGCAAAAGCAGTCGCGTTTTTCCATTCGCTGTGTGAGCAGCATAGAAAAATACTTCCGGTTGCAGCAGCCGGTCAGCGGGTCTGTATACGCAAGGAAATGAAGCTCGCTTTCCTCCTGCATCCGTTTTAAAAGCTCCTCATGCACCGCGTGGTTCTGCTCGCGGTACCTGTTGAGCCTGCTCATTTTGTAGGCATAGAGCGTTGCGATATAATAGCCTATCAGTACGCTGATACAGGCCTTGATGACCCAGACTTTAAAAATCAGGTAATTTCCCGGCATGTAATAGACAAGCAGGTTTAAAAAGAGGTAGCAGTACATCGCAATCATGAGCCGCGTCGAAAATTTCAGGTTCGACGGGTCGGCCGCAATGGCGCTGACACGTTCCATCCATACTGTTTTTCTAATGACCTGAAAAACAATGCCGGCAAGGACAAACGCCGCAGCTACCGGCACAAATCTATATTCGTTGTTCGGGCTAGTGCCGTCAAAGGCAGAGGTAGGTACATTTTGCGCTATTGCCGCGACCGACCGGGAAAGGATATTGATGCTCAGGCCAATCAAAGCGCACGTAAAGCCGTGGAACACACCCTGCCGTACCGGGCATTTGAATAAAAGGGTGGTTTCGGCGACCAGAAAAACGGCAAACACCGTCCAGTTGACAATCAGGTGGAGCTGTAAATAGCTGCAGGCAATAAACAGGATATAATTGACCGCAAAGGTTGCGCCTATGCCCTTCCAGCGCGCGACGTTCCGCCCCGTCTGTTCCCCAATATATTGAAAATACTGCCAGTTGCAGTAAAAATACGCGGGGGAAAACAATAAAATGATAAGCAGCTGCATTATGAACGTCCCCCTGACTGCCGGCTTTGCTTATCGGCATACATTTTGCGGTCGGCTTCGCTGATGAGCTGTTCGGCCGTCTTGGAGGAATGGGCGGGAACCTCAACGACCCCAAAGCTGAACGACAGCGGAACCGCGCCCTGTCTGATAGCAGGCGCCTTTGCCCGGATTCCTTCCATTCGCGTATGTGCATGCAATTTGCCGCAATTTGGTAGTAAAATCAAAAATTCATCTCCGCCGATACGCGCAAAAATATCGCCTCGTTCAAGGTTTTCACGAATAAGCGACGAAAAGTCGAGCAGATAGCGGTCTCCTATCGTATGTCCAAACTCATCGTTGACCTGCTTTAAATGGTCAAGGTCGATATATACAAGCGCAAGCTGCTCACCACCCGTAAGCAGCAGGTTCATCTGCTCCATCGCAAACAGGCGCGTGTACGCGCCCGTCAAGCCATCGAGATACGCGGCAATCCGCAGCCTGCGCGCACGCCGCAAATGCTCCAGCTTTTGCCGTTCCAGCCGGTCGTGCTCTTCCTCGAGCCACGCGTTTTTCGTAATGGAGTAGACATGGCTCATAAATACATAAACCATCATCAGCAGCAAAAGCACGCTTCCAATCAAAAACAGCGCGGCAAAAGAACCCGGCAAATCGAACATGCTTGGTATACTGTCAAACAGAACATAACCCATTCCAAACCAGCTGAACCGGATGAGCAGCCGGAACTCTTCTCCGCTTTGGCCCATCAGACGGGATTTGTCGTTGATTTCTCCATTGTATATAATCACCAGCCCCGCAAGCAGGTCTGCAAGCGTCGCGATAATCAGACACAAATTTCGCATACTGAAGCTGGAAAGCAGCGCGTAGGTACTGGTTTGCAGAAAAAACGCCGTCACTCCCAGCACGAGCAAGTGGACGCTTGCGAAAGCAAGTATCCCCATATCGGCGACAAACCAGCGGCAGACCATCCTGCCGCCGAGCAGCAGAAAAAAAAGGCATTTGCCGATAAAAAGCGTCAGGTAAAACACGGGCAGGGGTATTCCCCAAAGGCCCATTGCATAAAAAAACACAGCGGTAACCGCCATAAAACCAACAGCCCTCAAGCGTGGAATCTTCTCCCCCGGCTGAAGGATGGTAAAAAATTTCATTAAAATCAAATCGCAGGGCAAAACCAGCAGAACAAGCAAAGCCGGCAGCCCATAGTGGTACAAGGCAGGCATAACTTCTCCCCACTCTCTTGCGCACGGCAAAGAACCGGCGCGGCTTACGGCCCAAAATGGCCGCAGCCATCAAATATAATCTTCTCCAAAGTATTCCGTTCAAAAAGCAATCGTTACGCCCGGCTGCCCAGGCAATCCATAATATGATACCTCCGCGGTCCTGGAAGAGCCACCCTTGCTCCTGCCATACAGCGCTGTGGTTTCACAGACAAAGACCGCTTTTTTATCATTCAAGGTTTCCCCATTTTCATAACTATAGTTTAACATATGTGTGAAAATAAAACAACAGCCATTCCTGTTTTACATAATGCAAAATTTGCTGAATCCATAGCTAAAAGGGCGGGGCGCATAAAGCGCCCCGCCCTTTTGCTTAGTCAAATTTGTTTTTGTTCCAGTAGTCGTAATCGCTTGCGTCCTCTTGTTTTTCGTCTAAACAATCTTCGCTGTTCTTAAAAAGGTTTTTTCCCATAGTATAGCTGTGGTCCGCAAACCGTGCATATGCCACCGCCGCCACCACAATGACTATCACGAGCATTATAATCGCTAAAACCATTTGGCCGCCACCTTTCCTCTTTGCGGCTTATTGCTCCTGTTCAGTCTGCGCAGCAAGCTCTTCGGAAACAGCCGCCGGTTCTGCCGGTGTTTCTTCTGTTTTTCCAAGCGGCTTGCCCAAAAATTCCGGCAGCGTCATTCCTGCCATCTGGAACATTTCGTTCATCGGAGGGATGGATTTCATCATACTGGACAAGAAATTCGACGTCGTAGACGCTCCGTCCTTGCCGCTCATTCCGTCCCACACGGTAACCTTGTCTATCTTGAGGTTCTTGACCGCTTCTACCTGTGTCCTGGTGAGCTCCTCGATTTTGTCTGCAATCATCAGCTTCATCGCGTCGTTTGCGCTGCCGCCAGCCGCAGAAACGATTTGCGCAAGGCCTGCGGCCTGTTTTGTGAGCATCTCCTGCACACCGCGCGCCTGCGCTTCCATTTTGGCGTAAATCGCGTCCGCTTCGCCCTTGGCGCGGCGCCTGATTTGTTCTGCCTGCGCTTCCGCCTGCAGCTCCATCTTCCGTTTTTCAATTTCCGTTTTTACAATGACGTCGGCCTCAAGCGTCGCCTGTTCGCGCGCAAAACGAGCTTTTTCCGCTTCCTGTTCGGCGGCGTACGCTTCCTCTAACGCCCTTGCGGACTGTATCTTTTCCGCTGCTGTCGCGCGGCGCTGTGCCTCGGACCGCTTTTCTACAAGGGTAGCGTTCGATTCGGCAACCTGCGCCTTCGCCTCGTTTTCACCCTTGATGGCCTCTGAATCCGCCAACGAAACCTGTACGCGCTGCTCACGCTTTGCGTTTGCCTCGCCGATTGCGCCGGAACGGTCGGCCTCCGCTACGGAAATTTTCGCGTCGTTGATGGCTTTTGCCGCGGCTTCCTTACCGAGTGCCGAAATATAACCGGATTCATCCGTAATATCCGTTACGTTGACATTAATCAGACGCAGGCCGATTTTTTTCAGCTCTGTTTCCACGTTATTGGACACGGCTGCCAGAAACTTGTCGCGGTCGGTGTTGATTTCTTCAATGTCCATCGTCGCGATGATGAGCCTCAGCTGCCCAAAGATGATGTCCTTGGCGAGCTCCTGGATTTCTGTGAGCTTCATGCCGAGCAGCCGCTCCGCCGCGTTCTGCATAACGCCCGGCTCGACAGACACGCCCACCGTAAAGCGGGACGGCACGTCGATACGGATGTTCTGCTTGGACAGCGCGTTTTTCAAATCGACCGGTATGGAAATCGGCGTCAAATCCAGGTATTCATATGCCTGGATGACCGGCATGATAAACGCCGCGCCGCCGTGGATGCACTTCGCGCTGCGTGAGGTGCCGTCCTTATTGGAGCCGATTTTACCGTATACGACGAGAATTTTGTCCGACGGGCACTTTCTGTACCGTGATAAAAGGACGATGAGAGTCGTAAACAATAAAACGACGATAACGCAAATTAGAATAATTATGGCTGGATCCATTGTGAAATTCCCCCTCTGTTTTGATTGGATTGTCCCGTAACCGGCTCGACCTGTACCGTCTGTTCGTCGATGACCGCGCTTACGCGTACCGGCGTACCGGTCGGGATTTGCTGCTGTGATTTGGTCACCGCGTCGAGCTCTACCAAACGCTCCTGCAGCATAATCGTAATTTTACCCTGTCCCTTTTCGCACGCGGGTACCGGGATATAAACCTTTCCCGCTTTCCCCAATGCGTTTTCAACGTTCAGGTTGCCCTTATCCTGCAGCCTGAACGCGTATTTGAACAACAGCGCAATGCCCACCAGGGCAGCCGCGCCCGCAAGGAACGCAAGGCCGACCGCAAACCCGGCGTTAAGATATTTTGACAAGACAAGTCCCGTCCAGCCTCCGACCGCAAAGAACGCGACCAGGCCGCGCACCGTAAAGAGCCGAAGTCCCGGGTCGACGTCTTCCCCGCCGTCCGCTTCTCCGTGATGGAGGTCTCCATGGAAATCGCCGTGCGCGTCCATGTCCACATCCATATCTGTGTCCGCGTCCAAACCGTCCACGTCAGCGTGGTCAAATCCGAACCCAAACAGCAGCATAATGGATTGGATAACCAGAATAATCGTTGCAGGCGCCGCAATACATACGAAAACCTGCTGGAGCAACGTCATGGCGTTCCACCATTCCCACATAATTCTCCCCTTCTTTCTGTACCAGAATCAGTTCATCGGCTGTTCTTCCGTCGCTTTGGAAATCCCGTTATCCATGACCTGTTCAAACAATGCGTCCGCCCGCTTTTTAACGATAGAAGACGCATAGTAGGTCAGGATAATCCGCATTCCACCCAGCAGGCGCTTACGCGCGCCGGCATACGGCTCCGGCGTATGTACGACGGCGTGCTCCACCATTTCCTCAAATTCCCCCTCGGTAAGCACCGTTTCAAAATCCATTTGGTCGAGTAGCGTACACAAAAAGCAGTAAAGCTGCGCGTCTGAAATTACATGTCCCTGCGCGTTGTCCGCTTCCCCGTTCGTGTAGGCCAAAAGCAGGGCGATTTGGTCAAGCTTCATGACGCCGCGCAGCATGTTTATCATGATGATACGCGCGACATGGTTCTCACTGTACCGTTTATCGACCGGCTTCTGTACCCAGCCGCGGTTGACCCAGTTCTGGATTGCGGGAGTATCGAGCCCCGTAATCTCGCGGACCTGCGCCAGCATCAGTCCCTTTGTAACGGAAAAAACACCGCCGAAAAAATCCTGCGCGCTCCTGTCCTTCCGTTCCACTACCGTACCGGGAAAATAAGCCACACGTCCGCCCCCTTTCTCAACCTGTGGATTTGCCATGATTATACTACACATTCATTTGAATGTAAAGTACATTCTTAAGAATTTTTTGTGAAAATCATAAGTTGATTTTTTAGAGCTGAACGTAATTTTTCAAATAAAAGGAAGATACATTGTATTGCATACAAAAATGAAAAAGAGTATAATAGGATTTATCTTAAAAAGACAAAACAGGCAGGTGACTAGGATGTACATTGCTGATTTACATATCCACTCCAAATACTCCCGCGCGACGAGTAAGGAATGCGTTCCCGAGTACCTTGATTTGTGGGCAAGGCGCAAGGGAATCGACCTAATCGGCACGGGCGATTTTACCCATCCAGCGTGGCGTGAGGAATTAAAGGAAAAGCTTGCTCCGTCTGAGGAGGGGCTTTATATCCTCCGGGACAGCGCGCGTATTTCAGACCCGACTGTTCTGGGTACAAAGCAGACGCGTTTTGTCGTATCGGGAGAAATCAGCTCTATTTATAAAAAGAACGGCAAGGTACGCAAGGTGCATAATGTCATTCTACTGCCATCACTTGAGGACGCGGACACGCTCGCGCATAAGCTTGAGGCAATCGGGAATGTCCATTCAGACGGACGGCCGATTCTCGGCCTAGACAGCCGCGATTTGCTTGAAATCACGCTGGAAAGCTGCCCCCAGGCGGTGTTTATTCCCGCGCACATCTGGACTCCGCACTTTTCGCTGTTCGGCGCGTTTTCCGGCTTCGATACGATTGAGGAATGCTTTGAGGACCTGACTCCGTATATCCACGCGCTGGAAACGGGCCTATCCTCCGACCCGCCGATGAACTGGCGCGTTTCGGCGCTCGACCGTTACAGCCTTGTATCGAACTCCGACGCGCATTCCCCCGCAAAGCTTGGGAGGGAAGCCAATATTATAAATGCCGAGCTTTCCTATCCCGCGCTCAAAAAAGCGCTGGAAGGCGGCGCTGGCGAGGGCTTCGGCGGCACCATCGAATTTTTTCCTGAGGAAGGGAAATACCATTTTGACGGGCACCGCGGCTGCGGGCTGTGCCTGACGCCCGCACAGTCTGAGGAATACGGCGGGAAATGCCCGGTCTGCGGCAAAAAGATTACCATAGGCGTACAGCACCGCGTGGAGGAGCTTGCGGACCGCGCGGAGGGCTTTGTATTGCCAAACGCTGCGCCCTTTGAAAGCCTCGTCCCGCTGCCGGAGGTGCTCGCCGCCTCCACCGGCTACAGCGCCGCGGGTAAAAAGGTCGCGGCTTTATATGAGGAGCTTCTGTACACAATCGGCTCTGAATTTTTCATCCTCCGGCAGGCGCCGCTGGAAGAAATCGGCCTTACAGCCGGGCCGTGTATCCGCGAGGGAATCCGCCGCCTTCGTTTGGGACAGGTGCGCCGCGACCCAGGCTATGACGGCGCGTATGGGGTTATCCATATTCTGGAACGGGACGAAATCGAAAGCTTGAGCGGGCAAATCAGCCTGTTTGGCGCCGCGTCCTCCGCAGACTGGCATACAAAAGCGAGCACGAAGCTTATCCGGAAAAAGAAATCCGCGGAGGTTCCAAAGGAAGAAACGGCTGCCGCGGAACAAAAGGCGGCTTCGCAGGATTTACTTTCCGGACTCAACGCGGAACAAAAACAAGCCGTGACCTTGCCCCCCTTCGGCGCCGCCGCAATTATCGCGGGGCCCGGCACCGGCAAAACAAAGACGCTGATTTCCCGCATTGCTTATTTAATAGAGGAATGCGGCGTAAAAGCGCGCGACATAACCGCTGTTACCTTTACAAACAAGGCGGCGAAGGAAATGCGCGAACGCCTCACGCAGCAGCTCGGCTCCAAACGCGCGGCGGCAGGCGTAACCGTAGGAACATTCCATTCTATTTGCCTGCAAAAGCTAAAAAAAGAGAAGGAGAGCATTACGCTTTTAGACGAATATGAGGCGCTCGAGACAGCGGGCGGTATTATAAAAGACCTGAAAATAAAAATAACCCCGCGCGAATTTTTGCGCGAGGTATCGAACAAAAAAAACGGCGTGCCTTTAAAGTACCCTGAGCTGATGGAAGAGGCGTTCGGCCTCTACTGCGCACGCGTCAGCGAACTGGGGCTGATGGATTTTGACGACCTGCTGCTGGAGGCGCTTGCGCTTTGCGGAGACGCTCATAAGAAAAATGAAGGCAGCCATTTGCTGGTCGATGAATTCCAGGACATCAACCCGGTTCAGTATCGGTTAATCAGGGAATGGAACAGGACAGGACAGAGCCTGTTCGTCATCGGCGACCCAGACCAGGCGATTTACGGCTTCCGCGGGAGCGACGCCCATTGCTTTGAACGCCTGCGTGGTGATTATCCTGAGCTCCATGTCATCCGCTTGACGGAAAATTACCGCTGCTCGCCTGAAATCCTCAGCTGTTCGCTTTCGGTCATCTCCCAAAATTCCGGAGCTTCGCGCACGCTTTCCGCCAACCGCCCGCCGCAGGGAAGGGTTTTTCTGCGCACCTCGGAAAGCTCCCTGTCGGAAGCAATTTTTGTCGCCAAGGAAATCAACCGTATGGTCGGCGGTATCGATATGCTCGACGCGCAGGCGCTCACAGAGCCGCGCGGCGCGCAGCTTTCCCGCAGCTTTTCCGATATCGCCGTGCTTTGCCGCACGCACCGGCAGGCGCGCCTGCTCGAGATGTGCCTGCGCAAGGAAAGCATCCCCTATATTGCCGCCGGACGCGACGATTTCCTTTCCGACGAAGCGGTGCGCGGCGTATCCGGCTTCTTCCGGTTCCTGCTTGAACAAAACGACGTGCCCGCCCTGCGCACAGCGCTGAAAAACGTTTGGAGATGTCCGGCGGATTTGGTTCAAAGCTTCTGCGACGCGCTGAAAAACGCGGGAGAGGCCGGACTGCACGCCGTCCTGGAGGAATATAAAAACGCGGGGCCGCTTAAGTCTTGTATTGAACAAATCATGGAATTCCTTCCCCGTGCGCATAAAGCAAAGCCGCGCAAATTATTAGAGGAATTTGCTGAGAAAAACAGCCTTACAGAGCACGAGCCGCTTATGCAGTTTATGAATATGGCCGTGTTCCATAAGGACATGGGCTCCTTTATGCAAACGCTTCTGCTGGGCGAGGAAGCCGATATGGAACGCAGCCCGGCTAAAACCTATCCCGCCGACGCCGTGCGCCTGATGACGCTCCACGGCGCAAAGGGGCTTGAATTCCCTGTCGTGTTCCTCTGTGGCGTAAAAAGCGGCAGCATCCCGCTGGAAGCGCAGGGACGTGAAACCGATATGGAAGAGGAGCGCCGCCTGTTCTTCGTCGGCATGACGCGCGCAAAGGACGAGCTGTTCCTGATGGGCTCAAAGCAGGAGCCGTCCGTCTTCCTAAACAGTATTCCGCGGGAGCAGCTGCATACGGCGCCTGTCAGGGAACACACCCAGCGCAAGGATGTACAGCTGAGCCTGTTTGATTAAAGCAAGCAGCTCCTTCTAAACGGGGCCGCAAAAATACACGCAAAAGCGGGACGGCATATGCCGTCCCGCTTTTGTTCTTGGATGAATGTTTTATATGGTGTGTAAGGAATTAGCCAAAATATCTTTCGAGAAGGCCCTTGAAGCCCGCGCCGTGGCGCGCCTCGTCCTTCGCCATCTCGTGGACGGTGTCGTGGATTGCGTCGAGGTTCAGTTGCTTTGCTTTCTTGGCAATCTCAAACTTGCCCGCGCACGCGCCTGTTTCCGCGTCGACTCTCATCTGGAGGTTCTTCTTCGTACTGTCCGTTACGACCTCGCCGAGCAGCTCGGCAAATTTCGCGGCATGCTCCGCCTCTTCAAACGCGTACTTGGTGAACGCGGCGGAAATTTCAGGATAGCCTTCCCTGTCGGCTACTCTTGCCATCGCAAGGTACATACCGACCTCGGAGCATTCGCCGTTGAAGTTCTCAACAAGCCCGTCATATATTTCCTTGTCGACGCCCTTGGCAACGCCGACCTCATGGACGGTCGCGAATCCGGCGTCTTCCGTAACCTCGTTAAATTTTGCCTTCGGGGCCTTGCAGATGGGACATGCGTCCGGTGCCTCTGTACCCTCATGAACATAACCGCAAACAGTACATACAAACTTTTTCATAACAAATTGCCTCCATTTTTATGTAATTAATTTATTTTTTATCCGGGAAAACCCGGCGTTAAGCGAGTTTTGTTTCCTCCGCGCCGTCTTTCATGCACGCGGCGCAGGTACCGAAAAAGCAAAGGCTGTGATAATCGACCTGAAAACCATAGGCGGACGCGACCGAATAATCAAGGCTCCTGTTGTCCCCCGTAATTTGGTTTACGTCGATTACGGCGCCGCATTTGGTGCAGATAAAGTGCGGGTGCGGCTTTACGTTCCCGTCAAAGCGTTCCTGCCCGTTTACCGTCCCGACCGAGATAACCATGCCGCGCTCCTTGAACAAGGAGATGTTCCGGTAAACGGTACCAAGGCTTAAATCGGGGAACTCGGGCTTTAATTGGTTATAAACCCATTCCGCTGTCGGATGTGTGTCGGTGGAGCAGATAGAACGGAAAATGGCTTCTCTCTTTTTGCTGAAGTTCTGTCTTTTCATACCATCCATCCTTTAAAAAATAAAAACGAGAATCATTCCTGTTTCTGTATTTAGAATAGCACAGCCGTTTCTATTTGTAAAGATAAAATTTATGAAAATCAGACTGTTTTACCAAGTTTATGAAAAGCGCACATGAACCTCACACATATTGCGGAAATTTTTGGAATATATTTATTCTTGCAGAACTTTGACGGTTGGGGCGGTGCGTTATGTATTGGAACCTGCGGATAAAAAAAAGCGTCCTGTGCTGTATTTGTATGGGGCTGATTTTCTGCCTGTGCCTTGTTATGGTGTCGGGCGGGAGCGTTCCGGCAATTGTTGAGACGGGCGCCGCGGCGGGCAAAGACAGCGTGACGCTTCCGGTTATTATGTACCACGGGCTGCTGCGCGACCCAAAAATGCAGGGGGAGTTCGTGATTTCGCCCGACCTGTTTGAATCGGACCTCAAGTACATAACGGAGCACGGGTATCACACGGTCGTCATGAAGGATGTTATCGATTTTGTCCATAAGGGAACAGAGCTGCCGGAAAACCCTATCATGATTACCTTTGACGACGGCAGTTACAACAACTATATCTATGCGTTCCCTCTGCTTAAAAAGTACGGCTGTAAAATGGTGTTGTCCCCCATTGGCTATTATACCGACCAGTACAGCAAAACGACCGACCTTTCCGCCACCTACTCGAACGCCACGTGGGACAATTTAAAGGAAATGCTGCTTTCCGGATGTGTGGAGCTGCAAAACCATTCCTATAACCTGCACGCAAGCTCCGGCAGCAGGCTTGGAACACAGAAGAAAAAATCCGAAAGCGACGGCGCGTATCAAAAAATCCTGCGCGACGACCTCAAAAAAGCCCAGGAGCGTTTCCAGGATGAGCTTGGTATGAAGCCTGACACGTTTACCTATCCGTTCGGCGCAATCAGCAAGGCATCCCTCCCGGTCGTCAAGGAGCTTGGCTTTAAGGCAACGCTGACCTGCGCGGAAAAGCTCAACACCATCACAAAGGGAGACGCGGACTGCCTGTATGGGCTGGGGCGGTTCAAGCGCACCAACAAGGGCACGAGCGCGGCCTTCTTCAGCAGGCTGAAATAACGCGCTGTGTCAACGCTCCTCGGTGGGCGCATATAATGTCCTATATAACAGAAGGAGTTGACCGTACCAATGCCATCGGTTTTTTTAAGCCCCTCCACACAGGAGTTCAATCCCTACGTAGACGGCGGCAACGAAGAATATTATATGAACCTGATTGCGGACGCGATGATACCGTACCTTATGGCAAGCGGAATCACCGTGGCGCGCAACAATCCGGAAGAAAGCCTGCGCCAGGCAATCAACCTTTCAAATTCCGGCAACTACGATTTGCATTTGGCGCTGCATTCAAACGCCGCGCCGCCAAACCTTGCGGGGCAATTGAGGGGCACAGACGTTTATTATTACGCGTCGAGCCAGCCGAGCGCCGCGGCAGCCAATATTATCGCGGATAATTTTAAAAAGGTTTACCCAAACCCAGCGCTCGTAAAGACCGTGGGCACTACAAGCCTTGCGGAGCTGCGCATGACCAGGTCGCCCGCGGTGCTCATTGAGATTGCGTATCACGACAATCCGCAGGACGCACAGTGGATACGGGATAATATTGACGCGATTGCGCGGAATCTCGCGATGTCGGTCGCGGAGATTTTGAAGGTTCCGTTCAGGGAACCCACCGCTTAAACGAAAAAGGAAGGGCAAAAGCCCTTCCTTTTTCTATTCCTTTTACTTTTTCTATTCCTTTTATAAAAAGAATTTTTATGATTTCTCTTTTATAGCTTTTTACTGATTTTTAAGAAACGTACTTTTCTTGGATTTAAAACTTATTATGTTAATTCAAAACGACGGGAACCGTGTATTGGTTTCCTCTTTCTCATTTTGAAGCATACTGCTTTTTGTTTTTTTATTTGAAACGTATCCGTTTCTTTTTAATAAACCAAACATTCTGGTTCTTGAATTTCTTCATCAAACTTTCTATGTTATCTTTTTCAAAAGGAAGAAACCGTTTTCGCCGGTTTCCTCCTTTTGGAATCTTCTTTCCGGCGACAGGGAAAACCTCGTCGCAGGTTTTCCCTTGACCCTTTCCAGCCGAGCAAGGGGCTTCGCCCCTTACAATCCCTGTTTTATAGTAAGCTTGACCGTTCCTCGTTTTGTGTACGGGTTGTAGAAACGGTACTACGGGACCGCCCAGCGCCGCGCCTGCGCGCGGAGTTCTTCGTGGGTGCGTTTTTTTAATGAAGCATACTGCTTCTTGTTTTTCTTCATGAATTTTTCTATGTAGGTACAGTTCTTTCCTTGTATATGGAGTACTTCATAGGTGCGGTACCTCCTTATACGGTTTACTGGTAACGGCATAATTTCAGTAAATAGAAGAATTTATTCTGCAATTTGCTGATGTGCCGTTTTACTGGTTTTCTGTCTGCTAGACAATATTTACGGGGAACGGTAGGGCATCTTCCAGTAAGGCCGCAAGCATCAGGCGCGCCCCCAGCCGGTAGCCCTGCGTAAAGCTTTCTATACTCGCTATGTCCAGCAAGTCCTGCTGGCCTTTCTCCAGATATTCGGTAAACAGCGCCTCGTGCTCTTTGCCGAGCTGCCTCAATATTTCGTCCTCCGGTTTTTTCATCCTCTCTACAGCCTTCTGGTATGCGGGCGTTGATTTCAAGATACCGGGCTTGATGTCCCCGTAATATAGCTGTTCCAGAATAGGCGTGCTTTCTTCCGCCTTCTGTTCGGGAATACCGCTTTCCTTTATAAACGGCTGGGTCTGTGCCTTTTTCTCCTTTTTCATATGTCTTCCTCCAACTGCTCTATGTCATTCTGCCTGCCGCAGCAGGATTTCAGCATATTTGTGACAAAGCCGTATCCATTGCCTATGTCATCGTACGCACAGCTTTTATTTAGACACCAATGCACGCACGCCAGGACAAAACGATTTATTTGAAAGTTACGCTGCTTTCTGTCCATATCCAGTTCGTCGTCGAGCAGCAGGTAGTTTTCAAAGCATCCTACCGCAAAGCCGATTTGCTCCAAAATCTTGTTATCCAGCAAAAACGGGTAGTTACTTTCATCATAGGGCGGCGGTAATTTCAATTCTAAATTCATTTAATTTTCCTCCCTTATCTTTTTATTCTGTTTCCCGCAGCTTAATTTCAGGCACAAAGCAATCGTTTCACAAGCGTCTTCTGCTTCCGTTTCCCTGTCACAGGCGCAGAGGCTTGCCGCCAAATATGCAAGGCAAAAATAATCTTCATACTCAGACTTTCCAAACGGTACCACGTCAAACACACGGAAAATATTAAACGCCCTGCTTGCAAACCCGATTTTCTCGA
Source organism: uncultured Oscillospiraceae bacterium (assembly GCA_900540865.1). Classification (GTDB taxonomy): domain Bacteria; phylum Bacillota; class Clostridia; order Oscillospirales; family Acutalibacteraceae; genus Scatavimonas. Next base: position 17,684 of record UQHH01000055.1, read on the forward strand.
GCACGCCTGTATCAAGCTCCGTTTCCTCCAACAGCTCTAAAAGCACTTTCTTTTCCACCATGTCATTCATAAACATCCTCCTAGAAAATTAAGCTATGGCAACTTAAAACAAATGCTAAATAAATGTCTAACAAATATTATAAGCGTTTGTTTTGTGTTCTTTAATTTTGAATATACCACACTTGTGTTCTGTTTGCAACACTTTTGTGGTGTTTTATGTTATAAAATTTCTGGAGGTGACAAAATGTACTATTATACAGAAAGGCTTACAAATTTAAGAGAAAAAAATGGTTTGACAAAAAAACAGGTTGCAGATGCAATAGGAGTAAAACCGGAGCAATACAGGCGCTATGAAATTGGACAAAATGAAATAAAGGCAAGTCACATTGTGAAATTTGCTGAATTCTATCATGTTTCTGCTGACTATATTTTGGGATTAACAAAGGATAAAAGAAAATTTTGGTGAAAATACTTCACTCACAAAGTATTCCGCGCGAAGGCGCGGCGCTGAGCGGTCCCGTAGTATCTTTTCTACAACCCGTACATAAAACGAGGAACGGACAAGCTGTCTATAAAACGGGGATGGTAAGGGGCGCAGCCCCTTGCTCGGCTGGAAAGGGTCAAGGGAAAACCTGCGACGAGGTTTTCCCTGTCGGCGGAAAGGTGATTGCAAAAGAGGAAAACCGCCGAAACGGTTTCCCTCTTTTGAATAAACATATAAAGTTTTATGAAGAA
>UQHH01000056.1 GCA_900540865.1 uncultured Oscillospiraceae bacterium
TGGAAATGGTTCAGTATACCGCGCCGGAGCATTCGGACGAAGCGTTTGACGAGCTTGTGGGGAAAGCGGAGAGAATCGTGCGCGAGCTCGGGCTCCATTACCGCCTGAGCAAGCTTGCCGCGGGCGACTGCTCGTTCTCGATGGCACGCACCTACGACATCGAGGTGTGGATTCCCAGCATGGAAATTTATAAAGAGGTAAGCTCCGCGTCAAACGCGAGGGATTACCAGGCGCGCCGCGGCAATGTAAAATACAGGGGAGAGGACAAAAAGCTCCATCTTGTCCATACGCTCAACGCGTCCGGCCTTGCGACCAGCAGGGTAATCCCGGCAATCGTCGAGCAGTACCAGAACGAGGACGGCAGCGTCACGGTCCCTGAAGTGCTGCGCCCGTATCTTGGCATAGACGTAATCAAATAAAGGCAGAATGAGGGCGGCGCTTGCTGCCCTTTCTTCTCTTATTTTTTTCACGTGAAAAACCTAGAAAAAAGCTGTTGACAAACAAGGAAAACACTGATAAAATCGGAATAATTATTTATCGGGCCGGCGTTGTGCCCGGAACTTTTCAAAAATAGAAAACGGGAGGAAGAATTTAATGCTGAACACAGAGTTTGAGAAGAAATTCATCAAAGAAGGCCTGACGTTCGACGATGTTCTGCTGGTTCCGGGTGAGTCGTTCGTTGAGCCCCGCTCAGTCGATATTAAGGCAAAGCTTACGAAGAGCATTACGCTGAACACACCGCTGATGACCGCGGCGATGGACACAGTTACGGAGACACGCATGGCAATCGCTATTGCGAGAGAGGGCGGCGTCGGCATTATCCATAAGAATATGACGATTGAGCAGCAGTCCGACCAGGTCGACAGGGTAAAGCGCTCAGAAAACGGCGTAATCGTCAACCCGTTTTATTTAGCGCCGGAAAACACCGTCAACGACGCAAACCAGCTCATGGCAAAGTATAAGATTTCCGGCGTGCCGATTTGCCGTGAAGGAAAGCTCGTCGGCATTATAACGAACCGCGATTTGCGCTTTATGACGGAATACGATTATTCCCTGCCGATTTCAGACGTGATGACCAAGGAGCACCTTGTGACAGCTCCCGTTGGAACAAGGCTTGAGGACGCGCAGGAAATTCTGCGCCAGCATAAAATCGAAAAGCTTCCGATTGTTGATGAAAACGGCTATTTGAAGGGCCTTATCACAATCAAGGATATTGAAAAGTCCATGCAGTACCCGAACTCCGCGAGGGACGCGGCAGGAAGGCTGCTCTGCGGCGCGGCAGTCGGCGCTACGCCCGACGTGCTCGAGCGCGTTTCCGAGCTCGTCAAGAGCCAGGTCGACGTAATTGTACTCGACAGCGCGCACGGCCATCAAATCAACGTCATCAATACGGTAAAACGGATTAAGAAGGCTTACCCGAACGTCCAGCTCGTCGCCGGCAACGTCGCAACGGCGGAAGGAACGCTCGCGCTAATCGACGCGGGCGCTGATTGCGTTAAAATCGGTATCGGTCCCGGCTCTATTTGTACGACGCGTGTAGTCGCGGGTATCGGCGTTCCGCAGATTACGGCGATTTACGACGCGGCGTGCGCCGCTTCAAAATATGGAATCCCGATTATCGCCGACGGAGGCGTGAAATATTCGGGCGACATTGTAAAGGCGCTCGCCGCGGGCGGCAACGTCGTCATGATTGGCTCGCTCGTCGCGGGCTGTGAAGAGTCCCCGGGAGACAGCGAAATTTACCAGGGCAGGCAGTTCAAGGTCTACAGGGGCATGGGCAGCCTCGGCGCAATGGGCAAGGGCAGCCAGGACCGTTACTTCCAGAGCGGCTTTAAGAAGTTTGTCCCGGAAGGCGTGGAGGGCCGCGTTCCCTATAAGGGCGCTCTCTCTGAAACCGTGTATCAGATGATAGGCGGCCTGCGCGCCGGTATGGGATATACCGGCTGTAAGGATATAGAAGAGCTTCACGAGAAGGCAAAATTTGTCCGGATTACGGGCGCGGGGCTTAAAGAAAGCCACCCGCACGACATCCATATCACGAAAGAAGCCCCGAATTATTCTTTCTCGTTATAATAACTCTGTGGAAATTGTGGAAAACTAGCTCCACCCGGTGCAAACAGACGCACCGGGTGGAGTTTTTTATATAAAAACGCCTTTTTTAGAGGAGAAAACCGCGTTTTTTCCACAATTCCAGGCCGGAATTATTTTTTTAAAAACACAAAATATAGAGTTTTCAACATTCAAATAATCAATATAGCTGTAATAATGTGAACTTTTATAACAATTGGTAGTTGGCTTTTCACATTTTCCACAGTTTCATGTGGAAAACTCGTTTTATAGGGGAAAACCAAGCGGAAAAAGAGGCCCGCAATTAAAAAATCCACATCTGTATTAGATGTGGATTTAAAACAGGAAGGAAACCAAAATAGGTTACCGCTTTGTATACGAGCCCGGCTTATTGAGAAATCAAATGGGCATTATACAGTGGAAGCGTTTCTTGCGTAATAATCCGCGTCCAGCATGCTTAGGTGGTCTATATCCCTGAATAAACCATCCTTGAGAATCTCACACCGCGCGGTTCCTTCATAGACGAAGCCGCATTTTTCCATTACGCGGTAGGAGGCGCGGTTTTCCGACATACAGCGCCCTGAAATCCGTTTGAGCTTTAAAATCTCGAATCCGTATCTCAGAATTGCCTCAAGGCATTCTGTAGCGCAGCCGGCGTTCCAGTATGCCGGGTTGATAAAATAGCATACTTCAGCGCGCCGGTTTTCTGGGGAAATATTGATTAGCCCAATATTGCCGACGTAAGCGCCGTTTGTTTTGCTGAAAATACCAAATTCATAGCCGGTGCCGTGTTTTGCGCTGTTTTTCAGGAACCGGAACCACCAATCTACACGCCCGCGGGGGTATGGATGCGGAATCGCGTAGGTGGTTTCGTATATTTTTTTATTTGAGACGACCTCCCAAACGGCCTCGGCATCACTATGCTCATATGGCCGGATATAAAAGCGCCTCGTTTGAATCAAAGGAAACATGCAGCGCCTCCTTTTGGCGAAAGTATCTTTTTTCATGAATCGTAAGAGCCGGGGCTCTGCAGCAGTATTTAAAACCATACGCTGCTTTTGCTAAAAATTGCGTTCTTTTTTCATAAAACTGAAAATTCAGCAGAAAATAGAGAAGGGGAGAGGAAAAAGAAAAAACTGTTGACAAATGAATTTGCTTATAATATAATAATTCTTGCTCACTGCGAGCATATGCGGCGGAATAGCTCAGCTGGCTAGAGCATTCGGTTCATACCCGAAGTGTCGTAGGTTCAAGTCCTATTTCCGCTACCATACGGCCCGGTGGTCAAACGGTTAAGACACCGCCCTTTCACGGCGGTAATACGAGTTCGATTCTCGTCCGGGTCACCACGTCGAAGCAAAGTGTACGCTTTGCTTCGATTTTTTTTGCAAAAAAATTATTTGGCAGCTCACCTGCCCATTCTTTCCTCAAAGGCTGAACCGCTTTTCGGGACTTCCGGTTTTTAAAAGTAAGTATGTTTTGCTCCCGGTTTTTTCATATAATATGGAGTGTGTTATTTGCTTTCCCGTCCTCCGCAAACCATTACGGTTTGCGGAGCGTTTTAATTCAACCCCATTTTTATAAGAAAAGAAGGAAGCGGGGGGCGTTATGGCTCTATTTTCTGGTCAAACGTAAGCGTAAGGCGGCTCTGTTCAGGAACAAAATGCCTGACCCGCACGCCTGCCGCGTGGAACAAACGCTTAGAAGCGCGTACGCTGTCAAGCCCCGCGTATTTGTCGTCAAGATAGACGACCTCGCGGATACCGGCCTGAATAATTGCTTTGGCGCAGCCGCTGCACGGAAATAGTGAAACATAAATTTTTGCGCCGTTTAAATTCCGCCCCTGCGCGCCGATAATTGCGTTGAGCTCCGCACACATGACATAGGAGTATTTTGTGTCGAAATCGTTTCCCTCGCGCTCCCATGGAAAATCCTCATCACGGCAGCCGCGGGGCAAACCGTTGTAGCCGCTCGACAGGATGATATTTTCAGGATAACCGTGCAGGCCCGTGCTCACAATACAGGCCCCGACCTGGGTATGCGGGTCCTTGCTGCGCTGCGCGGAAAGAAGGGCGATTCCCATAAAATAAGTGTCCCAGGAGATATAATCCATCCGTTTCATATATAAGCTCCTTTACGAATCATTGGCATACGTTTACAACCAAAGTATCCCTTGGCCCGTGACGGGTTTGGCTGTGTTCGGAGGGCGCGCTGCCGGGCATAATACGGCCCCCATTTTTATATACGCCTGCCGGCGCAGCGGAAAGAAAATAGGGTAAGAGCATGTTTGACTTGACTGTAAACATAAGCGACACCCACTTAAAATTATTCTACCCCTATATTTTAGCATAAAAAGTCGAAAAATAGGATATTGGACGGCTTCATATAAGGAAATTTTATCCCGGCGAAAAAATTAAAAGCATGTTTGTCCATTTAGGATACTTTCTTATTATAACATGAATCGTAAACGTAAGAGCAAATAGGGAAGTTTTTTCCCATAGAAGAAAATGGAATAGGTATCGGAAAAACAAGCCGGCGGCTGCCCTGTTATCATCATATCCCGATACCCGCAGAAACTTTGTGTGGAACCCAAGGAGACAGAAAAACGGCTGAAAAGAGCCCTTCCAAGGAAGGCAGCAATTCAACCGTTTATATAAAGGACTATTTATAAAGGATTTTTGCTGTCCATCGCGGCTTACCGCTGGCTGCCGGTGGAATTATTGCTGTTTGACAATAGGTTATAATTCCGGTTGGGCCGCTGTCCGGGGAAATAAAAATAAACGAATTTAATCGAAAAAATGTCGCATACGATAAAATTGTTTGCTTCGTCGTCGTACAGCGTGACGTAGCTCGTACCTACAAAATACAGGATGCCCTGCTTGCGCATGATACGTTCCGTGCCGACTAAAAATTCAATTACGACAAATTCGCCGACATTGTCGGCCAGAATCCGCTGCATGGAGCCGCGCATTTCCTCCGTGTCAAAATCAATCGGCGGCGGCGTAGTAAAATCCGGAGACATGTTGCTAAGCCCCCGGCGGCTGCTGTTTTGATTGACCATGTTTCTCCCTCCCATATAGTTTTGCGGTTTTTGGTCCATGTTGAATACCCTCTTTCCAATACGATATTGTTGTAATGGGACGTATATTTTTATATTTATGTGTCTGCATAGGCCTCGGTAGGATTGTAAAAGCAATGGTCTCCTATACGGATAACAAAACGGCCGACGGTAGAAGGAAAAAATTGCGGGCATGTTGCGGCGTAGGGATTAAAATACCAAAGGGCAAAGCCTAAATTAGTAAGGCGGTTTCCTGCGATTGCCCAGTTGGCAATATCATAATGTATCTGTTGTGGGCGCATGTTGTAAATGTTTTGTATGTTATACTGGCCGCCGACGGTTTCCCTGACACATGTAAATTGTCCCTCCTGAAATACAACCGCGCGGATTGAACTTTCCAGGCGCCCGTATTCCCCGTAGGTAATATTTACCCGGTTCATCACAACACACGCGACGGCTTTCATGCCGGTTTCTCCTTCTCCGCCCGCTTCGCATTCGATAATCCGAGCCAGGATTTCCAAATTGGAAAATGACAATCGCATTCTCTCCTTTCCCGTTAGTCTATAAATCATATGACGGCAAAAGGAAAGTTATTCTTTTAAAAGCCATGGGACTTCTATGGCGGTAAGAATAGCTCAATTTCCTGGAAAAGAGGCAATGCCAGCCAACGCCAATCTTTACAGAAAATTCCTTGTAAAGCCGTATTGACAGGAACCGCTATGCTGTGTTACTATATACCGGTAGTCAGTAAGACTGCATAAAAGTAATACAAAATAGCGAAGGAGCGGTTATTTTGGAAAATCTCACCGAAATGCTCAAGGGTGTACTGGAGGGCTGTGTACTTGAAATCATAAGCCGAGAGGAAACGTACGGCTATGAAATTACACGCCAGCTCAACGCCCTCGGCTTTACGGACATTGTGGAAGGGACGGTTTACACCATACTTGTGCGGCTTGAAAAAAACGGGCTGGTCGATATGGAGAAAAAGCCTTCCGCCTTGGGCCCGCCGCGCAAGTTTTATGCGCTCAACGACGCAGGGCGCGAAAAATTACGCTGCTTTTGGGTGAAATGGGAATTTGTCGCGTCAAAAATCTACGAGTTGAAGGGAAGGGGCAAGCAGGATGATTGAAATTTTTAAAAAGCTGGTTGGGGACAAAAAAGAGTACAGGGAAATGATGGCCAGGGCAAAGGCTTTGCCGGAGGATTACCGATACGTATATGATAAAATTCAGAAGTATATGTGGAATTTTGCCGCTGGGGATGGCTACGATATGTTAAAAATCCAGTACGAACTGATTGATTTGTTTGAGTCGGGTGCGGCGGCTGGAAAACAGGTTCTGGATATTACAGGAACCGACGTCGCGGCATTTTGCGACGAGCTTTTGCAAAATGCAAAGACGTATACCGGAAACTGGCGTGAGGAGCTCAACCGGGACGTTATGAAAAAACTCGGGGGCAGCGGCACGGCAGATTAATCATTTTGCGGGCAGGCAATAAAAAGGAAGCGGTATGTTTATTCATACCGCTTCCTTTTTGTTAATAAATAATATGTTTTGGTAGCCGGGCGAAGCAAGCGCACGCGGGGCGGCTTTTACAGTCTACTTTTTATTTTCAGCTTCGTTTTCTTCATCCAATTCATCTAATGCGGCGCGGACCGCGGCGATAACAAAGGCCGAAAAAGTGCAGCTCTGGCCTTTCATTGCCTTTTCGACCTGTTCAATGACGTCGTTGGGGAAACGGATGGTCTTGTTTGTTGTAGATGAAGCAGCCGGAATTTTAAATTTTGGCATAGAGACACCCTGCAATACGAATAAGTTGCTATTATTATAGCTTTGTTTTTGATATAAGTATGCATTGCATTTGTACCGCGCTTGTATTGCATACATCTTAAATCAAAATTGCTATAATCTATTTGAGAGGTGATAAAAATGAAAAGCTATAGAGTGGTTTTGAGCGACGATTTATCAAATATTTATGAGGATATTGCCAGGGTTAATAAAAAGAAGGTGGAAGAATGCCTATCTATTATATTGGAAAGGGTAATCCGCACGATGGTCCATCCCTCCAGAACTGACCGGCATGATGAAACCAGCCTACAGAAATAAACCGGCCGGTTTGCTTCATCGTCTTTTCCTTATAAAAAAGGCCGGAGCAAAGCTTGCTTTGCTCCGGCTTGGTGCCGCTGACCGGACTTGAACCGGTACGGAGTCGCCCCCGAGGGATTTTCTTACCACACTATGTTACCATAGCCGCCCGTTAAGGGCGTTGTAGTCTGGACTTTACCTTCGCCATAGATAAAAATTATATCATTAGGCGCGCGCCGTCAAGTCTCTACACGTTCCTGAAAATATTTCTTTCCAGGCTTCGCTCGGTATTGTCCCTGAGGGAGTTCCACCGAATTTGACGCGATTCACACGGACGGTTTCCCATTCCGGTGCTCAATTTTTCTAGCTAAAGTCCCTTGTGTCTGCCTGTTCCACCACAGCGGCATATTTTTTACAACCCGTATCCAAGGATTGACAACGGGTATTATAGCATGAGGAAAAGGAAAAATCAAGACGAAAACCGCCGGCGGGCAGAAAACAACCGCCGGCGGGAAAACTTTAATAAAAGCGCGCCGCCTTATAAGGGCGAGTTTATGGATAACGGGTCTTATTCCGTTTATTCCTTCGCGAGGAAGGCCGCGCCGATGATGCCAGCGTCGTTCCCGAGCTCCGCCGTGCAGATGAGCGTCTGCTTGTCGTTGTGCTTGGTATAGCGTTCCTGCTCCACGAGCGTGCGCAGGGGGGAGAGCAGCGTTTCGCCCTCGCGGCTGATGCCGCCGCCGATGCATAGCACGTCCGGCTGGAAGATGTTGATTGCGTTGACGATGCCGCACGCAAGGTAGGAAATGTATTTATCAACAACGGCGGTTCCCGCGGCGTCGCCCGCGCGCATCGCGTTAAAGGCGGTCAGGCCGCTTACCTTGTTCAGGTCGCCGCCAATCTGCTTGAGCATATAGGAAGAATCGGGCCGTTCGGACAAAATTGCCTCCTTCGTCATGTTGATAAGGCCGGTGGCGGAGGAATACGTCTCCCAGCAGCCCTTCCTGCCGCAGGTGCAGTCCCTTCCATTGTATACGATAACCATGTGGCCCATCTCCGCGCCCGCGTAGTTGGAGCCGCTGTAAATCTTTCCATTAATAATGATACCCGCGCCCACGCCCGTGCCAAGCGTAATCGCGACGGCGTTAGTCGCGCCCTTTGCGGCGCCCGCCAAAAACTCGCCGTAGGCGGCGGCGTTCGCGTCGTTTTCTATCAAAACCTTTTTGCCCAGGCGCTCCTCCATCATTTTGACAATTTCCCAGTTGTGGAGGAATAAATTAGTGGAAAACTCGACAATCCCGGTCTTTGGATTAACGGCGCCCGGCACGCCGATACCGACGGCCGCGATGTCGTCCATCGTAAGCTTTGCCTTTTTCAGCGCACGCTGGGCCATCTGCGCCATGGAATCGCAGATTTCCGATTCCGGCCGGGGCACGGCGGTTTTACAGTCCGCCTTCGCTATGATTTTATACTTTTCATCGACGACGCCGGCAACGATATTCGTGCCGCCCAAATCGATACCCAGATAATACATAAATGAACCTCCTGCATGTTAAATGTTCTTACAGTACCCATCCCCGGGAATTATGTGTCAACATTATAGCATATCGTAAATTTGTTATAAAGAGCCTGAATAAAAAAATTGTAAATTTATATTCTTTTCCCAATTTAGTGTACCCCAAAATAGGACAATTGAACAGCGGTTTTAACGCGGCGCGCATATATAGGGCGCGTAATTTGTGGAATTTTTATTAGACTACGGTGCGGCTTGCTATTTCTTACATGCCGCGGACGGATTATATGACGAGTCAATATCATCTCTGGCGGCGTCAGCGTGAAAAGGCGCTCCTTGTTTTTGCTGTTCTTTAACAGAAAATTTTACAACCAGTTTAATACGGCCTGCGGCAGCGGCAAGGGCTGATAAAATAGAGCGTGCTATCCTTATATATAAGGAAAAGCGAAAAGCGGGCACTTGTCCATTCATATGCCCATGCATATAATAAAATGAAAAAAATTTTTAAAATAGAGAGGGAGTATTTAAGAGATTGAACGAGTATATGGAAGATTGAACGAGATAATAAATAGGTAAATTGAATTCTTAGCAAAAAAGTGTTGACTTGGGAAAGACGCTGTGCTATTATCTATTTTGCAGCTCAGCGCCCGGCGGGAAACCGCGGCACGGGCGGCTTGAAGATACAAAGAACAGGAGGAATAAGCATGTCCACATATATGGCAAAAAAAGGCGAAGTCGAGCGCAAGTGGTATGTAATCGACGCGGCGGGCAAGCCCCTCGGCCGTGTAGCGGCCCAGGCTGCTACCTTGCTTAGAGGCAAGAATAAGCCCACGTTTACCCCGCATGTCGACTGCGGCGACCATGTTATCATCATCAACTGCGCGGACGTTGTTTTAACCGGAAAGAAGCTCACCCAGAAATATTACTACCGCCACACGGGTTATATTGGCCACCTCAAGGCGACCAGGTACGACACCCTCATGGCGCAGAAGCCTGAAAAGGCGATGGAGCTTGCGGTCAAGGGTATGATTCCGTCGAACACCATCGGCAGGGCGGCTATGCTCAGGCTGAAGGTCTACGCGGGTTCCGAGCATAAGCACCAGGCGCAGAAGCCTGAAATTTTAGATTAAGGAAGGAGGCACTTTACATGTACGATAAAGCACCCTATTTTTACGGCACAGGCAGAAGGAAAAGCTCCGTTGCCAGAGTCAGGCTCTATCAGGGAACAGGAAAAATCACCATCAACGACAGGGATATTGACGATTATTTCGGTCTGGAAACATTAAAGCTGATTGTAAGACAGCCTCTTGCCTTGACTGAAACAGGCGAGAAGTTCGACGTAGTCTGCAGAGTTGCAGGCGGCGGCGTAACAGGCCAGGCGGGCGCAATCCGCCACGGCATCTCCAGGGCGCTGCTCCAGTATGACAGCGAGGCCCTGAGAAGCAAACTGAAAAAAGCCGGGTTCCTCACTCGTGACCCGAGAATGAAGGAACGTAAGAAGTATGGTCTTAAGGCAGCCCGTAGGGCTCCGCAGTTCTCCAAGAGATAATCTGGGACGGGAAAGAGATTATTTCAGCGGCGCATTCTTACCGCCGTCTGGCGAACTGAATATAATAAATAAGCTTGAGAAAAAATTCACATCAACGAACGGAAAAGAAGAGGCGCTTTCGGCACAGGTCCGAAAGCGCCCTCTTCTTTTTTATGGCCTCGGCTATAGGGATGAGGCTTTTTACGGGTTGTTGACAGATTTGATTCATCCGTTACACCGGTGTTACAAATAGTTTTTTGAAGTTATCAGGAAAGGAAAAAATTAGGGGCTTCTTTTGGGATATGCTCACTGCCATGTAAGTATAATTTTTCAAAAAAAGGTAAAACGAACATTTATTTGTTTTCGTTTTTTCTTTTAAAAACGACAAAATATATATTAAAAATGGCTTAGCAGTGGGATTTTTAGACTACCCCTGCTATTCATTTTATGCGGCAAAAATTCATCTGATACATGAATGTAATGAATGGTTACCGGTTTGTAACCGTTCTTTTTTCACATTTTGCACAGAAAAAGAAAACTAATTTCTAAATTGGAAAAATAAAACCTTGAATTTCTTGAAATCTTTCACAAAAATTTGCCCTTCCGTCTTTTTTCGTCAAAAAAATTTTGGAGAATTATACAAAAAAACAGTTGCTTCTCTGTTTGACATCACGAAAGCACACTCATATAATGCAAAGCAGTAGGGCAAATACCGATAAGTCCTTTGCCGGCTGGTAAATCCACTCTTTCTGATAAACAGAAGGAATTCGGTTGGACCGGCAAATATAAGACGATAAGGAGTTCTATATTTTTATGTTTATTACCGCTATGGACAGCAAAAGTAAGAAAGCGGCTTACGTTAAAAGGGCGCTCGCGCTTATTTTAATGAGCCTGATTTTCATTACCTCAGCCTTTTCAGTAGCAGCATTAAGCAGAACAGCAGTGATTACAGCGGACGGTAAGGAAATGACCGTAACGACAATGAGCACGAACACGGACGATATTCTGGAGCAGGCAGGCATTGGCATTTCCCTGTATGATGAGGTTGTCCGCACTGAAGATGACAACAACAGTATTTATATTGTAGTAAACAGGGCGTTCCCTGTTTCCCTTACGGCAGACGGCATGATTCAGTATATTACGATGACGGGCGGTACCGTCGCGGACGTATTGGAGAAGGCAGGCGTTGCGCTCGGCGAAAAAGTAGCCGTTACGCCTGACGCGGCAGAAAAGGTTACACCGGAGACGAAAATTGTCGTTAGCCCGAAGATTACCGTTTCGGTAACTGCCGACGGAAAAACAAAGAATGGTTATGTGGCGCAGGGCGTTACCGTTGAGGAAGCAATTGCGGCATTCGGCATAAAGCTTTCCAAAAACGATAAGGTGAGCGAGTCGCTCGAGGCGCGCGCCCAAGACGGCATGAAGATAACAATCGGCCGTGTTGCGTACAAGACTGTAGAAAAAACGGAAAAAATCGCTTACAGCGTAAATGAAACTAAGACAAGCGACCTCTATGAGGGCGAGACGAAGGTGACGAGGCAGGGCGTAAACGGCAAGCAGCAGCTTACCGTGAAGCAGCAGCTCCTCGACGGTAAGGTCGTCAAGGAAACGGTCACCAAGAAAAAGGTGCTTGAGAAGCCCGTTGCGCAGGAGGTTCTCGTTGGAACGAAGAAGAAGCCTGTACAGCAGAGCGACGGCGTTCCCGTATCGGCAAGCAATGGCGTCCTTTATGACGCAAACGGCAACCAGGTGTCCTACTCGAATGTGCTTTATGGCTCCGGCACGGCGTACTATGCGCCTCCGGGCGCGCTGACCGCGACAGGCGTCCCCGCTTATGTGGGCGGCGTGGCGGTCAACCCGAACATCATTCCCTATGGGACGAAGATGTATATCGTCGGTGAGGACGGCTTTGTATACGGCTATGCGACAGCGGTCGATACAGGCGGCGCGCTGATGGACGGTTCCGCGATTGTAGACGTCTATTACCCGACCTACGACGACTGCGTCGTGTTCGGCAGAAGGAACGTGTATGTTTATATCCTCAGCTAATCACTGAAACTGTTTAAGAAAAAAAGAGGCGATATTCGCCTCTTTTTCTTTTTTCTATTGAATTCAGTTTGCTTTTGGGGTATAATATCCAATAATCGCGCGCTGTGAATAGGGACAATACTTCGGCTGGCGCAAAACTTTGAAAAGAAAACGGGAGATACCGTTTGAAAGGAATCAAAAGCATGAAAAAGATTTTAGCAGTTTGCCTGGTGATTATAACCGCCCTTTCCCTTGCGGCCTGCGCGCAGGCGCCGCAGAGCATGAGCGAGACGGTGAAAATCAAGGATATGGATAAAAAATATGGATTGACGCAGCTGTGCATAGACCTGAACAAGAAGGAATATATCCCCGAAGAGGGAACAAAAATGGAAGCACAGGTTATCGGCGCTTCCACAGGCTACCGGTTTACGACGAAGGTTAAGGATTCAAACGTCACCATTGAGCTGTATGAATTTGATAAGGATAATCTCAACGAGGACGCAAAAAACGTCATCGGCGAAATCAAGGAAAAGGGTTATTTCAATATGCTCGGGTATCAGGACGTTCCGGCTGAACTGTCTGATAATGAGAAGTATATGATTATATACCGCGACGACAAGGCGGGCGGCGACAATCCGGAGCAGGAAAACAAGGAGCGCAAGGAAGCCGTCATGAAGATTTTCAACAGCGCGAAATAAATGAAAAACCCCCGGAAAAGCTCCGGGGGTTTGCTTTTTGTAACCGAAAACCCCCGGCTGTGCCGGGGGTTCAAAAAAGCTTAAGCGATGAATAGGAAATAAAAACTCCTTTTGGTAAGATAAGAGTGCGGCCTGACAACTGCACAAAAAACCAAAAGGAGGACATTCAAGAAATGAATGACAACAATAGTCTAGCACATACAAGATGGAACTGTAAATATCATATTGTATTTGCGCCGAAATATCGGAGGAAAATATTCTATGGGGAACATAAAGTGGAAATAGGAAAAATATTGAGGGAACTATGTGATTGGAAAGGAATAAAAATATTAGAAGCAGAAGTATGCCCAGACCATATCCATATGCTGGTGGAGATACCACCGAAAGAAAGCGTATCAGGGTTTATGGGATTCCTTAAAGGAAAAAGCAGCATTTTAATACACGAGAGACATGGAAACCTAAAATATAAATATGGGAATCGGAGCTTCTGGTGCAGAGGATATTATGTAGACACGGTAGGAAAAAATACAAAAAGGATTGCAGAGTACATACAGAATCAACTTAAGGAAGATGAACAGCGTGACCAACTGACGTTGAAGGAGTATACAAACCCGTTTACGGGTTGCAAGTAGTAATCCTTTCGCAGGTGTCAGGCCGCAAAAAGCGCCTGCAGGCGCTGCTAGTATCAGAGCCTTTCAGGCGTTTCTGCAAAGCCACCGGCTTTGCCGGTGGATATTTACTATAAATCGCTTATGGATTGAATTTTGCTCCAATAAAGGCAGCCGCATAAAGAATTACCTATAATGCCCAGTTAAGACCGCGTGCTGTAAGACATGCCCCCGCATCGCAGAGAGCAATCCTTTTTTTCTAGTTGTGATGGGCAAATCCAAAAGGCAGTCCAGCGCATATATGTTGAAATGATAAATGTGTGACCACCGAAACGGCGGCTTAGGCCCTCTGTAACGGTGCTTGCCATATCCGACGCCCTGCACCGCCCCTTTAAGCGCGGCTACATATGCGCCGTGAGGAATCCCGCCCGGAACGACGGGCGCGGCGGGTATATTCCAAATGACCCAGTGGTTATACGCGGGTACAGGGTGCCCCATATCATTCATAATAATTGCTAAAGATACAGCCTTACTGCTCAGCCCGCTTAAAACCAATTCGGGCGAGCAGTCCGCGCCGTGACCGGTGTGTTTCAGGGGAATCAGCCCTTTATCCTCAAAGCATGGGGAAGTGACGACAAGCCTTTCCATTTTGTTGCCTCCTGATATTTATTAATATTTTCGTTCCCCCGCTAAAAAGGTATTACGCCAGCACCTGGGCAAGGCCAACGAGCAGCGGCATGGTAACCAGCGAAAACAGTGTGGACAGGGAAACGAGGTTGACAGAAAGAGAGGTATCCCTGTCAAATTTTGCAGCGAACATCGTCGTGGCGGCGGCTACAGGCGCGGACGCGGCGATTACACATGCGGTCAGCACGACGCCGCGTATCTGAAACAAGTACATGAAAACGAGCGTAAGCAGCGGGATGGCAACGAGCCGAAGAAAAATCGCGGCATACGCCTTTTTATCGCGGAGCGCCTCGCGCAGGTTCGTGCGCGACAAATAAAACCCGATGATAATCATGGGCAGCGGCGTGTTGAGCGCCGCCATATAGGAAACGGGTGCCGACAGCACCTCCGGCAGATGGACGGAAAATAAAAACAGAATCATGCCGGCGGCTACTCCGATTACGCCTGGGTTTAGAAGCAGGTGTTTTGGTGAAAGCGCATTTTTGTCCCCGCTCATGGTAAGCAGCCCGTAGCTCCACAAAATCAGGTTGAACACAGCGACAAACGCCGCGCCGTAGAATACGCCGTCCGGCCCGAGCAGCGCCGCCTGCAGAGGAATCGACATAAAGCCGCAGTTTGAAAAAACCGTACCGAAGCGCAGCACACAGCGGCGTGAAATATCCTTATCCCGAAAAACAAGACACGCGATGGCGATAGATATTGCGTGGATAAGCACGGCGCTTAACGCGGTTATCCCCAAATTTTTGAGAAGCTCCGGCTCAAAATCGCGCTGGAACGCGTCGATTACCACACAGGGCGTAACAAAGTACAGCACGATATTCGTCAGGTGCTTTGCGGTGTTTTGCGTCAAAAACCGCACTTTTCCGCAGATGACGCCCACGCCGATTAGGATAAACAGAATAAGCACCTGCTGCCCTACCATCAAAAAGTTTTCCAACATGTAACGATACTCCCCACTTAATCATACAAAAATATCTTCATAGAGACAGCGGGGGAAAGCAAATAAAAAGGTTCTGTTTCCCGGCCGCTTATACTGTAAGCATTCTGTCCCTGCAGCAAAAACGGAAACAGGGACGGCGCTTTACCGTCCCTGCCTCAAAAGCGTGCAAGAAATACCACGCTTGTTTACTTAAGTTTATATCCGCAGCGCTCGCAAAAAACATCTTCTTCGCGGACCGGCTGGCCGCAGCCGGGACAAAAGGCCTTATTTTCTCCAGATACCTGTGGGCCGGCAGGTTCCGCCGTATTTTCGGCGGTTTCTTCCGGCTTGGCTTCCTCCGTTACTCCCTCAGGAGTTACAGACGGAGCGGGCGGAAAAGGAGAAGAGGCTGGCCGCTGCGCCTGTGCGTAGGGATTGGCTGCCTGCTGCTGGTATGGATTGCCCGACGGCGGAGGTACGGGAACACCGGCGGCGGGCTGAAATACAGGCGGAGCCATCGGGGGCTGTACCGACTGAAGATAATTTTTGATATATTTGTCATAGCCGAGAGATAGCGTTCCAAGTAAAATAGTGAACACAGAGCTGGACAGCACGTTTACAAATGTAAGGGCCGATACGATTGTAAAGGCGTTGGAGGCCGGGTAGGAGAATACGCCCTGCGTATTTACTCCAAACATGGCAAACAGGCTTGAAAGCGCCCCGAAGCAGGAAAGAATGCCGAAAACAATATTCAATACACCGAAAAGCTTTGCGCCCTTAACGCCCACCTGCGGGGTATCGATTGTCTTTTTGACGGAGCCGACCAGGCGAACGGCGGAAATACTCCACATGAGTATAAGCGCGAATACGGCTGCGAAAATCAGGATGACAAAAATCATAATGCCGATGGCAATGGAAGCGTCATCAGAAGAATAGTACCCGCCGCCGAAATTATAATTAAAATTGCTTCCAGAAGCGGAACCGAACGCAACCATCATAAACGCAATGATGATAACGAAAAGTGCAAAGCAGGCGACAAGGCAGATTAATACCAACTGGACAATTGTAAAAACCTGTAAAATCGTAAACCCTGCGCGCGGGTTTGCGTTCGGCATCGGATTTTTTGACTTAAAGTAGATAATCAGGAACGCCGCGACGAGCAGGCCGGTAATAAGAAAGGAAAAGATAGCGGAGCCGTAGCTGCCGCTGTTCATGGCGTCCTGCAAAATCTCAAGGTAGTCCTCTAAATTACTGTTTTGCCCGTTTAGTATGCCGTTGTTCAGGATGTTGTTTGCCGCGGGCGTGATAAAAAAGATAGAGATAAGCTCAGAAACCGCAAGAATCGCGGTGAAGATTGCCGCCGCAAGAACAGATTTTTTGCGGAAGTAGCCCTTAACGAGGGCAAGGTTGTTTTGAACCGGAATCTGCATGTTCATCTGGTTCTGGTAAGGCGTGTTATACATAATGTTATCCTCCATTTCCCTAATTGATTTTATTTTATAAGAGAATGGAGTGAATTACAATAGCATTTCTAAATTTTTGATGACAGAGCGTCTTTTTAACTGCAAAAACGGTGCGAACCGATTACTGTCAGCACAGGGCGGGAAAAAATCCATTTGTTTGTGGACTTTGCGGGGTTATAATAATAAATCGCTCCGCCGCTTGGGTCCCAGCCGTTGATGGCGTCCCGCGCGGCTTTTTTTGCGGAATCATAAACAGGGGCGTTGACCTGACCGTCCGTCAGGCAGGAAAACGCGCCCGGCTGATAAATTACGCCTGAAAGCGTGTTGGGGAACGATGGGTGCGCAATCCTGTTGAGGATAACCGCGCCGACAGCTACCTGTCCTTCATAGGGCTCGCCTCTTGCTTCCGCGGAAATAATACGCGCAAGAAGCGAGATTTCCGGGTCGGTATATTTTCCGCTCGTCCCGCCCGAGGCTTTGATTCCCAGTGCGGCAAGCGTTTTTGCGCCGACGATTCCGTCCGCGTCGAGCCCCTTCGCTTTCTGAAATTGAATTACGGCGTTTTTTGTCCCACTTCCGAAGATGCCGTCGATGTTTCCTTTATAGTAGCCAAGCTCCTGCAGCTTTGTTTGGATGGAGGTGACCTCCTCTCCGGTAGAGCCGTATTTCGACAGGGCGGTAACGTTGTAAAGCTGCCAGCAGGCAAGCAGCGTCACAAAAAACAAGAACAGCGCAAGCATGCGCACCGTACGGTTGTGCCTGAAATTCATATGCATTCCTCTTTTTTCTTTTTCTTCCCTATCATTTTTACCGGGAAACTCCATGTTATGCCTGCAATGTATTTCGATTAGAAGCTTTTCTTTATTATTATAAGGAACATGCTGGGACGATTTCTGTTTGGTCGGCGGCAATTGTGTCTCACCTAAAAATTTCCACCATATATAGCGGTTGACAAAGGCGGCTTGTTTTGATAGAATTGAAAAGCTGTCGCAAACAGCAGGTTCGTTTTCGTCAGGGAAAATTTTATTGAGAAAAAGTAAAAAAAGCCTTGACAACAGCGTTTGGCAGATGTATAATAACTAACGCTGTCGCAAAAGCGGATAGCTTGTCACAGGGAAGAGAAATCCTCCTGAATGCAGGCACAATGCCGTTTGCAGTAGCAGCGAACAGGACCTTGAAAATTAAACAACGCAATCATTTAAAGAAACCCGTAATACTTTGAGTGAGAGAAGCGCAAGCAGTACTCACGAAGAGAAGAGAGGCGAAACTCTGAAAAAGACGCCGTGAAGAAAACACGACAAAT
>UQHH01000057.1 GCA_900540865.1 uncultured Oscillospiraceae bacterium
CAAAAGAGGGAAACCACCGAAATGGTTTCCCTCTTTTGAATTAACATAGAAAGTTCTATGAAGAAATTCAAGAAGCAGAATGCTTTAAAAAAAATAAGAAACGAAACGTTTCAACAAAATAAAAATATAGAAACAAACAGCGGAGAGGGAGAAAATGAATTTTCTCCCTCTTTTTTTCATAGAAAAAGAAGAGAACCATAGCTTTTGCGGTTGACAAAAGCACCTGTATGTGATATGCTTTTCACATAGGATTGTTAAATTATTAACAAAGATTTTTGCACAAAAAACAGCCGTGATTTTTGGATAGGGAAAGAGGTCAAGGCCCTTGCTTTTCCATTGACTAAATCAAAATAACTGATAGAATGATAACCGGAGAATCAAACGATTTTTGACGAAAAGGGGTGAAATCTATCATGAAGGTATACGTATGTGTGGGAAGCTCATGCCATCTGAGAGGCTCGTACGACATCATTAACCTGATGAAGGAAAGGCTTGAGGATAACGGGCTGACCGATAAGGTCGAGCTGAGCGCCGCGTTCTGCCTGGGCAAATGTACGGAGGGCGTCTCCGTCAAGGTGGACGATGAAATTATCTGCGGCGTCAGCAAGGACAACTTCGACGAGATGTTCAATACATATATCCTGCAAAAACAGGGCAAATAACGGCCTTTTCAAAATCCGGCGCAGATAAGGGGGAGCCGCTTTGGGCGATTGTATTCAGCTGAAAAAATCAAATTGTAAGAACTGCTATAAATGTATCCGCAACTGTCCGGTCAAGTCGATTCGGTTTGCGGGCAACCAGGCGCATATCGTAAAGGATGAATGTATCCTGTGCGGCATGTGTTTTGTCGCGTGCCCGCAGAACGCTAAGGAAATCCGAAACGACGTCGGCAGGGCAAAGGAGCTGATTCAAAGCGGCAGGCCCGTTTATGTGAGCGTCGCCCCGTCGTTTACGGCAAATTATAACGGCGTGAACATTGCCTCCTTTGAGCAGGCGATGAAAAAGCTCGGATTTGCAGGCGCGTCTGAAACGGCAATCGGCGCGACCATCGTAAAAAAGCATTACGATAAAATGGTCGAAAGCGCGCAGCACGGCGTCATCATTTCCTCCTGCTGCCACTCCATCAATACGCTGATACAAAAGTATTACCCGCAGGCGCTTCCAAGCCTTGCGCGGGTACTGTCGCCCATGCAGGCGCACTGTACGCAGATTAAAAAGGAAAATCAGGACGCGTTTACCGTGTTCATCGGCCCGTGTATTTCCAAAAAGGACGAGGCGGAGCAGTACCCCGGAATTGTCGACTGCGTGCTCACCTTCGAGGAGCTTACCGAATGGATGAACCACGAGGGCGTTGCGTTTGAGCAGGCGGACGACCAGCTCAAGGGCGGCAAGGCAAGACTTTTCCCGACGACCGGCGGCATCCTGCGCAGCATGGCCTGCGACAACCCAAGCTACAGCTACCTTGCCATCGACGGCGTGGAGAACTGTATGAACGCGCTCAAGGATATTATAGCGGGCAAGCTTACAAACTGCTTTATCGAGATGTCCGCCTGTGTGGGCAGCTGCGTCGGCGGCCCGGCAATGGATAACCCGCATAAAGAGCCGGTGCGCGACTTTATGGCGGTAGACCGCTACGCGCCGAAAGCGGAGGATTTTTCTATCTCGATGCCAAAGGAGAGCGAGCTCAAAAAGGACATGGCCTTTGTCGGCCTGAACCGGCAGATGCCCGGCTCCAAGGCGATTGAGGAAATCCTGCGCAAGATGGGCAAGACAAAGCCCGAGGACGAGCTCAACTGCGGCTGCTGCGGCTACAACACCTGCCGCGATAAGGCGGTCGCCGTCTATTTCGGCAAGGCAAACCTGACGATGTGCCTGCCGTATTTAATTGAAAAGGCTGAATCCTTTTCGGACATCATCATTAAGAACACATTAAACGGCATTATGGTGTTGAGCGAAAATCTTGAAATCCAGCAGATAAACGCCGCCGCGCGCAAAATTTTGAACGTCGGCAGGGTACAGGACGTCATGGGCGAGCCGGTCGTGCGGCTGCTCGACCCGCTGCCGTATATCCAGGTGCTCAACGACGGCAGGAACGTGCACGACAAGCGCGTCTATCTTGCGGAATACGATAAATACGTGGAGGAATCCATCCTCTACGACAGGAGCTTTCATATCCTCATCAGTATTATGCGCGACGTGACCGACGAGGAAAAACAGAAGGCGCAAAAGGAATCGATGAGCAAAAACACGGTGGAAATCGCGGACAAGGTCATCGAGAAGCAGATGCGCGTCGTGCAGGAAATCGCCTCCCTGCTCGGCGAAACGACAGCGGAGACGAAAATTGCTCTGACCAAGCTGAAGGAGTCGTTGCGCGATGAATAACCTGTGTACCGAAATCGGCTACCACAGCCTCATAAAGCACGGCGAGCAGCTCTGCGGCGACCATGTAGAGGTCGTGGAGCAGGGGGAAAACAGTTTCGTTATGGTGCTGGCAGACGGTTTGGGCAGCGGTGTCAAGGCGAATATTTTAGCGATGCTGACCTCTAAAATCATCTCTACGATGATGGCGGCGGGATTGGGCATTGAGGATTGTGTGGGAACAATCGCCTCAACCCTGCCCGTGTGCGAGGTGCGAAAGATAGCGTATTCGACCTTCACCATCATCCGAATCGTCGACAATGAAGAGGCGGAAATCATTCAATACGACAATCCCCACGTTATCCTCCTGCGCGACGGGAAGAACGTGGAATACGATAAAACGATTACGGAAATCGGCGGCAAGCAAATTTATAAATCAAAAATCAGCCTGCAGGAAAACGACGTGTTTATCGCCATGAGCGACGGCGCGATATACGCGGGCGTCGGTAAGACGATGAACTTCGGCTGGCAGCGCGAGCATATCGTCGAGTTTATGGAAAAGCTCTACGACAGCGAGTATACGGCGAAAACGCTCTGTACGCTGCTGCTTGACGAATGCGACAGGCTGTACGGCGGGGAGCCGGGCGACGATACAACCATCGGCGCGCTCAAAATCCGCAGGCGCTCTCCGGTAAACCTCCTCATCGGCCCGCCGGTCGACCCGAAGGATGTAAACAAGATGATGGCGCTTTTCTTTGCAAAGGAGGGCAAGCACATCGTCAGCGGCGGTACTACTTCAAAGCTTGCGTCCGAATATTTAGGCAAGCCGATGGAAGCGCAGATTGATTACCTTGACCCGGAAATTCCGCCGACCGCAAAAATCGAGGGCGTGGATTTGGTGACAGAGGGCGTTATCACCATCAGCCGGGTGCTCACCTATGCGAAAAGCTATTTGGAGAACAACGAGTTTTATTCCGACTGGAGCTTCAAGCAGGACGGCGCGTCGCAAATATCGCGCCTGCTGTTCGAGGAAGCGACGGACATCAACTTCTATGTAGGCAGGGCGGTCAACCCCGCGCACCAGAACCCGAACCTGCCAATCAATTTCAATATTAAGATGAATTTAATCAGCGAGCTGAGCGAGAGCCTGAAAAAGATGGGCAAGCGCATCAAGGTCAGCTACTTTTAAAGGCTACGGCGCTAAGGGAAACCTGGGTTTTCGTGCGGAAAGGAAGGTATTGCATATGAGAAAATTTGATACGAAGGTACAGTACTTAAAATATAAGGTGTTACGGGAGGTTGCCCGGCACGCCTTTGACGATACGCTGCTCGAAAGCTTTAACGACATCGCGAAGGTTATCGTCAAGGGCCCCAAGCCCACCATGCGCTGCTGTATTTATAAGGAAAGGGCGATTGTCGGCGAGCGTATGAAAATCGCGATGGGCGGCGACAAAAGCAACCCGAACGTCATCGAGGTCATCGACATTGCCTGCGACGAATGCCCGGAGGGCGGTTACATCGTCACCGAGGACTGCCGCGGCTGTATCGCGCACCGGTGCGAGGATGTCTGCCGCCGGGGCGCCATTACGTTCGACGAACACCAGAAGGCGCATATCGATAAATCAAAATGCGTCGAATGCGGCCAGTGCGCAAAGGTCTGCCCCTACAGCGCGATAGCGAACCACAAGCGCCCGTGCGAGCGCGCCTGCAAGGTCAAGGCAATTGGCGTAAACGAAGAGACAAGGGCGGCAAAAATTAATTACGATAAATGTATTTCCTGCGGCGCGTGTGCTTACCAGTGCCCGTTTGGCGCAATCGACGATAAGTCGTTTATCCTGGAGGTAGTCAAGCTCATCAAGGAAAGCGAAAACAATACAAAATATAAGCTGTACGCCGTGGTCGCACCGTCGATTTCCAGCCAGTTCAGCTACGCAAAGCTCGGCCAGGTTATTTCCGGAATTAAAAAGCTCGGCTTCTACAGCGTAATTGAGGCTGCGTGGGGTGCCGATATGGTCGCCTATGCGGAGGCGCAGGAGCTTGCGGAAAAGGGCTTCCTTACCAGCTCGTGCTGCCCTGCGTTCGTCGATTATATTAAAAAGCAGTTCCCTAGCCTTGAGGAGAACATTTCCCACAACCTCTCCCCGATGGCGGCGATTGCAAAGCATATGAAGGACGCGGACGAAAACATTAAAATCGTGTTTATCGGCCCATGCACCGCCAAGAAGATGGAGTTCAGACAGGAGCGCGTGCGCCCGTATATCGACAGCGTCATCACGTTTGAGGAGCTTCAGGCGCTTATCGACAGCCGCGATATCGATATTTCTTCCCTTGAGGAGGACGTGCTCGACAACGCCTCCTATTACGGCAGGATTTTCGCCCGCAGCGGCGGCCTTTCAGACGCGGTCGCGCAGGCGCTCAAAGAACAGGGCAACGAAGAATTTGAGCTCAACGCGGTCGCCTGCGACGGTATCGAGGAATGCCGCACCGCGCTGTTAAAGGCGTCAAAGAAGGTTTTACCGAACAACTTTATTGAGGGCATGGCGTGCGTTGGCGGATGTATCGGCGGCGCGGGCTGCCTGACGCACGGCGCGAAGGACAAAAACCAGGTGGACGCCTACGGCAGGGAGGCGTACGAAAAGACCATCAGCGACGCCATCGGCGTGCTGGAATAAAAGCTGGATACGTTTGATAAAAGACGCGGGAATGGTGCAGCCATTCCCGCATTTCGTTTGTGTTATTTATTTAGGAAGATATTGACAAAAATGTTTTATAGTTATATTATAAAATTAAATATGATACATAAATTGAAATAATCAATATTTGAAAGGAGCCGTAAAAATGAAAAAACGCGGCAGGCTGTTGCTGTCCCTTGCCTTGACTGCGGTTCTGTGCGCCCAGCCCTTTGTGTACCCTGTCTATGCGCAGGCGCTGACCGTGGAAGAGGCACAGAGAAAAATCGATATCGCTTTACTTAAAAGACTCGACGCCATTGAGGACGCAGACAAGACTGACGTTTCGGTTTGGTTTGCCGGCATCGACAGCGGGCAGGCGGAAGAAAAGACGCAGCGGGCGCTGGAGGAGAAGGTGCGGCGCGGAGAAACAGGCCGGGATTTATTAAAGCTTGCAAAAACGGCGCAGGGAGTAAAGGCGCAGGCGTCTTCGCGCACCGTACCGGCGAATACCGATTTGCAGGCGCTTGAAGAGATTTCGCAGGAGGACGCGCAGGTGTATATCGAGACAAAGCGCGCCGCCTTATCAGAAGAATACGAAAAGCACAACAAAGAGATTTTTAACAGCCTGTTTCCAAAGGAAAAGCAGGGCTTATTCCGAACGGTACGGCAGGAACAGCCTAAAATCCAGTACGCCTGCCATTATGTGCCGAATATTGTGATGACGCTTACCAAAGCGCAGGTTTACGAAATTGTGCAGTCCCCTGAGGTCGAAGCCGTTTACGGCGCGGAAAGTACGCGTGATAGCGTTCCTGCCCTAACAGAGGGCGGTCCTAAAGCGCTTGCTGTGCCTACAGCAGCGGCGGCTGGCAATATTTCGCTTACCTATCAATCGATTACAGGCGTTCGTGACATGCGTATCTACAACGGCGCAAGCGGCGCGGGTGTGAAAATCGGCCAGATTGAGCTGTCTACGCCTGACTTCAGCAATTCGGTCTTTGACCATATGCGTGATACGGAAAATCCGGAAAACAACCGATACCACATTTTGATGGATGTGAGCGGAAAAGATGCGGAAAGATTACATGAGACGATTGTTGCTAGTATTATAGTAGGAAAGTCGGCAGGCTATACCGGGATTGCCCCTGACGCGGAGTATTACGCGGTCGGCATTTATGATTATAGACATTATAAACATTATTGGAGAGAGGGAATGGAACGTCTGCTCGACGCTGGCGTCAACGTCATCAACGCAAGCTATGAATTTACAGGCGAAGCACGGGGAACGTATGGCGAGCCGTCCCGGTGGGTCGACCATGTTATCAACGAGCATGACGTGAGTGTGTGTATTTCAGCGGGGAATGATAGATATATATTAGGCGGCGCGATGGCCTATAACGCGGTTACAGTCGGCAACATTGATGATAACCATACCTTGACGCTCACTGATGACGAGCGAAAAGTAAATACGGACAATCCGAATAAACAGTCAGCATATTCTTTAAATCCGGAGCTTGCCTATAAGCCCGACATCATGGCTCCAGGCGCAACGGCGGGAACTCCTATTCAACCTCAAATGAATACTAATATTGGAGGAACAAGCTATTCCGCCCCAATCGTCGCAGGTGCTTTGGCGCAGCTCTGCGACATGTTCCCGGCATATAAGACGATGCCGCTTGTGTTAAAAGCCATACTTCTAGCGGGCGCCGTAAAAACGCAGGAGATGATAGACTGCGACGAGGATATTGACCCGGACAACGACATCGACAGTGCCGTCCGCGGCGACCGGATTGCGCTCGACCGCAAAAACGGAGCGGGGATGGTCAATGTAATACGCGCTTCGTCCGTGATAGCCGACCATACGTGGCTTTACCATCCGTCGTTTGGTAAAACCAGTACTATGCAGCTGGCGGACGCTGCGCTTGAAAGCGGCAGCCGCGCGCAGATATGTATGGTATGGATGAAGAAAAACAGTATCCACGGCCCGCACTATCCGCCGGACGGCTCCGGCGACCCGCCGACCCCGGTGCACGAGATTCCGAAAGAAACGCTTTTACTCAATGTGTACGACAGCAGGCCGATGATGATTTACGAATCCTTCTATCAAAAGGACACAAAGGAATACATTGCCTTTACGCCGCGCACGGCGGGGCAGTACAGCATTCGGGTATATAAAATAAGCAATCCATATATAACTGAAATTCCAGTCGTAATCGCCTGGTACCAGCAATAAAAGAAAGGTGGACATTATTATGAAAAAAACGTTATGTACGGTACTCACCCTTTTCCTGCTCGTGAGCGTTGTAGTCATACCGGCATACGCGAAAGAACCCTCTCCATACGATTACTATATTGGGGAAAGTTGCGGCTATGAGATTTGGTTAATTCATCCCATGCCAAAACCAGCGGAGACAGCTGAAATTATCGGAGACTATTTATTTGAATGCGGCGATCTTTTGGGAGGGGTGTTTACTGACCCTACTGCTATTTACGCAGTAACGGGAGAAGAAAAAATTTATATTAAACAAGCGTATAAACAGGGGCTGATTGATATAGACGAGGTGGCGCAGATGGTTGACGGCTTTAGTTACAATGGCATTGTATCGTTTAACGTGCTTTTGATGGGTGATATTAACTATAATAAAAAGCTTGAGGTTGCTGACGCTATACTGATACAAAAAATGATTGCAAAATCATACCCAGTAGGAATTTTGGGAGATTTGAACGACGATGGGAATATTAACCTGGAGGATGTAATCCTGCTGCAGAAGAAGATTGCGAAAATAGCAGTTTAAGAGAACTGTAAAGCCATCTGAATTATATTAAGACTTTCAATTTAAAAGAAAGAAGCGGGGAGTAATAGCCCCGCTTCTTTTTGCTATCATTGAAATTTTCATAAAGAAAAAATATTAAAAAATACAAAATTGATACAATTGTACAAACCTGTAACTTTATCCAAAAGAAAGCGTTACAATTCAGTAAATATTCACACTAGCATTCCGCGCCCTGGGTGTGGTAGAATATTACATGCAGTATTAAAGTAACGTTTTTTACTCTAAAATTCGACTATTTGTTTAATTTGTGGTTGGTGTTGTATATGGTTAAAACAAAACGGCTCGTTGCTTTTTATCTTGCCGCAATGATGCTGTTAACAGGTTTGTTTTTTATTTTCACGCTTCCGGCGCAAAGCGCGACGTTTACCGCGCGCCTGTCCGCCCCGGCGAGCAGCAATAAATATTATTATAACGCGGATTATAATATTTTCTACGCGGCGGGCTACGGTATGCCGAACTGTACGGCTTATGCATACGGCAGGGCGTATGAAATCCTTGGCTCCCGTCCGAGCCTCTGCCCGTACAACGCGGGGGAGTGGTGGAGCTATAACGTGAAAAACAAGCTCTATGCATATGGTCAAACGCCCAAGCTGGGCGCCATCGCCTGCTGGGATAATTACGATTCAAACACAGGCCATGTTGCGGTCGTTGAGCAGATTTCAGGAAAGAACATTACGTTCTCGGAGTCCGCTTACGGCTCGACAAACTTTTTCACACAAACGGTCAGTACGGACGATAGCCACATGGGGTACAGCCGGTACCGTTTCCTCGGCTATATTTATATTGGAGAATTCAGCGATTCTTCTAATAATCAAAATACGCCTGCTCCGACTCCTTCCCAGAAAATTAATACAGAGGTCTGGAAAGTCGCTTCGAGCGACGGCCTGAACCTGCGTTCTGCGGCAGGGACAAGCAGTAACAGGCTGGCTACGATTCCAAATAACGCAGCGGTTAAAATTACGGAAAAGAAGGATGCGGAAGGCTATACGTGGGGTAAAACCACCTATAACGGAAAGACCGGATGGTGTGCCCTCAATTACGCAAAGAAGGCCGGCTTGCTCGGCGACGTAGACCAAAATGGAAAGATTGAGGTAAACGACGCGATCTTGCTCCAAAAATATATTGGCAAGACTGTGAACCTAAACGCAACGCAAAAGCTTCTGGCTGATGCGACAGGCGCGGGCAAATACAGCACACAGGACGTTATGCAAATTCAAAAATACCTGGGCGGGTATCTCCTTTCACTTTAACCTTATAAACAAAAGGACGGCGAAAGCCGTCCTTTTTTACTGCCTTTTAAACGGCTGCTTTTTTAGCAAGAATGTTTTGTGCCAACAGAACGTCTGCTACAGATAGTATGCCGTCATTATTTAAATCAGCGACGTCATCTATAATATCCTTATCGATGACGACCAGGCTTGCAATATGCTTCTGCATATCTAAAATATCCGAAACGGTGAGCGCCCCGTCACCGTCAATATCTCCGCCGGTTTCTTCCTTGGAAACGACGGCTTTGATTACAAAAGTCCCGCCGATGTCGTCGTTATGTTCTTTTTTATAAAACTCCAGCAGCTCTGTTGCGTGACCGTCAAGAAACAAATAGCTGTCTCCTTTTTTCGCGTCGGGTAAAAACGTAATTCTGCCTGCTATCGTGTTTTTAAGCCATTCCCCTACACCGAGGGAACAGCTCCGGCTTGTGCCGGAGGCGTCTATGGTTATGCCGATTGCTGCTTTGCCTTCGGGCGCTTCAAAACGCTTTGTATCGCAGCTGATATATCCGCTGTAGGGAACGGTTCCACTTGCAAGCTCATGCCATTTGGCGGTATCTTCCGTAGGAATTCCGTTTTCAAGCGGGATATAATGTACGGTGTAACGCGCGCCAATGCATTCGCTTTCAAATATGACCTGCTCGACCCTGTTGTAGCCGCCGGAAAAATCAAATACATTAGAATATGTGATTTTATCTTGATAGATTTTATTTCCGTTTTCTTCTTTATAAACCGTCATATCCCACGTCGCGCCGTATATTTCATTTTGAAAAAGCTGACAGTTTCGCTTAATTTTCTGTATATCCGTTACGGCGTAATTTTTACCGTACCGCTTGCTGAACAGGTACTTGTCCTCATAAGAAATCCAGTAACAGCCGTTTTCCCCATGCCCGGTTCCCCAGCTGCTTTTGACAAGCCAAGCGCCGTCGTTTTTCGGACGGGAAAATGAATTGAAACGTTCCTTCGGGAAGCTGTCGTCCCAACCAATAACCGCGACAACGTGGCCCTGCGTATCGGTTCCGGAAGGAATGTCGTCGAGACAGGCAAACGCGGTAAGGTCGCGGCTGAAATATTTGCGGATGGTACTGCACCCGGCGGTGACGCTTCCGTAATCGAGCACGGCGCGTTTGACCGTCGCGCGCTCACCCGACAAAAAAATAAGACCATCGGCGCCGAAGCTCGTTTTACCTTTATCAAGCTGAGTGAAGGGCAGGCCGTCGCCGCTGCGGTATGGGACTTCACTTTCCAGGCGCGGCCCGCTCCAGGAGGTTAAGTATCCCGGAATCATCTGGCTGTAGCCCGCGTCATAAAAATTTCGCTGCCAGCCCGAGCCGTTTTCCCGTTTTGTCGACCAGTAGTTCGCGTGCTCCTCCGACAGGTCGTAAGCACCATATCCATTTTTGAGCAGCGCGGTTTCAAACGAAGACAGGCCCGCAAAAACCCAGCAGGTGTTGAGGCTTCCCTGGTCCTTCGCAGGCGTTACAAGCCCGTATTCCGCTGTGTTATATGAGGAAGGAAGGGATTCCTTTTCTTCATCCAGTACGGTAGAACGCCCTTCATATTGCTGGGGGACGACCGCCGCCGATAAAGCGTTTGTACCGGCGCGCTGAAATTCCCGGTATTCCCTTGTAGTTTCCGGCCGTTCCATGCGGAAAACCGAAGCGTTTGCCTCCTGTGCGGAAGCGCTGGCCAGCGTGGCGGACGATATGCAGAGTGCGCAAATAATACACAGGCTCAATGCGCGGAAAAATCCCGGTTTTTTAATCATAAAGAACCCCCAAAACGTATTCATAGCTGAAAACATAAAACCATTTCTTTTGTCAATACTTATTTTATCAGCAGGGCGGAAAAAAGTAAATAATGTATTTGCCGCTATGTAGAGTATTTTTAGACAGAAAAGGAGCGTTTGCTATGCAGGTAAGGACAGACCTTGCACTGGAGGCTAAAGAGATTGCCGGGGAAAAAATAAGCGGCGTCACATACGACACGGACGACTACGAAAACATGAAGGTTACGCGCATGCAGGTGCAAAGCCGGAAAGCGGCGCAGCAGCTTGGAAAAGACACAGGCACGTACATTACAATTGAGCTGCCCCCGCTTACAGATGATTTTAAAGAAACAGACGAGCGCTTGGAAATTATCGCGGATGAAATCCGCGCGCTTCTGCCTGAAAAGGGGCTGATTCTGGTTGCGGGGCTCGGCAACGTCAATATTACGCCGGACGCGCTCGGCCCGAAGGTCGGCTCGCAAATACTGGCGACTAGGCACATTACCGGGGAGCTTGCGCGTACCACGGGACTCGACGCTTTGCGCCCTGTCGCCGTACTCGCGCCCGGTGTACTGGGGCAGACGGGTATTGAAACAGGCGAGCTGCTTTTCAGCGTAGCGGAAAAAATAAAACCGGCGGCTGTCATTGCAATCGACGCGCTCGCCTCCAGGCGGCTCGAACGTCTTGGCTGCACCATGCAGATTTCCGATGCGGGCATTTCTCCTGGTGCGGGCGTCGGCAACCACCGCCTGCGCATCAATAAAGAAACGATGGGTGTGCCGGTCGTTGCAATCGGCGTACCTACCGTCGTTGACGCGGTGACGCTCGCAGCCGACCTTTTACTGGACAGCGACGACGAAACCCTCCGCTTTGTGCGTAGCGCGGTGTCGCCGCACGGACAAAAGATGGTCGTCACCCCGCGGGAAATAGATTTGCTGATTTCCCGCGGCTCAAAGCTTATCAGCATGGCGGTCAACTGCGCCCTGCATCCTGATTTTGAGCTCTCCGACCTGCTTTCCCTCGTTGGCTGAAATATAAATACAAAACCGGTATAAATAAAATAATGAGAGCATAAGGTTAAGGTAAGGAACGATTTACCGTGGGTGGGGGATTTTATGCTTGAAAAATATAAAAAAAGAATCATTCATTCGGCGGCGGCGGTGCTGTCCTGCGCGGTGACGGTTTTGTCCGTCGTGTGCGTGGGAGCAAGGCTGCCGTCTGTTCTAAGCGACCAGACGCAGAAGCTGCAGCTTTTTGCGGCGGGTCTTGCGATGCCGGATGGTTCAACTGACCAAAAACAAACGGAGTCAGCCGTGACCGCTTCTTCCTCTTCTGTCACGAAAAACAAAGATACCGGAAAAGATGAGACGGAAAAGCCGACGGCTGCCGCAACGCAGCCGACGACCTCGGAGGACGAGGCGGCGCATAAAGGGGAAAAGAAATTTCCGATTACAGAATGCCAGTATGGCCCGTCCGGCGTCCAATACGATAATTTTTCAATCAAGAATACGACGGATTACGTCATAAATACCGGCGAACAGCTGCAGGCGCCGCTCGGGTTTAAGATGGAAAAAACTTCGGAGCCGCAGGTGCTCATCGTACATACGCATACCTGTGAATCTTACCTGACACAGGACCTCGGCTGGTATTGGGAGAATTACTATGCCAGGAACACCGACGACAATTATAACGTCACGCGTGTCGGCGCGGCAATTGTCGATTCGCTCAATTCACATGGAATCGGCGCGGTACACGCTATGGAGCACCACGACGAGCCAACCTATAACGGCGCATACGACAGGAGCGAGGCGACGATTTATAAATATCTGGAGAAATATCCCACCATTAAAGTGGTCATTGACCTGCACCGCGACGCAATCGGCTATGGAGGGGAAGCCGGAAAAATTAAGCCGACCTTTGTTGCAAACGGCAAGAAAGCGGCCCAAATTATGGTTATGACGGGCTATGACCCAACCGGAGCATACGGTTTTTCCGACTGGGAATACAACCTGCGCTTCGCCTTGCGCGTTCAGCAGACGGCTGAATCGCTTTATCCCGGTATGACCAGGCCGCTGAATTTCGGCGATTTTGCGTACAATATGTTCATCAATACAGGCTCGCTTTTAATTGAGGTGGGTACAGACGTCAATACATTGAATGAAGCGGTTTATTCCGGGCAGCTCCTCGGCGACGTTCTTGCACAGGTGCTAAAAAACGCAAAATAAATAAAGTCCCGGCAATAAAATTATCTATAGACAAACGGAGACGAATATGCTTATAATGGTACAAGATAAAAACCTTCCTGTAACGTTTTGACAGGCAGGGCGCAACATACCAGCCGGTAATGATTGCCGAAAGGAAAGGAAACGGAAATGAAGTTGAAAAAAACGGCGCTGCTTTTTCTTGTGGCAGCCCTTTTGATTAGCGTGTTTGTTGTTTCTGCAAGGGCGCTTCCTGAAGATGAAAGCGGCACTGCCGCTTCGGAAACGCTGCCTCCGGTTTCTTCACAGGAGCCTGAAACACAGCCCCCGCCGGAACCGACCGACCCGCCATACAGCGAACCGGAGCCTCAGCCGGAGCCGTCTTCCTCCCAGGAGCCGGATTATACCGACCCGCCGGCAGCCTCTTCTGAAACGCAGGCGCCGGTTTCTTCGGAAGAGGAAACGCAGGAGCGGAAATCCTGGCTCGATATCTTCAAGCTGCCCACGGAACCGACGAATGAAGAGGAATCCATTCCCGAAAAAAAAGATACGCAGACCACCACCACGCAGTATGTCGTTATGGGATTACTGCTTTGGGTATTGATTGTATGCGGAACGCTCGTCACGCTCGGCGTACTTGCGAGCACACACAGAAGAAAACGCGGGAAATAACGTTTACAGGCCGTATATGGAGCAAACGCCCCATATACGGCATTCTTTATTTCATAGGTCCGGAAACCATCTGCTGAAATTGACAAGCATTCCTGATATGTTATAATAACCTCACGCACACGCGGCTATGCTAAATAAAAAATAATATGGAAAGAATAGAATAACAGTATTGTCATGAGGCTAAGGAGAGGTGAAACAATGGAACACGGTTCTTCAAAACAAGAGAAAACACAACAGGGGAAACAGCTTCCGGAAGAATCCGCAGAAATACAGGTTGACGAAAACATCGACCGCATCATAGAGGAAACGCGGCAGGACGCAGCAGGAACTAACGCCGGTGTGCCTGAGCGGCTGACACCGGAAATCAACATCATTGGAATCGAAAAGCAGGAAAAAAAGAAATTTGCTAAAATGAAAGCCGCGAATAAAAAAGAAAAGAAAATCGATGAGCACAACAAGAGCTTTGCTTACGGCCTTAATTTCTATAAGCTTTTCTGGATCTTTTTCATCGGTTCGTTTATCGGCGTTGTGGTGGAGGTTATTTTCTGCCTAATCGTCGACCACCGGTACGAATCGCGCAGCGGCGTCATATACGGCCCGTTCAATCCGGTATACGGGTTCGGAGCGGTCGTCATTACAATGGCGCTGTATTGGCTGCGCAACAAGCGGGATATTTGGGTCTTTATCTGCGGCGGCCTGCTTGGCGCCGCGTTCGAGTATGTGTGCAGCTGGTATCAAGAGACGTTCCTCGGAACCGTTTCCTGGGATTACAGCAACTCTTTTATGAATATCAACGGAAGAACGAACCTGATGTACGCGCTGTTCTGGGGCCTGCTTTCCATCGCGTGGCTGAAATTCATTTATCCGTTTATGTCGAGGCTGATTGAAAAGATACCGAATAAAATCGGTAAAGGCCTTACGTGGGTACTGGTTATCTTTATGGCGCTCAACTGCCTGATTTCAGCCGCGGCAGTCAACCGGATGTCCGCGCGTTACGAAGGGGTTCCGGCAAGAAGCAGCTTTGACGTGTTTCTTGACAGAACGTATCCTGACGAATTTTTGACTAAAATATACACGCATATGGCATATTCCGACGGGACTGGAACTGAGGAGAAGTTAAATCCGCCGAAGGATGGGGAACCTGCGGGTGGTTCTTCAAACACTTCTGCTGCTGATTCTTCGTCAGCGCCGCTGTCTTGACCGAATAGAAGAGGAGTTTCATGGATATTGGGAATGTAAAAATCGAAGGCTTCGCCTGTCTTGCGCCCCTTGCGGGCGTAGCGGACCGTGCCTTCCGGGAGCTGTGCCGCGGTTTTGGCGCGGCTTATACGGTAAGCGAAATGGTCAGCGCGAAGGGCGTTTCTTATAAAAGCGAGCGTTCTACAGAGCTTATGGAGCTTACACAAAGGGAACGTCCGGCGGCCGTCCAGCTGTTCGGCTGCGAGCCGGAAACAATCGCATATGCCGCAAAGACGGCAATGCGCTATCTGCCGGAATTTATCGACATCAATATGGGTTGTCCGGCTCCGAAAATCGTAAGCGGCGGAAACGGCAGCGCGCTGATGAAAAGCCCAAAGCTCTGCGCCCGGCTTGTCCGGGCGGCGAAGGAAGCCGTCCCGGTTCCGGTTACGGTTAAAATCAGGAAAGGCTGGGACGATGGGAGCGTCAACGCGGCCGAGGTTGCAAAATACTGTGAAGAAGCGGGCGCGGCTGCAATTACCGTTCACGGCCGCACGCGCCAGCAGTTCTACGCCGGGCAGGCCGACTGGGAAATTATCAAAAGGGTAAAAGATGCGGTCAAAATCCCTGTGATTGGCAACGGCGACATAACAACCGGCGAAAGCGCGGCGCGTATGTATGAGGAAACCGGCTGCGATATGGTTATGGTCGGCAGGGGCGCGCTCGGCAATCCCTGGATTTTCTCTCAAATTGACGCGTGGCTGTCCGAAGCGCGTGTTATCCCTCCTCCCTCCATGGAGGAAAGGCTTACCGTTATGCGCAGGCATATTATGATGATTTGCGATAATAAAGGAGAAACACACGGCATGAAAGAGGCAAGAAAGCATGTCGGCTGGTATTTAAAGGGCTTCCGGGGCGCGGCGCAGTTCCGCGGGGAAGCGGGAACGCTTTCTTCCGTTGAGGACTTGGATAGGCTGATTTGCAGCGTGCACCGTCTCAACAGCGTTTAAGCGGACGCAGCCTCTCGATATTATGCATTATTTGGGTATGGGTGGATTTATGAAAAAGAAATTACTTTGCCTGCTGCTCGCGGGCGTTATACTGCTGACGCTTCCGTCCTGCTCAATCGCAGGGGCGTTTTTATTTGGAATATCGCGCCTCTCTCCGGGCGAGGCGGAAAGCGCCGCTTCTGTTCAAAGCGCAGAGAATAAAGCCGTAACCGAGCCTTCCACAGCGCCGGGATACGACTATCCGCACAGGCGCATTGAAAAGCTCGATTACAGCAAAATTACAGAAGAATATAAATTTATGAACCATCCTTACGCCTTCGATTCGCTCGAAGAAGGAGAAGAACGCCGCCTTTATCAATGTATTATGGACGCGGCTTATGATATTGCGCAGCGCCGCGGAGATACATCTTCAAATTATGAAGCGGGCTTTGTCGAAGCCAGCACAGGGTTCAGCGATGTGCGTTTTTATAAGGTGCTAACCGCCTTTTTAATTGACAATCCGCAGATATTCTGGCTCAGTTACATGAGCGATTTCGAGGATATAGACGGACGACGGTATTTTCAGCTTTATTCCTATATATCTGCGGACAAAACGGAAGAGTCCCAGAAAAAATTTTATCAGGCGGCAAAAAAAATCATAAAGAACATTCCGAAGGGACTGGACGAATTCGGCCGGGAGCTCTATCTGCACGATTATTTGATTGATAATTGTACGTATTTGCATGAACAATTTGGCTGGCTGCGTAATTCCCCATATGGTGCGATTGTTCAAGGCAAGGCTGTCTGTGAGGGCTACAGCGAAGCAATGCAGCTGCTCCTCAATCTTGCGGGAATTACCGCGACGGTGGTTTATGGCGAATCGGACGATGTTCTGCATGAATGGAATCTCGTGAAACTAGGAGAGAAGTGGTATCATCTCGATGTTACCTGGGACGATTTAGATGACGAAAAAGAACAAAGCTTTAATCAGTATTGTTTCTTCAACGTGAGTACCTCTTTTATTGAGAAAAGCAAACATATAATGTCTCCAGATTATAATGATATGACGGAGAATCAGATTGCAAACCGTGACGGGGATTATATGGAGCAGTTCAATTTATTCCTGCCAAAATGTGACTCGATGGACGATAGCTATTTTTATAAAAATGCGGCCTTTGTTTCTTCGGCCGGCAGGGAACAAAGCGTTTTAGAGCATTTAATTCAGGCGGTAAGAAACAAAGAGCCATATTTCTACATCTGGTGCAGTGATGCAATCGATACCGAGTATGTATATAATTGCTTTTTTGAAGGCGCATCCTATTACGATTATTTTGATTATGTGTATGAGGTAAACGCCAGCGGAAGAACCGGCGGGAATTGGCTTAGAAATGATTCTGTACAGTCATATTGGTATGACGGTTATGACAAATTGATTATCATCGGGCTGGAGTACCAGTAATAAAAAAACGCCGGATTTGCTTCCGGCGTTTGTCTTGTAAAAATTTTCATTAAAAAGAATAAAATACCTATTGACAGGGTAACCTGTAATATGTATAATAGAACAGCTGTCCAAGAGGGAGTCAGGGAAAAGGAAAAGAAAGATAAAGAAAGTACTTGACAAACATGTGTGTATGTAGTAAGATAATATACACGCCGCTCGGAGAAGGACGTGCTTTTTTTACCTGTGTAAGCAGGCGAAAAAACATGGATTTTGAGGGCAGTGCAGGACCTTGAAAATTAAACAACGCAATCATTTATGAAAGAAACCCGTAATACTTTGAGTGAGGAAAGCGCAAGCAGTACTCATGAAGAGAAGAGAGGCGAAACTCTGAAAAAGACGCCGTGAAGAAAACACGACAAAT
>UQHH01000058.1 GCA_900540865.1 uncultured Oscillospiraceae bacterium
ACGTGGAAATCGAGTAACCCGAAGGTCGCCACGGTAGACGCAAACGGCAAGCTCAGGGCGGTGGGTGTAGGCAGTACGACGATTACCTGTACCGCAAAGGACGGAAGCGGCGCGAAGGCGACGTGCGCCGTAACGGTTTACCAGCCAATAGAGAGTATTAAGCTCAACACGAATAAAATCAGCTGGCCGGTGGGGAAAAGCGGCTCCTTCAAGCCGACGGTAGCACCCGCGAACGCGAAGAACAAGGCTTTAACGTGGAAATCGAGCAACCCGAAGGTCGCCACGGTGGACGCAAACGGCAAGCTCAAGGCGGTAGGCGTCGGCAGTACGACAATCACCTGTACCGCAAAGGACGGAAGCGGCGCGAAAGCAACGTGCGCCGTTACGGTATATGACCCGAAAGTTTCAGTTTACAAGGTTGGGGACAAAATTATCTATACCGCATATTTAAGCGGTGTAAACGCTCCCCTCTGCGGGATAAACGCCTCTATCCGCTACGACGGTGATAAGGCCAGGTTCAACGATGGGACGCTCTCTTTCCCTTATATTGGAAAACCCATTTATAACACGCATGAGAAAAATGAAATCTTTTTTAATACCGCTGAACTAGATGGCTTCGATTTTTCAAAACAGGAGGTTCTCGTACAGGCAACGTTTACCGTAACCGACGCTTCTTTTAACAGTAAAGACATCTCTTTGAAAGTATGGGAATTGCTTGATTTTAATGCGAAAGACCTCAAGGGCACGATAAAAGAAACAGTGACCAAAGGATAACCGATAAAGGCCGCCTCTGTTTGGATAGAGGCGGCCTTTATGCATACAATCAACATATTATAAAACGGCCTGCCCGGAAAACCGGACAGGCCGTTTTATATGTGCCGAAATAATTGCCGTTATGCTGCGGCTCAGCCGGAAATGCCTTTCAGCAAATCCTCGCCCAGTACCTTCTGGATTCCAAGATTAATGGAACGGTACTCAGCAACAATGGACTTTAAATACTCTTTGCCTGCGGGCTCGAGGTGATAGTACTTACGAAGTCTCTTGCCGACGATTTCCTGCCTGTCTGTAATAACGCCTTTTTCAATCAGGCGGTACAGAGTCGGGTACAGGGAACCTTCAGGCATAACGAAATAACCTTCGCTGCGCTCTCTGAGCTCCTGAGCAAGCTGGTAGCCGTACATGTCTTCTCTTTCCAGAAGGAAAAGGATCAACATCTCCGACGTACCCTTTTTCAAGTTTTCGGATATACCCATTGCCAAACCTCCTTTTCAATTATTCGCATACATAAACGCACGTAGGTTTTACCATCAACTAACGGGTTTATATATTCATTATTAGTATAGCGTATGTATTTAATAAATACAACAACAAATGACACATTTTAAAAAAAAATTTTTATTTTTTTACGTTTTCTGTTGACTTTTTGCTTCTATGAAATTAAAATGAGTGCAATTCATATGTATAAGGAGGGGAAACGGATGAAAAAGATGACGTTGTTCAATTTGTCGTGGCCAATTTTTATTGAGACGGCGCTGTTTATGCTGCTCGGATTTGTCGATGTTTATGTGCTCAGCCGGTACAGCGACCTTGCCGCTTCGGCGGCTCAGGCTGCCAACCAGGTGGTATCTATCTGTACGCTGGTGTTCACTGTTATATCGGGCGCGAGCGCTGTTTTGATTTCACAGGCGCTTGGCGCGGGCGACAAAGAAAAATCTTCTCGCATTGCCGCGCTGTCCATACTTTTCAATTTGCTGCTCGGCGTTGTAATGAGCGGTATCCTCGTTGTTTTTTGTAAGCCGTTTCTCGTTTTTATGGGCGCTAAAGGTGAAATACTCAGCTTTGCGAATGAATATCTCATCATCGTTGGCGCGTTTATCTTTACGCAGGCGCTTTTGGGCGCGGTGTCCGTCATTATACGCAACCACGGGTATACCAAGGTAACAATGTACGTGACGGTCGCCATGAATATTATCAACACCTTCTTCGATATTGTCTTTGTGCTCGGACTGCTCGGCTTTCCGCAGCTTGGTATCAAGGGCGTTGCGATTGCGACGAGCTTCAGCCGGATTGTCGGCATTATTGTGCTCTTTATCTTTCTGTTTAAAAAGATTGAAAAGCCCTCTATTTTTAAAATGCTGCGCCCGTTTCCGAAAAGGGACATTTTATCCTTGCTCAGAATTGGGCTTCCGTCCGCGTTCGAGTCGTTCAACTATAATGTTTCCCAGCTCGTGGTTACGTCGATTGTGCTTAATTTCCTGACGCAGACAGAGCTTGTAACAAAGACTTACGTTTCCAATATCACAATGTTTTTCTATATTTTCTCGGTTTCTATCGGACAGGCCGCACAAATCCTTGTCGGCCATAAGGTGGGGGCGAAGGACTTCGACGGCGCGTACCGGCAATGCCTGCGCGCTTTCAGGACGGCGCTTATCATTACCATGTCAATATCCGTCCTCGGCATCCTGCTGCGCTACCAGTTAATCGGCCTGTTTACTGCCGACAAGGCGGTTATCGCCGCGGGTGCGGTGTTAATCATCATCAATATTTTTGTCGAGCTTGGCCGAACGAGCAATCTCGTCGTCATCAGCAGCTTAAGGGGCGCGGGTGACGTATACTTTCCGACGGGTGTTGCGGTTTTCTCCATGTGGATTGTCAGCACGCTCGGCGCCTATGTGCTCGCCGTCGTATTCGGGCTGGGCCTCAGCGGGCTTTGGATTGCTTTCGCGGCGGATGAATGCCTGCGCGGCATCTTGATGCTCTGGCGCTGGAAATCGGGCAAATGGCGTGAAAAACGCATTGCATAATAAAAAATCAAGCAGGCGTGGGAGTTTTTCTCCCGCGCCTTATTTTTTGTCCGGCCATCATGCTTTTTGAGTGGGCGTGGCTTGAACAAAAACATTGAAATCTTTAGTAATATAAATCTGCGGAGATTTATTTTCACATTTTAATAGTGCGAAAATATAAAATTGATGTTATATGTAATAAAATCACAAAAAAATAAATAAAATATTTAAATTATAATTGACAATTGCTATTTAATTAAATATAATTATAATAGAATGATTTGATTGCAATCAATCATATATTTTATAGAAAAGGAGGTGTAATATTTTGAAAAAGAGAGTTGTAAGAATTATTACCGTTCTGTTGGCACTCGTTATCGTGGCTTCCATATGTATGGTTGGTGCCGCGGCGCAGTCGTTTACCTTTAACAACTTTGGCACGTCGGCGCA
Source organism: uncultured Oscillospiraceae bacterium (assembly GCA_900540865.1). Lineage (GTDB taxonomy): Bacteria > Bacillota > Clostridia > Oscillospirales > Acutalibacteraceae > Scatavimonas. The sequence goes on from UQHH01000058.1 coordinate 3,234, forward strand.
GGGCTCCGCAGCATTTACATTGACTACTTCTGTAACTGGTATTCATTCTCATAACCACACAGTACTGAGCGTATACAATGGAAAAAATGTTTCGAAGGGAACAATTACAATGTATCAGAATTCTTCTTTGGGTAAAAGGGTAGGAACAGCAAATTATAATCTCTATTCCTATCTGACTTACCCGCAGCAGGTTCGTATTAATGACGCAAGTGGTTCTCCTGGAACTTTTCCTAAGTATACCTATTACAACTACTACAAAAATTCCAGCGGCGGTTTTAATTCTAACCTGACAGTTCAGGTTTATTGATGCATAGCCGTGCCGGGCGGGCCTGTGAAAGCAGGCCTGCCTTGGCGAAGAATACCGATTGATGAGCACAGGAGGCTGCTATGAAAAGCATTGAAATACAAAACGCGACGAAAACCTATCCAAACGGTGTAACCGCCCTAAAGGACGTGAGCTGTACCATCCGTCAGGGGGAATTTGTGGTGGTTATGGGGCAGTCCGGTTCAGGAAAGAGCACCTTTTTACAGATTGCGGGACTGCTCGATACGCCATCTTCCGGCCATGTGGTAATCAACGGAAGGGATACGGCAAGCCTCAAAAAAAATGAGCTTGCGGACGTACGGCTGAAAACGCTCGGCTTTGTGTTCCAGGCATTCCATCTGAACCCGCATCTGCGCGCCTATGAGAACGTTATGCTGCCTATGCTGATTAATCGGGATTTCCACAGCAAAAAGGATATGGAGGTGCGCGCAAAGGAGCTGATTGAAACGGTCGGCCTGAAGGAGCGCATGAACCATTACCCCGGCGAGCTTTCCGGCGGGGAGCAGCAGCGTGTGGCAATTGCGCGCGCCATGGCGAACAATCCCGACTTTATTCTGGCAGACGAGCCGACAGGCAACCTGGACAGCGCGAACGAGCAGTCTATTTTTGATGAACTGAAGCTCCTGTCGCAGGGCGGCAGAGGAGTGCTCGTGGTCTGCCATAACGACGCGGTCGTCGAGTACGCGGACCGGCTCTTTCACATGCGCGACGGCGTAATGGAGGAGCAGGAAAGATGAAGCCGGGCGGTTATTTTTGGCTTTCAGCGGCAAATACGCGGCGCGGCAGGCGGAATACGGGCATATTTGTGCTGATGACAATAGGGCTTACTTCTTTGATTTTGGTCATTGGGATGGCGCAGATGCTCAACGCTTTTATGGATAGGGCTACAAATAATGATTATGCCAGACGCATTTTATTTGGGCCAATGGAATTAGAAAACCAACCGCTGACAGACCCGCAAAAGAAGAAAATTGAACAAATGAACGGTGTGCTTTCTTTAGAAGAAAACAATAGATGGGTTAGCAAATATTGTGAATTAATATCATATAAAACAGATAATGGAGAAATACAAAAATTTCCGGAGATAATACATGAACCAGGAGCAGGAGTTATTTCTGCATATAAGACAGAAACAATTCAGTCATTGTATGGAAAACAGCTTTCCGACAGTCAAACTTATGCATGTCTGGTCCCAAATTATTTCTATCCCGATTTCGACACCGATATTTTGAATGAAGACGTTGATTTTTTAGATGGGAGAAACTTTATTGGTACAACGCTATATTTTAAAAGTACTAAAAGCTTGGTTCCAATGGGTCAATATAGTTCCGTGGATATCCCATTAATTGAGTTTCAACTAGAGGTTATTGGAGTTTACGATATTAAAAATACTGCTTTTACCCCAGGGGATATCCTTGTTTCCTACAATACAGGAATTGAACTCGATAAATTATGTATGGATGCTTTAAAGCAAAAAAATCCAGTTGGATATGAAGCTGTTCAGGAAAAGCGGCAACAGGACAATTATAAATTTTATAGTGTTCTTGTTGATGATTACAAAAATGTACAAAATGTAATTACACAGTTAGAAGAAATAGGAATTTCCAATTGTACGCCAAGCGTTATTATTATGGACTCTTTTAAGCTCCTCACAAGTGTGGTCAACATCGCAGGGCGGGCGTTTACATTTGCGGTCCTGGGGCTTGCAGTGCTCAACATATTTCTTGCTGTACATAACGCAATGACCGAACGCACAAAAGAAATCGGCCTGTTAAAGGCCATTGGCTATAAAGACCGGCAGGTGTTTCTCAGTATGTATTTAGAACAGCTGAAAATCGGCATGAAAAGCTTTTGTATTGCGGCCGTGCTGTCGGCAGCCGCTTTCGCGCTATATAACTGGTTCGCGCAAAACGGGAGCTATGACAGCATGCTTAAAACGGTTTCGTGGACGAGTGCCGCTTTACTTGCTGCGGCGGCGCTTGCAATCGCGGTGCTTGTGCCCCTTTTATGCCAGCTTTTCACACTGCGCAGGCTTGTAAAAATACCACCAAGCGAGGCGATGAAGCTATGAAAAGCATTAACATGCGCGACGGCGTAATGGAGGAGCAGGAAAGATGAAGCCGGGCGGTTATTTTTGGCTTTCAGCGGCAAACACGCGGCGCGGCAGGCGGAATACAGGCATATTTGTGCTGATGACAATAGGGCTTACTTCCTTAATTTTAATCTTAGGAACTGCCAACATGCTTAACCATTATATGGATAATTTTTTAAACACTGATTATGCACGAAGAATTTTGTTCGGTCCAATAGAGCTTGAAGGAAAATCTTTAAGTGAAGAACAAAAAGAGGAAATTATAAAAACAAAGCATGTTTTGTCACTTGAAGAAAATAATCGATGGGGTTGGCAGCTTTGTGATATACTTTCTATTAATGGAGAACAAGCATTGAATAACAAGCTGTTCCCAAATATAAAAATTCCGGGAGCCAGAGTAATTTCGGAGTTTATAACGGAACACGAGCCGGCAATTGCCGGAAAATCACTTGCAGAGAGTGAAGATTTTACTTGCATGGTGCCAAGCATTTTTTATCCCGATTTTGATGTAGACACCTTAAATGAAGACGTCGATTTTCTGGACGGCAGAACATTTATCGGTACGACTTTAAGTTTAAAGTCAGATAAATTTGCTATCCCAATTGCACAATACAGTGATGTAGATGTTCCGCCGACGGAATTCACTTTAAAGGTTGTTGGTGTTTATGACATAAAAAAGACAGCCTTTGAACCGGACGATATACTTGTCTCCCACAATACGGGAGTTCTGCTTGACAAGTTGTGTATGGAACATGTCAAGCAAGAAAATCCAATTGGTTATCAGGCGGTCATAGACCTAAGAGAAGACGGGGAGCATAACTATTATAGTATTGTATTAGATGATTCACGTAATGTGCAGCAGGTCATTCAAGACTTGGATAAAATAGGAATAAAAGATTGCACACCAAATTATATTATCTATGATGCGTTTAAACTGTTTATTAGCGTAGTCAACGTCGCAGGGCGGGCGTTTACATTAGCGGTCCTGGGGCTTGCGGTGCTCAACATTTTCCTTGCTGTACATAACGCAATGACCGAACACACAAAAGAAATCGGCCTGTTAAAGGCCATTGGCTATAAAGACCGGCAGGTGTTTCTCAGTATGTATTTAGAACAGCTGAAAATCGGCATGAAAAGCTTTTGTATTGCGGCCGTGCTGTCGGCAGCCGCTTTCGCGCTATATAACTGGTTCGCGCAAAACGGGAGCTATGACAGCATGCTTAAAACGGTTTCGTGGACGAGTGCCGCTTTACTTGCTGCGGCGGCGCTTGCAATCGCGGTGCTTGTGCCCCTTTTATGCCAGCTTTTCACACTGCGCAGGCTTGTAAAAATACCACCGAGCGAGGCGATGAAGCTATGAACAACATCACACGTTTTTTCGGGATTGCAAAGGCCTCCGTTATCCGCGGAAAGGCCAAGACCGTTCTGTTTGGCCTGTTTATCGCCGTCAGCGTGCTGCTGCTTACGGCTGTCGTGTCGTTTATGCGCCCGCTGTGGTATAACGTCGAGCATAAAATCAACGACCATATTCTCAACAGGGAATGCGTCGTCTACCTGGAGGAGCTGGAAAAAATCCCGCAGGAAACCGAGCGCATCAAGTCGATGGAGCATGTTGAAGCTGTCTTTTTCCAGCCGCCGCAGGTAGAGGCCGGCGATACTTCGGGCGAGTTATTCGGATATTACCAGCTCGACGCGTTCCATCCGGGCTATGAACCGATTATAACGGCGGGCCGCGCCCTTGACGATGCGGAAAAGGGAGCGGTGCTGGTTCCGGAGCAGTTCAGCGACTACGACGAAGGAAAAAGGCAAACGGCGCAAATCGACGGGGCAAAGCTCATTGGCAAAGAGCTGCTGATGCAGGATATGTCCGGCCATACTCATAAGCTTAAGGTGGTTGGCGCCTACAACACGGCAGACCCGCTTTTCAGCGGAACGCAGTTTATCATACCGCAAAGAGAGCTTCACCACTTTGCACAGCAGTGCGAGCTGATAACGGACAAAATGCAGGAGCGGTATGTGGTTATCGCCGACAATTATAAAAATCTCGATAGCCTGATGGAATCCCTGAGAGCGGATGGTTATCCCGTCAATAAGGAAGAAAGCCTGAATTTCGACGTTGAGCCGTACCAGACGGCTATTCTGATGCTGTCCGGCATGTTTGCCGTTTTTGTCGTCATGATTCTGGCGGGCGCGTGTATTTTTATCTCGAGCTGCTTAAAGAGCAGGAAAAAGGAAATCGCCCTCTACCGGGCGTTGGGATATAAGACGCATCATATTTTCCAGGTGTTTACTATCGAATACCTGACAAACGGGATTCTCTGTACCGTCCTGGGCGCAGGTCTTTGGCAGCTGGCGGCATACCTTGCGGTCAACCCGTATCTCGATACCTTATTCGGCAATACCATTATGGCGATGACACTTACGTTCAATTTAACCGACTCACTTATCATCTTGGCTGTTTTCGCGGCAATTATCCTGCTTGCCTGCCTGCGCGCGGCGGTCAAATCAAACCGGATTGAGCCGATTGTGCTTTTGCGCGAGGGATGACAACAACATAAAAAGAGCCCACTTCCCGGGTTACGGGAGGTGGGCTTGCTTTATTTAAGATGGAAGGGAACTTGTGCCCGTTCGCCGTTTTTTAGCTCTCGCAACACGTTTAAACCGAGCGGAATTGCAAGCAGGAAAGCAAATATATCCGCAAGCGGCTGGCAGGCCAGCACGCCCGTAAGCCCCCAAAAGATGGGCAGCGTAAAAATCAGCGGCAAAAAGAACAGCCCCTGCCTTGCCATCGAGAGGATACTTGCCCGAACCGTTTTTGCAATGTTTTGTAAAAGCATATTGCAGATAATAATCCAACCCAGCAAGGGGAAGGTCAGGCATTGGAAGCGAAGCGCCTGCGCGCCGATTTCAAGTACCTTTGCGTCGTCTCGGAACAGCGCGACGATTTGCGGCGACCAGATATACCCGGCAAACGCCATCGCGGCCAATACGACGGACGATACACGGATGCAGAACCAGAAGGCACGGCGTACGCGGTCGAAACGCTTCGCGCCGTAATTGAACCCGCATACAGGCTGAAAGCCCTGCCCAAAGCCAATCAGCGCGGAGCCTGCGAAATTTGACACGCGCATGACGATGGAGATGGCCGCAATCGCGGCATCGCCGTATGGCCCGGCGGCAATGTTCATACAGACCGTCGCAACGCTCGCAAGCCCCTGGCGGCAAAGGCTGGGCAGTCCGCCGCCGGCGATGGCGCCGTAGCGCTTAAGGCTGGGGGAAAACATGGTTATGCGAACCGGTAACCCGCCTTTGTGGTTGCAGCCAAACAGCAGTATGCAAAAGCTGATGAATTGGCTGATAATCGTTGCAAGCGCCGCGCCGCTGATTCCCATATGAAAAACAAAAATAAAAAGCGGGTCAAGCGCTATATTGATGACCGCGCCGCTTGTCAGCCCAATCATCGCGTAAAAAGCGTTGCCCTGCAGGCGCAGCTGGTTGTTGAGGACAAGCGAAGCCGTCATATACGGCGTACCGATTAAAATATAAAACATGTAATCCTCCGCATAAGGAAGGATGGTGTCGGTCGCGCCAAGCAGCCTTGCAAGCGGCGTAAGGAAACAAAAGCCAAGCACCATAAAAGCTGCGCCGGCAAGAATCGCGGTAAAAAAGCCGGTCGACGCCATACGGGACGCTTCCTCTGTATCCTGCTCGCCGAGCTTGCGGGAAATATAGTTTCCCGAGCCGTTGCCAAGAAAAAAGCCGATGGCCTGTATAATTGCCATCAGAGAAAAAATAACGCCCACCGCAGCTGTTGCGCTTGTATTGATGCGGCCGACAAAAAAGGTGTCGGCCATATTGTAGAACGAGGTAATCAGCATACTGATGATAGTCGGCACCGCCATGCGGCAGACGAGCCGTTTGACGGGCGCCTGTGTCATCTGAATAAATTTTGACTCGCGCTTTTGTTCTTCATTCAACCGGGAGCCCCTTCTTTCACGGCGTGAAGGAACGCCTCGATTTCAGGCCCGTTTTTGACGGGCCTTCCGTGTGCGGGGCAGAGCCACGCCGCAGAGGCTTCACGTAGTATAGAAACGGAGCGCGCCTGCTGTTTTTCGTCCCAGGTCAGGCGTTTCGGCATTAGGCGGGGACGCGTCCCCCGCACGCGGAACAGGTCGCCTGTGAACAATACGTCACCGTATTGCAGCAATGTGTGGCCGGGCGTGTGACCTGGCGCGGGGATTGCCTTTATCCCGTCAATCATCCCGTCCGGCGGATAAACGCAGCAACGCGGCGCGGGTACGCTCAGGAAGGTTTCAAATAAATGCTTGATTCCTGGCCGTTTTTGCCTGCCGGTCAAATAGGGCTCGTCCTCTCTGGATACCCAAACCTGCGCGCCCGTTTTCTCAGCGAGGAGAAACGCGTTTCCGGCATGGTCCACATCATGGTGGGTCAAAAAAATATGCGCAAGCGGGGGGGGCCCGCCCAGCAGGCTGTCCATTTCCTTCAAAATCGCGCCTGCAAAGCCGGGCATACCTGTATCGATTAAAACCGGCGTGTCTCCTGTAATCAAATAGACATGGCTGTATAAAACATTATCGAGTAAATAAACGTTGTCCGTAATCTGCAAACTTCCGGCCTCCTTTGTTTTGTAGTGCTAGTCTTGCTTTGCGTTTGTTAACTTTAAAATCATGATAAGCCAACAATTTTTGGTTGTCAAGAAAGAAGTCCCCGTACAGAGCAGAGAATTAAGCGGTCGATGCTTTCAAACGCTCTATACAATGGCACATTTTTTCATCCCTTGTCATAGTATAAAACAAAAGGAAGGGATAACATGCAGAAAAACAACGGATGGAATCAGGATACCAAAAAATACCTGGAATGTTACCGTGAAATTTTGGGACGGATGATTAAGAATATGACGGGTGTGTGCCTGACGGACAGTATTTCCGGAAATTTCATCATGCAGATGGTTCCACACCACATGGCTGCCATTGAGATGTCTGCGAATATCCTAAAATATACGAAGGAGCCGCAGTTGATACAGATTGCTTCCCATATTATCAGCTCCCAGAAGGAAAGCATCGAAAATATGCGGAAAGTACAGGAATGCTGCAGCGCCGTACAAAATACGGCGTGTGATTTGAAGCAATATCAAAGGTGCTACAGGCAAATTATCGATACCATGTTTTCACAAATGCGCTGTGCCCGCGAGGGTAACTCGGTAGACGCAGATTTTCTGCGGGAGATGCTTCCGCATCATGAAGGGGCCGTGCGGCTGTCAAAAAATGCGTTACATTATGACATCTGCGCGCCGCTCATTCCGATACTCGAGCGGATTATTTCTTCGCAGTGCAGGGGAATAGAAGAAATGAATCACCTGCTTTCCTGCTTATCATGATTCCATAAACAAAAACAGCGCGCCGCTTCATGAGAAACGGCGCGCGTATTATTTTATCATCAGAAAAAATCAGAATTCCCAGTAGTAGTCTGTATAGGAGAGGGTTTTATCCGCGCCGGTTTCAATAAAGACGCGTGCGGTATCTACCTGGTTGAACGATTGGTATGCGTCGGACGTGATGGTGGAACCGAGCGGAAGGTTGACGGATAAGCTTTCAAGCGGCGCGTTTACAACGTTTGCAATGCCGGTCTGCTTGTTGTAATCGCCTTTTCTAAAATGGTATTTGTAAGCCATAAAGCAGGAGTTGACGTCCGTTCTCAGGACAGGGTCGCCCTTGGGAAGGATAAAGGTTTTGCTGTCCGGGTCGTAGCTTCTTTCATCGTACCGGTTGGAGACGGATACGGAATATACGACCGTTCCGGCAAGGCCGTTGCCGTTGTCGTCATAAATATCGTTATCCCAGTTGTTTGAGCACATCTGGAATTTAATGGTCTGGCCTGCCGCTATATCAAAGGAATCTCCGGTTTTGAGAATGCTGCCGTCCTGCAGGCGGATAGACATTTTTTTCGGTGTAACGACGCCGACGTTTATTTTCTCGCCTGTGGGAGCCGCGTCCGTAGTGTTTACAGTAATCCAGACTTTAAGAACAGTTCCCTTGCCGTCGCCGTATGCCATCCATATATTTTCATCGCGTGAGAAGCCCTGCGCTTCCAGCATAGGGATGACGTAAGGCGCGATTGCTACCGAATATTTCCACGATTCAGAATCGACGCGTCCAAATTTGCCGAGATTCACTTCGTTTCTGCGGTTTTCAAAGACGGTGTTCGTGCTCTGCTCAATCATAGAAATCTTATTTTTGATGGCGTCGCTGACAGTTCCTTCAGACGCCTTGAAATTGTATTCGTCAAGAACATTATACGCGGTGGATACGCCTGCCGGCGTATGCGATTTAATGGATATCGTTCCGTAAGTGTACGTTCCAGCCGCAACGTCGTACTTTACCGCGTCTACCACGTCGCCGGGCTTAATTTTATCCTTGTCGAGCGTTTGCGCGCCCACCGCGGGGAAACAAAAGAATGCCCCTAAAATAACCGAAAGTGCCAGGATAATAGAAATTGTTTTTTTCATAGCTGTTCTCCTCCAAAAAAAGAAGCTGCAAACCGTTAGGGTTTGCAGCTTGACAATCGTAGCAATAATTTGCCGTAGACTCATAGCTTTGCGTCATCAGCTTTCACTGACTTTGCCAAATTCACTTTATATTTAAATTATATGGAGCCTGTAAGAATTTGTCAAGCGTTTTTCCATTTTCCGTAGGAACCTACAATTTTAAGGGAAGTACGCTTGTTTGGTTTGTTCTAATGTGCATTTACAGGGGGTGCCGCTCCATAATCTAAAAGCATGAGTCCGCAGGTCCTGCTTTAGCCAGTTGGAATCATTGCTATGAAATTGGTCAGTCGCGTACGGGAAGGGCGGCCTCGCCGGTGCTGTCGCCGCAAAGCTCAGAGATAACGGAACAGATTTGGTGAATATCGATTGGCTTGCTGATATGCGCGTTCATACCCGCTGCAAGCACGGTAGAAACATCCTCTGCAAATGCGTTTGCGGTGGTCGCGATGATGGGAATGCTCTTTGCGTCGGGCCGTTCACAGCTTCGGATACGTTTGGTGGCCTCACAGCCGTTCATGACCGGCATCTGGACGTCCATTAGGATAACGTCGTAATAATCCGGCTTCACGGATAAAAACCGGTCGACCGCCTCTTGCCCATTTTCTACGCTTTCCACGATTGCACCGTTCATTTCCAGCAGGGTAGCGGCTATTTCCATGTTCAACTCGTTATCTTCAGCCAATAATATTCTTTTTCCGTGCAAAGGCTTGGCCATGCCCTCGGGTCCTGTTTTTGGCATTCCCAAAGCGCCGTTTGTAACATTGACGAGTACGTTATAAATGGAGGACTGAAACAACGGTTTTGCAATAAACGCGTTGGCTCCGGCGGCGCGCGCCTCTTCCTCAATTTCTGACCAGTCATAGCCCGATATAATAATAATCGGGGTATTCCAGCCAACCTTTTTGCGAATGCGCCGGGTTGTTTCGACGCCGTCCATATCCGGCATTTTCCAGTCAATGAAGCAAACGTCGAAGCCCGGTCCTTCCTCAGCGGCCGAAACCACACGGTTGACCGCCTGCTCGCCGCTAAGCACCCATTCCGCGTGGATATTCATTTTTTTAAGCAGCAGAACCGTGTGCTCGCAAATATCCTGCTCATCATCCGCAACGAGAACCTCGAGCGCTTCCAGCGTATTTTCATTTACCTGAGGCAAATCAATATTGCTTTGCTCAAAGGGCAGCTCCACAGAAAACGTAGTCCCCTTGCCGGGCTTGCTCTTTACGTCGATATGGCCGCCCATCAGCATCGTCAGGTTTTGCGTAATGGACATGCCAAGCCCTGTGCCTCCATATTTGTGCGCGATTGTATCATCAGCCTGCTCAAATGGGGTGTAGAGCTTGCTCAGCCCATCCTCATCCATTCCGATGCCGGTGTCCGACACGACAAAGCGTATCCAGGTTTTCTTATTTCGTGATGGCAGGCGCGTTACTTCCAGGTGGACCGCTCCGCCGCTTGGGGTAAATTTAATTGCGTTGGAGGTAAGGTTCAGCAAAATTTGATTGAGCCGGAGGGTATCGCCGATAAAGGTAGTCTGCTCTGTAAATCCAATCGTTTTTTCGGTGAATTTCAAGCCTTTTCTGGTTGCGTCCGAATAGACGACAGATACAAAATTATTAATAAATTGGAACAGGTCAAAGGGCTCCATACTAAGCCGCATTCGGTTGCTTTCAATTCGGGACATATCCAGGACATCGTTAATCAGCATCAAAAGGTGCTTGGAGGAAGAGCTGATTTTCCTCAAGCAATCTTCTATACGGCTGCGGTCGTCTATTGCGGCAGCGGCAATCGTCGCCATCCCGATAATCGCGTTCATCGGCGTGCGGATTTCGTGGCTCATGCGGGAGAGGAATTCCCTTTTGGCGTCGTTCGCGTTCTGCGCGCTGACCAGCGCGTCCTGAAGCGCCTGATTGGCGCGCAGCTCCTCCGTGCGGTCGGCAAGTGTGACGATATACTTTTCCGCACCGCCTTTATCAATCAGGTAAAAACGGGCTTGAAGCCAATGGTCTTCCATGCTTTCGGGCAAATGATATTGAATGCTTGTCTCCCAGGAACCTTTTTCTCCGGTGCTGAGGTCTTTCTTGATTTGAGCGACTGTCTCCGCCTCCATATATTGGAAGGGCAGCTCCCGGTTTTTCATAATACTGTCGATGGGCAGGCCTAAAAGCCTTTCTGCGCTGCCTGACACAAAATCGCACCGTATCTGGCCCTTCTCAAAAATCAGAAAAGTTTCATCGATGGTATTGGAAAGAATTTCAAACTGTTGGTTTTTGTCGTAAAGCCTTTGATTCATTTTTCGGATTGCAAACTGGTAAATCAATAATCCAAGAACCATTGCGGCAAAAATAACAATAGACCATATCAGGGTGTTCTTGCTCATGAGTGCGGCTGAATTGAAAATGTTCTGCTGTGTGTTCCTGACAAAGGTTAAAATAACCTGGGCGTCTTCCTCAAATTGGTCGTAAAGAGGATTTAAATGTTCATCTTCATACCGGGCAATCACATCGAGTGAAGAACCGGGCAATGCCGCAAAGTCAAGCAACGCCTGGTGCTCGCTTTGAATTGCATGATAGGTTGCCTTTAATGCGTCTACATCCTCATCCGGTCCGAGATACAGGTTATCAATGTCATTAATTAAATAATTTGTATCGGAATAAATATCCTGAAGTGCAGCGCGTACCTTTTCTATATCATCAGGCTGATTATATGACTGCAGCCGTTCCGTGCGGATACGCATAAGGGCCAGCTCGGTTTTTATGTCGCTAATATCCCCATTTACAGTAAATGGATGCTTTGTAATCAGCTCAATTTGCGACGATAATTTCTGCGTACTGTATAAAGATACGGCCAAAAAAAGCAGCAGCAACAGAAGCAGCAAAAACATACTGGTATATGTAATCCTTTTGATTGCATTGTTTTCCTGCTTCTTTTTATAACGACTCATACTGGCTTCACCCTAATATTCTATTATTTTGCGTTTGGTGGTTAAATTCATCCGCTTTTTTGGCTTTTCGATAGAACGTACTGACCTTTGCGGAGAGATTCAAGGGTATTATATCACAATAAAACAAAGAAGTCGACAGCCGTAAAACTGTCAACTTCTTTTGCGATTTTTTGGTCCAAGTGACTGGGGCGAAACAGTGGCCTCTTGAATCATCGGAACTCGGTATAATATAAAAGGACGTTACCACACAAACTCCCCGTAACGTTTTAACCGTTGCGGGGAGTTTTATTCATCAATTATTTGTTAGTACTCTTGTGTTAAATTCAACTTGATTACAATTAAATTATACACTTGACATTGTGTATAATTTTATCTATAATAAAAAATAGAAAATATTCGGCGGTGGTGAAATCCTTTTTCCAGCCGGAAAAGCCCATGAAATCAGCATTTCTATTATGTAGAATACAATCCTGTAAAGGGTAAAATGGTGCCCGAATGGTGCCCAAGTTCACAAACAGGGCTATGAGCAGTAGAATAAAGTAATGAAACAAAATGAGTTGTTTGACATTTCTTTGCGCTCATATTAAAATGAAAAAGACAGTTATATGTTTGGAGGGGGTGCTGGGGTGTTTAATGAAATTTGTATTTACGAAGCGAAAATTGATAAACAAGATGAAATTGAAGCTTTAATGAAAGAGGTTGCCGAGTTCTATCTTTCGCAACCCGGAGTTGTCGATGTGAAGTATATTAAACGCACACACCGTCAAGAGGATTTCAACGCTGTCAAGGAAGGAAAACCACCCATTCGCTTGACAAAATGGGTTGGTAAAGTCACATATATTTTGCACTGGACACTTGAGGACGAAGAAACTCATGCCCGCGTTTCAAAGCTAGGGCTAGAGCAGTTTTATAAAAGATGGAATCGTTGCCTAACTACAATGCCTAAAATCTTATTGGGTGAGAACGTTGTATAGTTCGACTGCGTACCCCCTCTTAAGCAGTTCTTAATAGTGGCAAGCAGTGCAAAGCGGTACACACTTTGCGATTTTCCACTTTTTCGCCTCCACGAAAACCTGTAAAATCTGCTTGTTGGGGGACGCCCCCAATTCCCCGGCAAGGGCCGCTTGCGCTGCCTTGCGAACGCTCCACAGGTGGAGCGGCTACGCCCCCTTGCGGGCGCTGAATACGGGAGGCTTGACCGGCTGGGAGTATGCCTCATGGTTTGAAGTATCCGACAGGACGCGCAGCCGCCCCGTCAGGGGTGATGAAAAGGCCGCCGGTGGCGGCTCTTTTCCGGAGTTTGGGTTCCAGTACCCAACAAGCATTTTGCAGGAGTGTATATACTCCTGCCCTGCTTGCCACGATTGTTCTCGGTGGGGTTGGCATTCACGCCGCGCATGGAAACAGCCCCGGCATGAGACAGGATTCAGTCTCACGCCGGGGCTGTCTTGCGGAACGATACAAGCCCGTTTCCGGGGGTTCAGGTGAAATGATACAGGCCCCTCGGTTTCGCGTTCGCAGAGGCCCGTTCTGTCAGGGTTTAAGAGGCCCTATTTGTCCACGCCCGTCCACGCCCGCAAACTCCGTCCGGCCTCTTGCGGTTTCGGGGAGGATGTGCTACACTAAAGCTGTCAGCAGGCCAACAAGGGCTTGCTGTTTTTTTGTTTTGTGGTGCCCAAATGGTGCCCAACTTTACAAAACCATGCTGTTACAGCTTATGCCGTCTTATTCGCTGTATTTGAGAAAACGCCCATTTCATGCGGGTTTACGGCCTCTGCCTATGAAACGATTTGCCGCCTTATGGCGGCCAATTTAGCTATACAGGCAATAAAAAATAGTGCCGTTTTTAGTTTGTACTATGGTACTCATGTAAAGATAACAAGGCTGGAAAGGCTGATAAACAGGGAGTTTAACGGCTCTTTCCAGCCTTGTGCTGTAAAATGTTTACAGGTCATGATTCGACCAAAATTCCGCGCGATTCCCACCCTGATTTCATAAAGACTTGGGGCACAATATGTAGCAACTTGACAGTTTCGGCATTAACATTTAGAGTATAAGAAACAAGAATATTCTCCTTAGGCGGAAAAGACGTACTTGACAAATCGAAAATAAGTAATGAGTTATATTACTCAAAGAAATAATATGAAAATATATAGAGTGTTTAAAAAGGGGAATAGGAATGTATGGAAATATTATTTAAACTTTGCAGCGGAGTATCAGTAGGTATTATCATCGGATTTTTACTTGGCGGTGTCAAGATGAAATTCTACAAGAAATCCTATTCGGAAAAACAAATTGAGTTTAGCAGAAAGTGTTTTAAAAACGTGGCTAGTGCACTGAAATATGTCACAATTGTAGTGCTTCTGGTTGGATTTATCTGGTGCGTGTATTTTTTAGTCCTTGGTATTGCCAGACCACAACAAGCTGACTATGCAAATAATATGGCGGAACTAATCGTAGCTGTTTTGACGGTAATCTCTATTATATTTGCATTTGTTGAGTTTTTAAGAATGACAG
>UQHH01000059.1 GCA_900540865.1 uncultured Oscillospiraceae bacterium
ATAGCCAAATCTCCCACGTGTTTTCCACTTAAAAATGCGGTAATCTCATTTTTGGCTTTTGAAAAAAGAGGAAAATTACGTTTTTCCCTACCCAAAAAGTGCAAAAAATGCATCGTTCGCTATTTTTCGCGAAAAAAAACAGAAAAAAATTATCTCCAGTTTTTCTTCTTTTTCTTTTAATGTGAAATTTATTCACTTACAACTGCGGCGTTGAGTGATATTAGTTCACATATCAGCCTTATAAATAAGACCTCTACCCTTATTTTAATAAAATGCCTTGTCGAAAAAGCGCGAAAAGTAGTTCTGCAAACTGATTAGTATTTGTGAAAAACTATCACATATCAGCTTTTTCAGACGCTCAGACCGCCATACCGCCCCCTGCCAGGGCTTCCAGAGCCTAATTGCGGGCAAAACAAGTCAGCAGGCAGCAAAGCGCCTTGCCTGTAAAAAGCCCTGCCGTAAGCGGGGGCGTATATATAAGCAGCCTGCTTGTCTTTTCTCGCTCAACAAACAGAAGAATCACGCGCGGCAGGCGCGGGCGGACGGCATGGCACACAAAAGCATTACAAAAAAGCTGCCGCAAAGGCCTCGCGCGGTAGGCGCATGGCACACAAAACACTATTAAAATGCTGCCGCAAAGGCCTCGCGCGGGTTGAAACCGTTTGCGTGTTTTCAGGCGCTTTCCAAACAAGCCGCGGGATGAAAAACGTCCGGTAAAAAGGGCGTGTATGCGCGGCCCTTTTATGCCTTCTATATAAAACGAAGCGCCCCGGGGATTTCCCCCCGGGGCGCCTTAGCAAAAAGTCTGATTGTATTATATTTTACAAATCCGGCAATTATTCCGGCTTGCTCGTATATACGGTTACGTCGTCCGCACCCTTATTGGGCTTGGCAACGTTGAGAACGACCCAAATGTCGCTGCTGAAGTTTTCCATATCGATTGTCTGCGCGCCCTGGCCATTATCGTTGATAATCCAGTTGAAGGAGCCGCCGCAGGTTACGTCGATGGTAAACCAGCCGTCCTCGCCAAGCGTCATCTCTCCGCCGGGCCAGCCGCCGCCGAGCAGGTCGCCGCCGTCGTCCCACGCGTGCAGGTACGGGGTCCAGGTCTGTCCGTCCATCAGCTTAACGTGAACGGTGTAGGTCGCGGGCTGGTACTTGTAGTAGTAGTTTACTACAATCTTACCGTCCGTGTAGCGTCCTTCCGCGTTGTCCGGAAGCTTCGTCTCGTCAAGCGTGTAGTAGTTAATCGTCAGGGCTTCCGCCTTGTAAGACTCGCCGGTGCGCGCCTTTGTTACAAGCGGGCTCTGCTTCGGAACAGGCTTGCCTGTGTCGGTATCGAGGTAATTGACCTCAACCGTGCCAACGCCCGGTACGAACATCTTCGCGATATTCTTCTGGTAAATCAGCACGTCGGCAATCGAAACCACGCCGTCACAGTTTGCGTCGGCAATTTTTGCCTGCTCTTCTGTCATAGAAGCTACCTTTGCAAGGTCCTTCTGGATGATGAGCACGTCGTCAAGGGAAACATTGCCGTCGCCGGAAATGTCCTGCGCCTTCAGGGAGTACGGGGTATAGTAATAGTTTACGACAATCGGCTCCTCCGTGAATTTGCCGGTCGTGTTGCCGCTGTCGGAATCGAGGTCGTAGTCAACTGCAAGAGCAGCGTTCTTTTCCGTCTCGTACAGCGTGCCGATTTCGCCCTGGAGCGAGGTCGTGCTGAGTGTTTTGCCTGTGGATTTGTCGATGTGATTGACCGTGAGGAGGCCCTTCGTGGAAGGAACGTCCGCTGTGTTGAAGCTCTCGGAATCAACCAGAATCAGAGCGCCGCCCGCCGGTACCGTAACGGTAGAGCCGGTAACCTCGCCGAGGCTTAAAATGCCGGCAGTCTGGTCGTTTGCGATAATCGTCCACTTCTCGGGAAGCGTGCCCTTGCTCGTAAGCGTGACCTGCTTGTCTGTCGCCTGGTTGTTAAAGGCGACGGCAACGGTCTTCCACGGCTGGGCTTCGTCGTAGATGGTGTAGGCAAGTACGCCGCTCGGCGCAGTTGCAAACTGCATCTTCGTCTTGGCGGTATCTGTTGTAGCGTCCCTGAACGGGGCGTAGTTGTTTCTGATTTCAATCATGCCCGCGTAGTAAGAAACGAGGTCCTTATAGGAAACGGTTCTCGACCAGTCGAGCATATTGATTTCGGGCGAGGACTGGTAGGAGTTCTCGTCGCCGAATTTGGTTCTCGCGAATTCTTCACCCGCAAGAATAAACGGGATACCCTGTGAGGAATAGACGATTGCCGCTGAAAGCTTGTTCATCGCGACAAGGTCGTCGTATCTCTGGCTGAACTGCTCCTTAGCGCCGCCCTTCATAGACATAACAAGCCTGTCATAAAGGGTGTTGTTGTCATGCGCGGACGCATACGTTACCGTCTGTGTCGGAGCCTTGGCTTTCCAAGCGCCGCTGATAACATTGCCCTGGATACCATACTTTACAGAGCTTGCGGAGCCCGCGACGCCCTGGATGTAGCCCTGGCCCTTTGCCTCAAACACGCTGCCCTTGAGGCCGTCTCTTATCTGGTCGTTGAAGAAGCCGATTCTGTCGCTCATTTTCGCCGCGTTAATCTGCGTGGCGAGCGAAGGCGCGTCGGAGTCTGTGGTCGTAGCCATAGACCAGCCCTCGCCGTACATGAGGAGCCTCGGGTCGATTTCGTCGAGGGACGCGCGGATGGCGTTCATCGTCTGAACGTCATGCAGGCCCATCAGGTCGAAACGGAAACCGTCGATGTGGTATTCCTTCGCCCAGTAGGTAACGGAATCGACCATGTACTTCCTGAACATCTCGTGCTCGGAAGCGGTGTCGTTGCCGCAGCCTGAACCGCTGGACCAGGTGTTCTGGCCGCTGAAGCGGTAGTAATAGTTCGGGACCGTCTGCTGGAACCAGGAGCCGGCGCCCTCAAACGTATGGTTGTAAACGACGTCCATAATAACGCCGATGCCCTCGTCGTGCAGGGCCTTAACCATCTGCTTTACTTCGTTGATTCTAACGTTGCCGTCATACGGGTTGGAAGAGAAAGAGCCTTCCGGCGCGTTGTAGTTCTTCGGGTCATAGCCCCAGTTGAACTGCGTGTCGCTGCCCGTCTCCTGAATGGAGCCGAAATCGTAGAACGGGTTGAGATGCACATAGTTGACGCCAAGCTGCTTTAAGTAGTCAACGCCTGTGGCATATTTGCCCTCGCCGTTTAAGGTTGTGCCCTTCTCTGTGAAAGCAAGGTATTTACCCCTTTTTTCTTTGCTGATGCCGGAATTCTCGTTATAGGAGAAGTCCTTAATCTGGATTTCCCAGATGTTGGCGTCAGTCTGGCTGGGAACGAGCTTGTAGGTATCGTTCTCCCAACCCTCCGGGTCGGTAGAGTCGAGGTCGACTACCATGCCCCTGTTGCCGTCAACACCGACTGCCTGGGCATAAATATCAACGACTTCTCTTTCCTTTCCGTCGTTCATAATGAGGTAGGTGTAGTAAACGTTCTTGAGGTCGCCGTCTATCGCGACAGACCAAACGCCGTTTGCCTCATTGTAGGTCATGTCTGTAGTAGAAATCTTGGCCGCGCCGTCTTCTTTGTCGCTGCCCTTGGTGTACAGTACCACCTTTGCACTGCTTGCTGTCGGAGACCATACCTTAAAGGTCGTGGCTTCCGGGGTGTATGTTGCACCCAAATCGTCGCCTGTGTATGCCTTCTCGTCAAGTCCTGCGGCAAACTCTTCATAATAGTTGCCCGCAGCAAAAACGGTCGGAACACAGAAAACGCTGACAATCAACATTAAAGATAATACGATTGCCATAACTCTCCTGATTCTCACTGGAATTCCTCCTTGAATTGGTTTTTATAATTATTTCCGGAAACCGGAAAGAATTACCTTCTTTTTTTGCGGTACAGGGTAATCCCCGCCGCTGCCGCGCCGGCAAGCAATATTACCGCCGCGCCGATGAGTACAGGCAGCATAAAACCGCTGTCCTGCTCTTCTTCCTTCTCGTCCGCCTTTGACGGCGGCTGGGTTTCCTCCTGCGCGGAAGCATTCTTGAGCGTTTCCTTGAGCGTCCCGGAGGACGCAAGGCCAACGCGCTCAAAGCTTTCCTTGTCTACAAGGATTACCGCGCTCGTTTTCGGTACGGTAACCGTATTGCCCGAAACCTCGCCGAGCTTTTCCGCGCCCGCGTCTTCCCTATTTGCAATGATTACCCATTCTCCGGGCAGGTCTTTGCCTTCTATTGTAACCTCTGCGTCTTTTTCTGTATCTGAATTAAAAATACAGGCGACCTTTTCCCATTGCTTGTCCGCCGTCTGCGTATTTTGCAGCGTATAGCCAACCACATGCTTGTCTGTATTTTCAAAGAATACCATATTGTCCACCGACGTTTTGTCGGGACATGTAAACGGCGCAAAGTTTTTGCGTATTTCAGTCAAACCGGCATAGTACGATACTAAATCGCCGTATTTTATCAAATTATTCCAATCAATCTGATTGAGCGACGCCGGAGATTTATAGCTGTTGTGGTCGCCGTCCTTGGACCGGCCCAGCTCTTCCCCCGCCAGCATAAAGGAAATGCCTTGAGATGTCAATATTACGGCGGCGGAAAGCTTATTCATTTCCACAAGGTCGTCATACCGCTTGCGGTAGTCCGCATCGCTTCCCTTTACAGACGCCACGAGCTTGTCATAGAGCGTCATGTTGTCATGGCACGAAGCGTAAGTAACCGTCTGCGACGGCTGCTTCGCCCAATCGTCGACCGCGCCCTTGACGCCGCGCTTGATGCGCGTCGGTGCGCCCTTCCCCTGCACAAAGCCCTTGCTCTGCGCGTTGAAGTTGTCGCCCTTGAGCACGTCGCGTATGCCGTCGTTGAATGCGCCGATGCGTTCGCTTAATTCAGACATATTCCTTTGGCTTGCCATCTCAGCCGTCGTAGCCTTCGCCATGTCCCAGGCCTCGCCGTACATAATAATCTGCTCACCGTTCGGCAGCTTGTCCAGCTCACTGCGGATTAAATTCATCGTTTCCACGTCGTGCAGGCCCATTAAATCAAAACGGAAACCGTCTATATGGTATTCCTGCGCCCAGTATAGGACAGAATCCACCATAAATTTCCGGTACATTTCATGCTCCGAGGCCGTGTCGTTCCCGCAGCCGGAATCGCTCGACCAGGAGCCGTCCTCCAAAAACCTATAGTAATAGCCGGGCACGGTTTTATTAAAGAACGAATCCTCTCCAGTAAAGGTGTGGTTGTAGACAACATCCATTATAACGGTAATGCCCGCGTCGTGCAAAGCTTTAATCATCTGCTTCGTCTCGTTGATTCTGACATGCCCGTCATACGGGTCGGAGGAATAAGAGCCCTCCGGTACATTATAATTCTTGGGGTCATAGCCCCAGTTAAAGGTTTCTTTGTCTGCCGATGCTTCATCGACCGAGCCGTAATCGTAAAACGGGTTTATCTGTACACAGTTGACGCCCAGCTCTTTTAAATAATCGGTTCCGGTAGGAATTTTCCCCTCTCCGTTCAAGGTCGTCCCCTTTTCCGTAAACGCAAGGTATTTGCCTCTGTTTTGCTCGCTTACACCCGAGGAGGCGTCATTACTGTAATCCTTTACATGAACCTCCCAGATAATCGCGTCCGTCTGGTTTTTAAGGTACGCACCCTTATCTTTTTCCCAGCCCTCCGGGTCGGTTTTGTCCAAATCAACGACCATGCTCCTGTCGCCGTTGACTCCCGCAGCCTTCGCGTAAATGTCGGCCGTTTCGTTCGTTTTTCCTCCGACCGTAACCAGATACGTATAATATACGCCGTCCAGGTCCCCCTCAGCGGTAACCGACCACGTGCCGTCATCGCTGCTGTAGTCCATCGGCGTCTCCTTTAAAACCTTTGCGCCGTCTTCCTCGTCGCTGCCCGTCTGATAAAGCTTGAGCCTTACCTCAGACGCAGTAGGCGCCCACACCTTAAAAGCAGTGCTTTCCTTACTGTAGACCGCGCCCAAATCATCGCCATGATAAGCGAGCCGGTCTAGCTCCTCTGCTTTCAGCGTTTCGTTCGTCTGCGCATATGTATTGACAGGCGTGCAAACCAGTGAAAAGGTCATCATAACCGCCACGGCTCCCGTTATCAGTTTCTTTTTGAACACACACGGTCCTCCTTTATAGATACCGTCTAAAAACGGTATGAAAAAGCGGGCATAAAATGTTAATTTATTTTATCATTATAACAATCGGTTGAATTTCCTCTCAAGAAATAAACGCCGTATTCCGCTTAGAATTTGTCAGGGAAATACTGTTAACAATCACTAAATATTTATTTATGAACAAAAAAATGTAACCAACGGAAAAAAAGCTTTACTGAAAGGGCGTTTCATGCTATAATTATCTGAAAGAAAAACGCAGAGGGAGGTATTGTCTATGGCGGAGAAAGAAAAGTTCCCTACCTATAAAGGAAAACCGCTCGTGCGCTGCGGCGACGTGCTGTATTACGGCAATATGGACGAACGGTATGTAATCCGGCTTCAGATAAAGTCAAAGAAAACGGTCAATGACCTGGAGGTCGCGGATAAGGTAACGGTCCAGCTGATGTGCACCGACCCCGATATCAGCCCCAGGAAGCAGGTCGTAAAGGCAAGCGAAAAGAACGGCCTTTACCTAGCAATGGACATCGGCGAGATTTGGCTCAACAGGGCGCTCGCTTCGAACGAATAAGCAAATCAGAAACATCAGTACTCCGGCATGGTATTATGCTGGAGTATTTTTTATGTTATATTTTACAAAATTATAAAAAATTTAAAAAGTGTTTATTTTTTATAATGAAAGATTTATAATATTAATATGAAGAAGGTGGTTCTGATGATTCAACTCCTGTAGGCAATAACTTGGGGCTTAATTCACAGGGGCAATGCAAACGGCCACTCCATTTTTACCAGTGCTAAAAAAGCCGTCAATCTCTGGTACTTAAACCGTTACTAAGCAGGTGATTAAATGAAAAAACTGATTTGGCTATTGGCTCTCATTATGACAGCCGCCTTCGTCTTCTGCGGTTGTTCCAATGTACATAACACTAGCTCCGGCATAGACGAAACACAGGCATCCTCCGCTACGGAAGCGCCCACCGAACTCGTCATATCCAAAATAGACAACCTTTCCTTCCAAACAAAACAAAAGAAGTATTCTAAGGACGTCCAGAAGGTAATTGCCGTCTTATCAAACGGTACAAAAGACATATATACTTTCGGCGCACAATACGAGCTTCAGGCCTATCAAAACAGCCGCTGGGTCCATGTGCCGCTTGCAATCGATACAATCTGGAGCGGTGAAGAAATTATTGCGTTCGCAGGGGGAACCGGGGAACACAGTTATCCGGTCGCCGAAGAAGGCAGCCCTCTCTCCCCCGGCAGGTACAGAATCGTCCTCTCTGTTACGAACGACACCACGAAAGAGGAACTTAATATTGCTGCTGAATTTACAGTGGAATAAAACAGATGGTTTCTTCCTTTATAAAGGGAAAACGCCCTGCCGTTTATTAAGGCCGGGCGCTTTCTTTTTGGCTTGTTTATAACAAGAAAGAAAACAGCGGCGGGCTCATTACAAACCCGCCGCTGCGTTTTATTTGATTTAAAATCAGTCGCTCGTGTAAGGAAGCAGGGCCAAATGCCTTGCTCTCTTGATAGCAAGCGTCAGCGCGCGCTGGTGATGCGCGCATGTACCCGTTACTCTCCTGGGGAGAATCTTTGCTCTCTCGGAAAGGAAACGGCGAAGCCTTGCAATATCCTTATAATCGATTGTTTCAACCTTGTCCACACAGAACGCGCAAACCTTCCTGCGGCCCTTGCGTCCGCCGCGGCGGTTGTCTCTCTCGGGTCTGTCAGCCATTTTCTATCGCTCCTTTATAAATAATCGCAGAAAAAACTGCTCTCTCAATCAAAACGGCAAATCGTCGTCCAAAGGCATTTCCTCAAAGTCGCCCGTCGAGCCGCTTGTATAAGCGGGCGCCGGTGCCTCCGCCGGTACAGGAGCCTGCGAATACCCGCCCTGCGGGGCTCCGCCGCCTCTTTTGTCGCCTGTGAAATACACATTGTCGGCGACCACTTCAACAGCCGTACGGTTGTTTCCGTTCTTATCCTGGTACTGGCGTGTCTGGATAGAGCCTTCGAGGGCAATGAGCTGGCCCTTTACAAAATACTTGCAAACGAACTCGGCGCGCTGCCTCCAGCATACGATGTCGATAAAATCCGCCTGGCGTTCCTCACCCTGCTTTACGTAATTGCGGTCCACCGCAATACGGAAGCTGGTGACCGATACACCCGACGGGGTCGTTTTGAGTTCCGGGTCGGCTACGAGCCTGCCCATTAAAATTACTTTATTCATTATCTTTCATCCTTCTTTCCTAGCTTCATATATTCACTTAAGCGTCTTTTCTTACGATGAGGGAACGGAGAATTCCGTCTGTAATCTTGTAACGTCTGTCGAGCTCAGCCGGGAAATCAGGCTCGCTCTTAAAGTTGAACAGGACGTAATAGCCCTCGATTTCGTCGTTGATGGGATATGCAAGCCTGCGCTTGCCCCACTCGTCGACGTTTTCAAGAGTAGCATGCTTCTCAATGAGCGCCTTGAACTTTTCAATCATAGCCGGAACGCCCTCTTCGCCGAGCGTTGTAGAAATGACCATAACGGTCTCATAGGAATTGATTA
The DNA here is from genome assembly GCA_900540865.1 of uncultured Oscillospiraceae bacterium. GTDB lineage: Bacteria > Bacillota > Clostridia > Oscillospirales > Acutalibacteraceae > Scatavimonas. The sequence goes on from UQHH01000059.1 coordinate 8,718, forward strand.
CTGCCATCTTTTGTGCACCTCCTTTTGGACTTTGGCCCCGGTACCTTTTGGCCGGAGCAAGGATAACAAGCGGCTTATACGCCGCGCCATGCCCGCTGTCTGACCCGCGGACATAACAGAGTTATTATATCAATTCCATATTCTTCTGTCAATCCTTTTTTAAGGACGCAAAGCCTTCGCCTGAAATTTCTCCGGCCTCCCCTACTATAATGAACGCGTGCGGGTCTATCTTGTGGATGACGTCGTACGTTTTATAAACCTCGCTGCGGCTGAGCGCGCATAAAAGCACCTCGCGCGGCGCGCCGCTGTAACCGCCGACCGATTTTATTTTTGTCACGCCGCGGCTGATGGTATTGATGATTTTGTCAGCGATTTCTTCATTTTTGTCCGAGATGATAAACATCATCTTACCCGTGCCTATGCTCGTGCCGTAAATGAGCGCGTCGATTATCTTTGTCGTGACAAAGATGCTGACGACGGCATAAAGCGGGCTTTCCAGATTCCCGTAAACAATGCCCGCGGCAACGATGACTACCATATCGATTAAAAGTATCAGCTTGCCGATAGACAGCTGCGGCCTGCGCCGGTTCAAAAGCCGCGCTGTAAGGTCCGTACCCCCGGTCGTACCGCCGCGTATGAAAATCAACGAAAGCCCCACGCCTATAAATATCCCCCCAAAAATGCTCGCGAGCATTTTATCCCCTGTATACGCGGGGAGGAACGGCTCTAAAATGTCAATCGCCGCTGAAACAAGCACAGTCGCCGCCACCGTCTTGCCAAGAAATTTCCAGCCCATTACGGCCGCGCCCCAGATAAACAGCGGAATATTCAGCACCAGCACGACGGTGCCTATGGGCATTCCAAACAGGGAATTGAGCATCGTGCCGACGCCCGTAAGCCCGCCGGGCGCGATTTCATTGGGCGCGGTAAACATATCGACCGATATGGCGTACAATACGCTCCCCGCGATAAAAAACAGAAAATCGAGAAAAATCGACTTTTTATTGATGGATTTTCTTACCATACAGTAATATCCTTCCTTAAGCTGCCATACTCAGCGGATAACCGCCGGGCAGTATTTTCAAAAGGCCGCAAAAAAAGAGCAGGCCGTCCCTGCTCTTAGTTTACATATTCTGGATGGTTTTTATGTATCCGATTCACCGCGCGTCAGCTTATCGAAAAGCTCGCGCAGGCGGTCGGTTCTGCCCAACAGGTACAGGTATCCCCAAAGCGCCTCAAAGCCCGTCGCGCTGTGATAATCGGCGGAACTTGCGTTCTTCGGCGGGCGGCTGTGCGCGTTTCGCCCGCGCCGGTACACCGCCTCTTCCTCTTCAGAAAGCTCCGGCAGCAAGCTTGCTGCAAATTCCGCCTGCGATTTGCAGCAGACCTGCTGAACCTTCATCCGGTTCAGCTCCCCGACCGGACGGTTGGCCTGCGTCACGAGCCGCTCGCGTACCATTAAATCAAACACACCGTCGCCTATAAAGGCCAGCGCCAACGGGCTGTACTGCCGCGGGTCGCATTGCTTGTCGAGCAATTTATCCATCTTCGCGTTCCTCCGGATTATTCCACAAAATCAAAGTCAAGGTCATAAATCGATACGGTATCGCCTTCGGAAATACCGGCCTCCCGCAAAGCGTCAATCACGCCCGCGCTGATTAGCACACGCTGAAAATACTGCAAAGACTCATAATCGTCAAAATTGACCGAACGCATCACGTTCAACAGCCATTTGCCCTCTACCACATAAATTCCGTCCACAACCTTGACCGAAACGCTGCGGTCCTTCAGCTTCTCCGGCTCAACGACGGGCGCGGGCTGTGCCTCATAGCGCACAATCGGCGGAAGCTTTGAAAGCATCTCCTGTATTTTTTGCAGAAGCGGGTCTACACCGTGGCGGATTGCCGCCATAATCGGGAAGAACTCATATCCCTGCTCCTCAACATATTTTTTAAATTCCTCTATCTGCTCATCCTGCGCCAAATCGCACTTGTTGCCCGCAACAAGCATCGGGCGCTTTGCAAGCTCGGAATCGAACTTTTCAAGCTCGCGGTTGATAATATTGAAGTCTTCCTTCGGGTCGCGTCCCTCGCTGCCCGCGACATCGACGATATGCACGAGCATCCGGCAGCGGTCAACGTGGCGCAAAAACTGGTGCCCCAGCCCCGTTCCCTCGCTTGCGTTTTCAATCAATCCCGGAATATCCGCCATGACGAAGGATTGCTCCTGCCCCATCCTGACGACGCCGAGCACAGGTGTAATCGTCGTAAAATGGTAGTCCGCGATGACCGGCTTTGCTTCGCTGACAACAGAAACGAGGGTGCTTTTCCCTACGTTCGGAAAGCCCACAAGCCCCACGTCGGCCAAAAGCTTGAGCTCAAGCTGTACCTCAAATTCCTCGCCGGGAAGCCCCGGTTTCGCAAAGCGCGGAATCTGGCGGGTCGGCGTGGCGAAATGGATGTTGCCCCATCCGCCGTTTCCGCCGCGCGCAACGATAACCGGCTCGTCTGAGGATACGTCCGCCAGAATGCGGCCTGTCTCCGCTTCCTTTACCACTGTACCGCGCGGTACCCGAATCACGAGGTCGCCGCCGTTTTTGCCAGTCCTGCGGCTCGGCCTGCCGTCCTCGCCGCGGGGCGCGGCGTACTTTCTTTTATATCGGAAGTCGGCAAGCGTCGCGAGGTTGTCGTCCGCCTGGAATACGACGTTGCCGCCTCTTCCCCCGTCGCCGCCGTCCGGTCCGCCCGCCGCGACATATTTTTCCCTGTGGAAGGAAACATGCCCGTCGCCGCCGTCACCCGCTTTTATATTTATTTTCGCGTAATCTACAAACATTTTTTGTCCCGCCTTTTCTGCCGTCAACCACCGTTACAGCGCTTCAATGCCATAAAGCTGCTTTACCTTCGTGAGCCCTTCCATTGCTTCTTCCCGTGAAAAATCGTGCGCCTCTAAAAATTCGTCCGTCAGGTTGTTCACCTGGGAATAAAAATCGATGGCGATTTCCAGGTATTCGTTGTCATAGGTCGCCTCAATCCATTTAAAGAGAAGGTTTTCCGCTTCATTTATTCTGCCCTCTTTTATCATGGTATTGAGTTCCAGATAAAGTAAACCGGCTGGGGTAATATTCCCCTCTTCGTCAATGATTACCTCGTATACGGTCGTTTCCTTATTAAATATCAGCTTTGCAAGAAAGCGGCCGAGCATTTCAATCTGGCGCATAAAATAATCGTTCTGAAACATAAAAAGCCCTCTGCTTATAAAATAAGGGCGGAAAATCTTCCGCCCTTCAAGTCGTTATTGCTTGCCTGCAATTACTGCTCCGCATAAACGCTGACGCGCTTGCGGTCACGGCCTACACGCTCAAAACGGACCTTGCCGTCCACCAAAGCGAACAGTGTGTCGTCAGAACCTCTGCCGACGTTGTTGCCGGGATGGATATGCGTTCCGCGCTGCTTGACCAGAATGTTACCGGCGAGCACGAACTGTCCGTCCGCACGCTTTACGCCGAGGCGCTTGGACTCGGAGTCACGTCCGTTTTTTGTGGAGCCCATACCTTTTTTATGAGCAAACAACTGAATGTCTATTTTAATCATTGGTTACACCTCCGTATAATTTACGCTGATATATTGCGGATACTGCTCTTCAAGAGACAGCATATGCAGCTTGAAGCCTGAGAGGATGTCGCGGCATAAATTCGCGTCCCGCTCAAAAATCCTTACCGCGAGATTTCCGTCCTTTACCGTAACGTCGGCGCCGATGTGCAGTACCTCCGTGATGGTGTTAGCCGTCATCAGGGATGCGGAGCTGACCGCCGCGCAGACGATATCGCTCCCATGCTCCGAATAGCCCGCGTGGCCCTTCACGCGAAAGCCCAGAAGCCTTCCGCCGTCCGATGTGTAAAAGACCGCCTCAATCATGGCTTACGCTTCGAAAGCCTGGATTTCAACCTTCGTGTAAGGCTGTCTGTGGCCCATCTTTCTCTTTTCGCCCTTCTTGGGCTTATATGTGGCAACGGTTATCTTCTTGCCCTTTCCGTTCTTGAGCACCTTGCCCGTTACCTTTGCGTCCGCTACATACGGGCTGCCGACCTTCATGTCGTTTTCCGTTGCAAGCGCAACGACCTTGAAATCAACTGTGTCGTTTTCCTCAGCCGTAAGCTTTTCCACGTAGATAACGTCTCCGCTCTCTACCTTGTACTGCTTACCGCCGGTTTCGATGATTGCGTACATGTAATTAACCATTCCTTTATTCAGACTCGCTATTCGCCGGGCGGGGCTATGCCCTCTTAAAGATGCCCGCAATAAGCGGCTATAATATAGTAGCACAAGACAAAGGGCCTGTCAAGCAATTCCAGCGGTTTTTCTCACTTAAGATAAGCCGTTTTGCAGCCTTGCAGCCATCAGCGTGTTTTTCATGAGCATGGCAATCGTCATCGGGCCGACACCGCCCGGTACCGGCGTAATATAAGAGGCTTTCGGCTCGGCCTGCTCAAAATCCACGTCGCCGCAAAGCTTGCCGTTTTCGTCCCGGTCCATGCCGACGTCAATCACCACGGCGCCCTCCTTGACCATATCGCCCTTTACAAATTTTGCAATTCCGACCGCCGCCACCAAAATGTCGGCCTGCGCGCAGATCTCCTTCAGGTTCTTCGTTCGGCTGTGGCAGATGGTGACCGTACCGTTTTGGTGCAGCAGCAGCATAGCCATCGGTTTGCCGACGATATTGCTCCTGCCGATGACGACGCAGTTCTTTGAGCATACGTCTATTTTTTCAGACTTCAACAGCTCCATCACGCCCGCTGGCGTACAGGGAAGAAAATGGTAATCGCCAATCATGATTTTTCCAACGTTTGAAGCGTGGAACGCGTCCACGTCCTTTTTCGGGTCGATTGCCTCGATAACCGCCTTTTCATCGAGGTGTGACGGCAGAGGAAGCTGTACGAGGATGCCGTTTATGTCGGGCTTTTTGTTCAGCGTCTCAACCAGAGCCAGCAGCTCCTCCTGCGTAGTCTGCGCGGGCAGGGCATACTCCTCCGAATGGAAGCCGACCTGTGCGCACGCCTTCTTTTTGTTGTTGACATACACATGCGAGGCGGGGTCGTCGCCGACGATGACGACGGCAAGCCCGGGCACGATTCCTTTTTCCTTGAGCGCGGCGGTCTCAGCCGCCACCTGTTCCTTTACTGCCGCGGAAACTGCTTTTCCATCTAATATTTTCGCCATAAGCTTTCCTCATCCTTTCACCTTTCTTTTAAGCGGTACAGCAAGCGTATCCTTCTTTTTGATATGATTGATAATCAGGAATATGATCCCGGCAACCATAATGACGAGCGAGAAAATCTGCGACACACGCAGATTGAAAAAGGGCGTGTACAGGCTGTCGGTGCGAAGGCCTTCCACTATCATGCGCTCAAAGCCGTACCAAACCATGTACAGCAGGAATATCTGTCCGTCGTATTTCCTTAATTTTTTACTGAAAAAGTGCAGCAGCACAAAGCCCAGCAGGCACCAGAGGGATTCATACAAAAACGCCGGATGCACGGCAATGTTGCCTGTATTCTCGCTTACCATGCCCCACGGAAGGTCGGTCGGGGTACCGAAGGCCTCCTGGTTCATGAAGTTGCCCCATCTGCCGATGCCCTGCCCGATTAAAAAGCCGAGGCACGCAATGTCGAGCAGCGCGGGAATGTTTACCTTTACGATTTTCGCCACAATCAGTCCGCCAATGAGCGCGCCAATCAGCCCGCCGTAAATAGCGAGCCCTCCCGAATTTATGTAGAATATGCTCATCAGGTCCTGGCTGTACACATCCCATTTAAATGCGACGTAATAGAGCCTTGCGCCGATAATCGCTGTGATAATGCCGACGAGCACGCAGTCCAAAAGCTTGTCCTGCGTTACGCCGTAACGCCGCTTGCAGACGCTCAGCGCGTAGATAAGCGCCAGCACAAGCCCCAGCGCAATTAGAACGCCGTACCATCTGATGGTAAGGCCGCCGAGCTGCAGGGCAACGGGGTTTATCTCAAACTGAAGCCCCAGCCCGGGAAACGATACATTGTAAACCATAATGAAAATTCCTTTCCGTATGGAGTTTTAAACGGGCGGCGCGGCGCAGGCCCTGCCGCCCGTAATTTTTTCTGTCAGTCCGCGGCCTTGACCACAGACAACGCGGATTTTCCGCTGTCGAGCAGGGCATTCAGGCGCTTGCCGGCGTCCTCCCTTTTCGCTCCCGCGACCGCGTCGATATAAGCATACAGCTCCTTGCCGGTAAAAGCAAATTCCGTGAGCACGTTCGCAATCGATTCAATGTTATTGAGAGAACCGACCGTCTCGCCGTAAATTGCTTTTTTAGCGATTTCGAAGTCCTCCTCCGGCAGCCCGTTTTGGCGGGCCTTGTCCACATAGCTGCGGATGATTTTTGCCGCCTGCTTCGGGTCGCGCGATTCGCCGCTGAACAGGACGCTTACATAACCCGGCCCCTCAAAGAATTCATAGCCGAAGCTCTGGTTGATAAGCCCTTTGTCCATAAGCTCCCTGTACATTGGGGAGGAGTTTGACGCAAGCGCAAACAGCATAATATCTGTAAGCGCAAGCTCTTCGCTTGTAGTGCGTGTCTCTCCCGCCTTTGCCTTGAAGCCGAGCTGAAACATCGGTACGGCGACCGGGAAAACCTGCTCCACGTATTCCTGCACGACGCTTTCAGGCTCCGGCTCAAAAAAGGTTTCAACCGTCTGCTTTTTACAGGGCTTGAGCATCTTATCGGCAATCTGGTATACCTGCTCCGGCGTACAGTTTCCGGTAACACAAAGAACCATATTGTTTAGGTTGTAAAAGCTTTCGTAGCACTGGTAAAGATATTCCGGCGTAATTTGCGCAATCGATTCGACCGTTCCGGCAATATCAATTTTTACAGGATGGTTGTGGTACATCGCCTCCAGGAGGTTGAACATCACGCGCCAATCGGGAGAATCGTCATACATCCTGATTTCCTGTCCGATAATGCCCTGTTCCTTCTGTACGGTCTGCTCTGTAAAGTACGGCGACTGCACAAAATCAAGCAGGATTTCTAGTGAGGCTTCAAAGTTCTCCGTGCAGGAGAAGAGATAACACGTTTTGTCAAAGGACGTGTAGGCGTTTGCCGACGCGCCTGTTTTCGCGTAGCGGGTAAACGCGTCGCCGTCCTCGCTTTCAAAGAGCTTATGCTCCAGGTAATGCGCAATGCCGTCAGGCACGGTAAGCTTCTCGCCGCCGTTTACGGAAAAGGTACGGTTGACTGAGCCGTATTTCGTGCCGAACATCGCGTAAGTCGAGCTGTAACCCTCTTTCGGGTAAACATATATGGTAAGGCCCGTCGGGTGCACCGCTTTAAAATAGCTGTCATGCGTGCGCGCGCCCTTTATCTCGGTAAAGCTCATTTGGCTCCCTCCTCTTCTTCACCGGCGTCATTCGGCTTAAGAATATAAACGGTATCGAGCGTGAGCTTTTTTGCGGCGTCGATTACCTGCTGCGGCGTTACATCCATGACGCGCTTTGAGGCTTCTTCCGGCGTAAGCTGCTCCTTGTCGAGAAGCTGGGAGATATACCACGCTTCCGTCCCGCCGACCGTATCGGACATAGAGTTGAAGCTGTTCGTCATACTCAGTTTCGTAGAATCCATTTCGAAGTCTGAAAGCTCGCCGTTTTGCAGCGCGTGAATCTGGTTGAGTATTTCCTTTTCAGCCTTATCGATATTCTGCGTTTCGACGCCGCTGTCTACCGTAAGGATGCCTTTATTGCGGTCATAGCGTGCCGCGCAGTAATAGCACAGGCTGTACTTTTCCCTGACGTTTACAAAGAACTTGGAGTTCGGCGTGCCGCCGAGCACCGCGCTCATCAGGCGATGCGCCATAACACTGTCGTCCGGCTCCGCAGCTCCCGTGCGAAACGCCATGACAAGCTTTGACTGCGCAACGTCAAGCTCTTCCGTTTCGCGCGTAACATTGTCTGCGCTGCGCACGATTTCCGTTTTAATTTCCGATGGTCTGCGCGAAATCTTTTCAAACGACCTGCAAAACGTATCGGCCGCAGCCGCTTTGTCGGAGGCGCCTATCATCATTATTTCAACGCGCGCCGTTTTGAGAACGTCCTCCCAGGCATTGTACACATCCTGCGGGGAAAGCTTCTCCACTGCTTCGCGCGAGCCGTAACGGCGGATGCCGAACGCCTCGTTTTTGCACATAATTTCGGTACAGCGGTTGACGGCGTACACGCGCTTTTCGTTATATTCCGCGTCGATTGCGTCGAGCAGCTGCCTGCGCTCCTGCTCCACGTCCTGCCTGCAGAACGCGCCGCCTTCGAGCTTCGGCTCAAAAAGCATCGCGCATAAAAGCTCCGTAAGCTCCGCGGATACCTGCTCCTTGTCGATGGTGAAACGGTCGTCGAGCCCCGCAATCGATAGCGTAAGCGCCTGGGATTCTCCAAATTTCCGGCAATAGCCCATGACCGACGCGCCGTAAAGGCTGTTGAGCCGTTTGTTGAGACTTAAAAAGTCGGGGTATTTTTTGCATGAGCGTGCGAGCACCTGCGGGAGCAGCGCGTTTCTGGCCGCTGTCTCATTTTTCAGCGGAACCAGCATGGTCACGCTGACGCGGCCCGTTTTAAAACGGCCGTCATCGACGCTGCTGAAATAAACGCCGGGCGCAAGCTCCTGTCTGTTTACAGCATTCATTTGACACGTTCCTTTCATAAGGAAAATTTTAAAGCAAACGGTAAGGCGCCCCCCTTAGCAGGGAGCGCATAGAAAAATAATGTTTATAGAGTAGTATACCACAATTAGCCGGAATATAAAAGCAGAAAAACAGCCTTGTTTTTTAATCCACGTTGCTTCTTAAAAATTTCGTTTTAAAAGGATGGAAACCAAAAAATTAGTTTCCAT
>UQHH01000060.1 GCA_900540865.1 uncultured Oscillospiraceae bacterium
AGCCCAAACAGATAAATCGACACGGATACGCCGACGACTACGCACGCAATCAGCAAAATCATCAGAAGCGTGGAAAGTACTTTCCAGACGACGGATAAAAATCCTTTCGTTCCCTTGACCGCGGCGTTTTCTCCTGCCGTTTCAAGGCCTGTTTCATCGGTAAATTTATTGATGTCGGTTTTTCTCATCGTTTAGCCGACCTCCCTGTATTTTTAAAAAATAAACGGAACGCAGCGCCCCAAAAAGAGCGGAACCGTCCCTGAAAGAACATATAACTAATCCACATTATAACACTTCCCAAAGAAAAATGAAATGTTTTTTCGGCATTATTTCTTTAATAATTTGTTAAATCGGATTGCGCATGCCAATCTGTATAAAGCGGGCGCGCGGCAGCAATAATAATACAAAGGATTTTTTTGTAGAAAAGAAAGGAAGGGACCGGGTTTTGACAAAAAAAGAAGTACAAAAATATGCCGCGATGTTAGTATGCATCTTTTTTGGCGTAATAGCAGTATCCGCGTTGGTAGCAACCATCTGGCCGGCACAGACTGCCGCCCAGACAGAAATCACGTCAACACCGAAAACCATATATGAAAAGGTTTATTATCTCAAGGATTACAATGGGAAGATTGCCGTATACGAGGAAGAAAGCGAAACGCCGTTCAAGGTAACGGAGGCGGAGGTGTCGGCGTTACCGGTACTCGACCAGAAGCAATTAAAGGGCGAGGGCATCAAAGCGCAGGGTAAAAAGGAGCTCGACCGCCTGCTTCAGGACTACTGCAGCTGACGTAGCTATTGTAAAAACGAAACTGTCAGAAAAACCATATTATTACAAAAAACGCGGGCGAAATATATTATAAAGGTAAAATAAGAATACAGCCAGGCTGTTGTCCATTTCTTTTCTTGACAAACAGGCTCTGCGGAGATAAAATTAGTTAAGTAATCAAACTATTTCTCCGAAAGGAGCTGAAATATATGGGAGAGGATTTTTGCGACCGCTTAAATTACGTGCTGGAGCAGAGCTATTCGCTCTTTTCCCGAGTGGAGCAGAACACGCTGATGCGCTCAAAGCGCTTTAATCTTTCTATAAGCGAGCTGCATCTGATTGAAGTAATTAACAAAAATCCCATACGTGGGCGGCTTATCGGCGATATTGCCGGCGAGCTGATGATTACGCCGTCATCCGTTACCATTGCTGTAAACAAGCTGGTAAAAAAGGGCTACGCTGTCAAGAAAAAGAGCTTGGAGGACGGCAGGCAGGTATATGTGCAGCTCACTGACGAGGGGCGCCACGCGGACCGGATTCATAAACGGTTTCATAAAAGCCTTGCCAAAAGCATTACCGCCGGAATGACACAGCAGGAAAAAGGAATTTTGCTCGGCTGTATTGATAGAATGAATGTCTTTTTGAGCGCGCGGCTGAAAAAGATGGAAAACGGAGGACTGAAATCATGAGCTTCAGCATTATAGGAACAGGCAGGAGCGTTCCGGAGTACATACTAACAAACGAAAAGCTGTCCACTATGGTGGAAACGAGCGACGAATGGATTACAAAACGCACCGGCGTACATGAGCGTCATATCTGCACGACGGAGACCCTGACGGATTTGTGCGTCGCGGCGGCAAAAAACGCGATGGAGTGCGCGAATATTACGCCGGGCGAGCTCGACTTGATTATCTGCGCGACGCTGCGGGGAGATTACATCACCCCCGCTCAGGCGTGCGTTGTTCAGCGAGAAATCGGGGCGTCGTGCCCCGCGTTCGACATAAACGGCGCGTGCTCCGGCTTTATTTACGCGCTGGACGTGGCGGACGGTTTTTTTGTATCAAAAAAGGTGAAAAAGGTGCTCGTCATCGCGGCGGACAACCTTTCCAATATAACCGACTGGACCGACCGCGGCACGTGCGTACTGTTCGGGGACGGCGCGGGCGCGGTGGTGCTTTCTGAAGGCGACGGCCTTCGCTCCATTTATGTAATGGCGCAGGGCAACCCCGAGGTGCTTTACGCGCCCAAGGGGGAAAATACTTCCCCGTTTTATGAGCATCCATCCGAAAGGCCGGTTATTTTTATGAACGGGCACGAGGTCTACAAGTTCGCCGTCAGCGCAATGGTCGACGGAATCAAGCGCGCAGTGAGCGGCGCGGGGCTTGAACAGAGCGACATTGGCCATGTGGTGCCGCACCAGGCGAATACGAGGATTATCGACACGGCGGCTGCAAAGCTCGACATTCCCGCAGACCGTTATATTTATAATATTGCGCATTACGGCAATACGTCCGCTTCCTGTATGCCGATGTGCCTTGACGAGGCATACCGCGCGGGAAAATTCAAGAAGGGCGAGTATATTGCAATGTGCGCGTTCGGCGGCGGCCTTACGATGGGCAGCTGCGTGCTGCGTTGGGATATTTAAAAGGCTTGCCAAACACAACGGAGGTTTTTATTATGATAAGCACACCGATAAACGAACAATTAGGCATAAAATACCCGATTTTCCAGGGAGGAATGGCTTGGGTCGCGGACGCGTCCCTGGCGGCGGGCGTCAGTAACGCGGGCGGGCTCGGCATTATTGCGGGGATGAACTCGAACGGCGACCAGCTCCGCGCTGAAATTATAAAATGCAGGGAGCTGACAAACAAGCCCTTTGGCGTAAACGTCATGCTCATGAGCCCGTTTGTCGAAGAGGTCGCTAAGGTCGTCGCTGAGGAAAAAATCCCGGTCGTCACGACCGGTGCGGGAAATCCCGGCAAGTATATGAAGGAATGGCTTGCTGCCGGAATCAAGGTAATTCCGGTTGTGCCGTCCGTCGCGCTTGCAAGGCTCGCGCAGCGCCACGGCGCGTTCGCGGTCATCGCGGAGGGCGGCGAATCCGGCGGCCACGTCGGGGATTTGACGACAATGGCGCTCGTCCCGCAGATAGTCGATACGGTAGACATCCCGGTCATCGCGGCGGGCGGTATCGCGGACGGCAGGCAGCTTGCGGCGGCGCTTATGCTCGGCGCTGTCGGCGTGCAGGTCGGCACAAGGTTTCTTGTCGCGACGGAATGCACCATCGCGCAGGAATATAAGGACCGGGTTTTAAAGGCGAAGGACATCGACACGGTGCTCACGGGCAAGCGGCTCGGCCATCCCGTGCGCTCGCTGAAAAACGCGTTTACAAGGGAATACCTCAAAAAAGAATATAACAGCGAAATTACGGACGAAGAGCTTGAAAGTATGGGCCTCGGCGTGCTGCGCGCGGCTGCGCGCGGCGGCGACGTATCGAACGGCTGCGTCCCCGCGGGGCAGGTAGCCGCGATGGTCAAGAAGGAGCAGCCCGCTAAGGAAATCATCGAAGAGATGTTCACCCAGGCGGAGGAAGTATTGGGCGGTGCGACGAAATGGGTAAAATAGCGTTAGTTTTTTCAGGACAGGGCGCCCAGTATACCGGCATGGGCAAGGAGCTTTACGAGTGCTCGCCCGCCGCGAAGGCGGTTTTCGATATGGCGGACAAGCTTCGTCCCGGCACCTCAGAGCAATGCTTTACAGCGGAAAAGGACGAGCTGTCTCTTACGGTAAACACCCAGCCGTGCGTGTTCGCGGTCGATTTGGCGGCGGCCTGCGCGGTAGAAGAGCTTGGAATTAAGCCCGACTTTATCGCTGGATTTTCGCTCGGGGAAATTGCTTCTCTCGGTTTTTGCGGCATTCTTTCAAACGAAGACGCTTTCAGCCTTGTCTGTAAGCGCGCGCGGCTCATGGATGAAGCCGCCGCAAAAAGCAAAGGCGCAATGGTCGCGGTGATGAAGCTTACGCCCCAAATGGTGGAGGCGCTCTGCAAACGCTTTGAAAACGCGTGGCCGGTAAACTATAACAGCCCGGCGCAGACGGTCGTTGCGATGGATGAAACGCTTGTGGAGGAATTTTCCGCGGCGGTCAAGGAGCAAAGAGGCAAGGCGGTGCGCCTGGCGGTAAGCGGCGCGTTCCACAGCCCGTTTATGGAGAGTGCGTCAGACGGCCTTGCGGCTTATCTTGAAAACGTTTCGCTCTCAGAGCCGCAAATTCCCGTTTATTCAAACGTGACGGCGCAGCCCTACAGCGGTGATTTTAAAGAGCTGATTATCAACCAAGCAAGAAGCCCGGTACAGTGGCAGAAGACGGTAGAAAATCTTATCGATGAGGGCGTGGACACCTTTATCGAGGTTGGCCCCGGCAAAACGCTGACGGGCTTGATTAAGAAAATCGACGCAAGCGTAACCGCCTGCCACGTGGAGGACAAGCAAACGCTTGAGGAATGCAGGGCGCTGCTTCTTTGATTTACATAACCGGACAAGAAACGGAAAGGACGGAGCAACTATGAGATTTCAGGATAAAACAGCCGTCGTTACGGGCGGTTCCAGAGGAATCGGCAGGGAAATTGCCCTGACGCTCGCAAAGGACGGCGCGAATATCGCGATTCTCCAGATAGGGGACGATGAAAACGCCGCAAAGACAAAGCAGGAGATTACAGGCCTCGGTGTGAAATGTGAGGTTTATACCTGTGATGTTTCAAGCTACGACGGCGTAAAGGAAACGGTGGATAAGGTGATAGAAGCCTTCGGTGCGGTCGATATTTTAATCAATAACGCCGGCATTGTCCGTGACGCGACGCTGCGCTCCATGAAGGAGCAGGATTTCGACGCGGTTTTAAACGTCAACCTAAAGGGCGCGTTCAACATGATTAAGCACCTGTACACGCACTTCATGAAGAGAAGGAGCGGCAGAATCGTCAACATCAGCTCTGTCGTCGCGCTCGGCGGCAACGCGGGGCAGGCAAACTATGTAAGCGCAAAGGCCGGTATGATTGGCCTTACCAAGACGGTCGCCAAGGAACTTGGAGGCAGGGGAATTACCTGTAACGCCGTGGCGCCCGGCTATATCGATACCGATATGACAAAAACGTTAAGCGACAAGGTAAAAGAAAATTTCACGGCGCTCATTCCGATGAGAAAGCCGGGCAGTGTACAGGACGTCGCCAACGCCGTCGCGTTTTTGGCAAGCGACGAAGCGGCCTATATCACGGGCGAGGTACTGCGCGTGGACGGCGGCATGGCAATGTAAGAAACCACAGCGGAAGGAGAGAACCCAATGAGAAGAGTAGTAGTCACAGGCCTTGGCGCGGTAACGCCCGTAGGCAACGACGTACAGGCCACGTGGGATTCCCTGAAAAAAGGCAAAAGCGGGATTGATTTTATCACAAAATTCGATACGTCTGATTTAAAGGTAACGATTGCCGCGGAGGTCAAGGATTTTGACGCGACACAATATATTGAAAAGAGGGAGCTGCGCAAAACAGACCTCTTTACACAGTACGCGGTTGCGGCTGCCGCCCAGGCGGTCAGCGACAGCGAAATCGACGGCAAAATAGACCCGGACCGTTTCGGCGTTTACGTCGGCGCGGGCATCGGCGGAATGGAAACCTTTATCAACAATTCAAACAATATGGAGAAAAACGGACCGAAAAAGGTATCGCCGTTTTTTGTCCCGATGATGATTGGCAACATGGCTTCCGGTACGGTTGCAATCAAACATAACGCCAGGGGCGTGTGCCTGCCGATTGTGACGGCCTGCGCGACAGGCACGCATTCCATCGGCGAGGCGTTCCACGCAATCGCGGGCGGCTATGCCGACGCTATCATTGCGGGCGGCGCGGAAGCGGCAATCAACCGGCTTTCCATCGCGGGCTTTTCCAATATCATGGCGCTGACGTCCCGCAACGACCCCAAGACGGCCTCTATCCCGTTTGACAAGCGCCGCGACGGGTTTGTCATCGGCGAAGGCGCGGGCATCGTTATTTTAGAGGAGTATGAGCACGCAAAACAGCGCGGAGCGAAAATCTACGCGGAAATCTGCGGCTATGGAAACACCTGCGACGCGTACCATGTGACGGCTCCCGAGCCGGACGGAGACGGCGCGGCGCGTGCTATCGCCGCTGCGGTTAAGGAAGCGGGCATTGGAGACAGCGACAGGGTTTATATCAACGCGCACGGCACCAGTACGCCTCCGAACGATAAGGTCGAGACGATGGCCTTCAAGCGGGTATTCGGGGAAGACAGGGCAAAGGAGCTTTATATCAGCTCCACCAAATCGATGACCGGGCATATGCTGGGTGCTGCCGGCGGCGCCGAGGCGGTTATCTGCGCCAAGGCGCTCGAGGACGGCGTACTTCCGCCGACCATCGGCTACGAGGTGCCCGACGAGGACTGCGACCTCAATTATATTCCAAACAAAGCGGTAGAACAGAAGGTGGATTACGCAATGTCCACGTCGCTCGGCTTCGGCGGACATAATGCGTGTATCATATTCAAAAAATGTGCGGACTAATAGCCGCCTGATTTCATATCAAGCAAAAGGGGAGTTAATAATGCCAATGTATGACCTCAGCGAGCTGAAGGAACTGATTAAGACCATTGACCAGACAGGCGTAACCAGCTTTGAGATAAAGGGAACGGACGGCGAAAAGCTGACCATAAAGAAAGAAAAATCCGTCGTAGTGCAGGCTGCTGAGCCTGTACAAGCGGCAGCGCCCGCACCTGCGGCGCAGGCCGCTGTACAAAGCGCTGCGCCCGAAGCACAGCCGGACGACGGCGGCGCTTCCATTACGGCGCCGATGGTCGGCGTGTTTTACGCGGCGGCTTCTCCCGACGCGCAGCCGTACGTGACGGTCGGCTCTTCCGTAAAGAAGGGCGACGTTATCTGCATCATCGAAGCGATGAAGCTCATGAACGAAATCACCGCAGCACAGAGCGGAACCATCACGGAGGTCTGCGCGCAGAACGGCGATATCGTCGAGTTCGGCCAGCCTTTATTTAAAATCAAATGAGCCGTATGGCATAAGGATGTGTTACTGTGAATCAGGAAGAGATTAAAAAAATCATCCCGCACCGCGACAATATGCTGCTTGTCGAGGAAGCGGAGGTCATAGATGAGAACACTTCAAGGGGCAAATATACGGTAAAGGGCGACGAGTTCTTTTTAAAGGGCCATTTTCCCGGCAACCCGGTCGTGCCGGGCGTCATCCTGTGCGAAATGATGGCGCAGGCAAGCTGCGTGCTTTTAGCGGGCAAGGCGCAGGGGGCAACGCCTGTCTCTTATACACATCTGACGCTGCCGGTATTTTACAAAGCTCAACAACGTAAAGTTTAAAAACAAGGTGCTTCCCGGCGACACGCTGGAATCTGTCTGTACGCTTGTGAAAAACCGCGGCGCGTTTTACTTTTTAGAGGCAAAGGGTACGGTAAACGGCAAGCTCTGCGTATCGGCCGAATTTGCGTTCGCGCTCGTCGGCGACGGCGAATAAACCAATTATTTCCGCGGCACCGGGCCGCTTAATGGGGGAATCGATTTGTTTTCCAAGATATTGATTGCAAACCGCGGCGAAATCGCCGTTCGTATCATAAGGGCTTGCAGAGAGATGGGAATTGCGACCGTCGCGATTTATTCGCAGGCGGACAAGGACGCTATGCACGTACAGCTTGCCGACGAAAGCTATTGTGTCGGCGGGCCGCAGGTAACGGACAGCTACCTGAATATGGCGGCTATCCTGACGGTTGCCGTCGCGACCGGCGCGCAGGCAATCCATCCGGGCTACGGCCTGCTGTCTGAAAACGCAAAATTCGTGTCTCTGTGCGAGCAGTGCAATATTGAATTCATCGGCCCGAGCAGCGAAATGATTTCCCTGCTGGGCGATAAGGATATGGCGCGTAAAACCATGCGCGACGCGGGCGTTCCCGTAACGCCCGGCTGCGACATTGTTGACGATGTCGAAACAGCGAAAGAGGAAGCGAAGAAAATCGGCTTCCCGCTGCTGATTAAAGCGCGTTCTGGCGGCGGCGGCAGGGGTATCCGCCGTGTAGACTGCATGGACGAGTTTGAAAACGCATTCAACGCGGCCTCCAGCGAGGCAAAAAGCGCGTTTGGCGACGGCGCTGTCTATATGGAGAAATTTTTATATCCCGTCAAGCACATTGAAATGCAGCTTCTGTGCGACAAGCATGGAAACGTGCTGTGCCTGGGCGAACGTGAATGCTCCGTCCAGCGCAAAAACCAGAAGCTCATAGAGGAAAGCCCGTCGCCCGCCATCAGCCATGAAACCCGCCTTAAAATGATGGAGGCCGCGCGCAAGGCGGCGCAGGCAGTGCGTTATGTCAACGCGGGCACCGTCGAGTTTTTGCTCGACCAGCAGGGCAGCTTTTATTTTATGGAGATGAACACGCGCCTGCAGGTGGAGCATCCCGTAACAGAGATGGTAACGGGGCTCGATTTGGTGCAGTGGCAAATCCGCATTGCAGCCGGCAGCGAGCTTACCATGACGCAGGATAAGATTTACATACATGGAAATGCTATAGAATGCAGAATCAACGCGGAAAACCCGGAGCTTGATTTTCGCCCGAGCTGTGGTAAAATATATAAACTGCATATTCCGGGCGGGCCGTGCGTACGGTTTGATACGTCTATTTTTCAGGACTATGAAATCCCGCCTTTTTATGATTCCATGATAGGCAAGCTGATTGTCCAGGCAAGGACGAGGGAACAGGCCATCCGCAAGATGAAGATGGCGTTGAGCGAGCTGAATATCCACGGCGTGGACCACAACAGGGATTTACAGATTGAGCTGCTTTCCGACCCGGAATTTGTGGCCGGCACCTATACGACCGACTTGATGCTCAAGAGGGAAGCGCAGAAAAAGGAACAGATGGAAGAACAGGAATAAAATCCGCCAAGATTGAATGAGATGCCCACAAGGGGCATGCTGCGATAAATTTTGTATGATTGGAATGTTGCGCGTATGATAAACGGCGATTTTTTCACTTTCTTAAAGCCGAAAAACGAGCTGGAAGGGGAGCAGAGCGCACCGCAGGAAAAGGACAGCCGCCCTTATATCCCCGAAACCATGTGGGTAAAATGTCCTACCTGTAAAACGCTGCTGCTTGCGTCCGACTTGGAGGAAAACCATAAGGTGTGCGTCAAATGCGGCCATCACCTGAGGCTTTCAGCCAGGGAACGCATTGAGCTTTTGTGTGACCGCGAAACCTTTGAAGAAGCAAACGGTGAAATGCAGTCGCAAAACCTCCTTGGCTTTCCCGAATACGACAGGAAGCTGCAAAGCTGCAAGCTTAAAAGCGGCGAAAATGAGTCGGTAATTACGGGCGTAGCGGAAATTGGCGGGATAAAGACCGTATTTGCCGCGATGGACCCCGGCTTTATGATGGGCAGCATGGGCACGGTAACGGGCGAGAAGATTACCTGCGCGTTTGAATACGCAACGCAGCATGGGCTTCCAATCGTTATATGTACCGTTTCCGGCGGAGCGCGGATGCAGGAGGGAATTTTGTCCCTGATGCAGATGGCAAAGACCAGCGCCGCGGCAAAACGCCACAGCGACGCGGGCCTGCTCTATATTACCGTTCTGACCGACCCCACGACCGGCGGCGTGACGGCGAGCTTTGCAATGGAGGGCGACATTATCCTTGCCGAGCCGAACGCGCTTGTCGGCTTTGCCGGGCCGCGCGTTATCGAGCAGACCATCCGGCAGAAGCTCCCGAAGAATTTCCAGACGTCGGAATTTGTATTGGAGAAGGGCTTTATCGACGCGGTCGTCCCGCGCAAAGATTTAAAGGCCGCATTAGAAAAGCTGTTAAAGCTCCATACGGTTTGTCCGGCGGAAGAAGTATGAGGGGGTGCAGGGAATGAGCGCATTTGACAAGGTAACGCAGGCGCGTTCCAACAGCAGGCTCACGACTGTCGACTATATCAGCAGTCTGTTTGGAGACAGCTTTTTCGAGCTGCACGGAGACCGCCGCTTTGGTGACGATAAAGCCGTAATCGGCGGAATCGCGCAGCTTTACGATATGCCGGTCACAGTTATCGGGCTGGAAAAAGGAAGGGACTTAAAGGAGCGTATGGAGCGCAATTTTGGCTCCGCGCATCCCGAAGGGTACCGCAAAGCCCTGCGCCTGATGAAACAGGCGGAGAAGTTCGGACGCCCTGTTCTGTGCTTTGTAGACACGAGCGGCGCGTTCTGCGGCATCGGCGCGGAGGAGCGCGGCCAGGGCCAGGCGATAGCTGAAAATTTGTTTGAAATGTCCGCTCTAAAGACGCCGGTGCTTTCTATCCTGATAGGAGAGGGCGGCAGCGGCGGCGCGCTGGGGCTGGCGCTTGCCGACGAGGTCTGGATGCTCGAAAACGCTGTGTATTCGGTTATATCCCCCGAGGGTTGCGCCAGCATTTTGTGGAAGGATTCCACTAAAATGGCGGAGGCCGCCGAGTGCTTAAAGCTGACCGCGCAGGATTTATTTAAGATGCAGGTCATCGAACGAATCATCCGCGAGCCGAAAACAAAGGACAGCAAAATGTTTGAAAGCCTAAAGGGGCTGATACTGCGCACCTTTGAAAAATACCGCCAAATGGACGCGGAGGAGCTTTTGCAGCAGCGCTACGAGCGGTTCCGCAAGTTTGGGAACAGTACGGAGCCCTTTGATTTTGAAGAGCTCCAGCCCGAGCAGTCACTATAAATAAAAGAAAGCCTTACAGCACATGGGTGCCGTAAGGCTTTTAATATAGGATAGGGTCTTATCCCGGCAGGATGATGATGAACCGCGTCCATTTGCCCTGCTCGCTCTGCACGGTAATTTTGCCCTTGTGCAGCTCCACAATCGATTTGCCGATTGCGAGGCCAAGCCCATATCCGCCCGTCTCGCGCGAGCGCGAGCTGTCGCTGCGGTAAAACCGCTCAAATATTTTATCGCGTTCCTCCGGCGGAACGCCTTCCCCGGTGTTATAAACCTCCAGCACGGCCTTGGAACCCATGCGTTTGAGCGTCACGCGTACCTCGCCGTTTTGGTCGGAGTGCTTGAGAGCGTTGTCTATAAGAATATAGAGCAGCTGTTTCATCATAGGCTCGTTTCCGTTTATTAAAATATCCGGCTGGATGTCGGTTAAAAACGTTTTCCCGCCTTCGTACGCAATACTTTCAAATTCGAGCGCGCAGTCCACGCAGGCGCCGCTGAAATCAAACCGTTCAAGCTGTGGCTTCTGGCTATCCTCGTCGGTGTGCGCGAGCGTGAGCAGGTCGTTTACCAGCGCGGCCATCCTCTCGTTCTGGTTCTGGATATAAGAAAGCCACTTGTTGTCCCCAATTTCGCTGTGTAGGACGTCGGAGTTCGCGGCGATAATCGTAATCGGCGTTTTCAGCTCGTGCCCCGCGTTCGAGATAAACTGGCGCTGCCTTTCAAAAGCCGTTTTGACGGGCCTGACCGCCCATTTTGAAAGCAGCAGCACGAGCACGAGGAAAACGAGCACTCCGCCTATAACCGCGGCGGCGGAAATCGTCGTGAGCTGGCGCAGCATATTTGTTTCGACGTCACGCTGGGCGAGCGCGACAATGGTACCGTATTCCTTTTGCCCGCACAAAAACTGGTAGCCGTCGGCCGTACCGGACCGGCTGCCTGACTCAAGCGCGCCGCGCGCGTAGGAAGCCGCGTCCTCGGCGCTTAAATCCGCCATGTGTGACACGTCGCTCTCCAAAACATTGCCTGTGGAATCAAACTTAACATAAAAAAATTTCGCGCCGCGCAGCGTTTCCTGCGCGGGTGGGCGCAGTCCGTCGGGTTTTTGGTCCTTTTCAGGGAGAAAACCGCCGCCGTCCGGCTTCTGGTGCAGGTTTTCCATATTTCCATCGGTCATCACAACGGACTGGAGCAGCCGGTTTGTCTGCTCTTCGCTGCTTTTTATCATCAAATAATTCTGTGTCGCGAAAATAATCACCAGAACGAGCAGAACGCCGCTCATGGAAACAAGTATAAATTTTAGCCGCAATTTTTTAATCATACCGCATTCTCCAATTTGTAGCCGACGCAGCGCACCGCCTTGATTGTAATATCCGCATGAAGCGCAAGAAGCTTTTTGCGCAGGAATGAGACGTAAACCTCGATATTGTTGTACTCCGCCTCGCTGTCGTAGCCCCAGATTTTTTCAATAAACCGTTCTTTCGGGATAATTTGCCCGGGATTACCCATCAGCATTTCGAGCGTTTCGTATTCCTTGCGCCCGAGCTTTAATGACTTTCCCGCGCAGGAAAGCTCATGCGTGTTTTTATCGAGCGTACAGCTCCCGAAATCGAGCGTATCGCCGACATATTCCCCGCGCCGCCGCGTCAAAACGCGGATGCGCGCGAGCAGCTCGCCCGCGATGAACGGCTTTGTCAGGTAATCGTCCGCGCCGCTGTCGAGCCCGCTGATTTTGTCGCGCGCGTCGCTCTTAGCCGTGAGCAGGAGCACGGGAACAGAGCAGCCCGCCTCCCTTATTTTTTTCAGCACGGCCAGACCGTCCATCAAGGGGAGCATAATATCGAGTACAATCACGTCGTACACGCCGGTCAGCGCATAATCCAGACCATCCTGCCCGTCATATACGGCATCCGCGGAATAGCCGTTGTCCTTTAAAAGCGCAACGAGCGCCTCGCAAAGCTGTTTTTCATCTTCTACGATTAAAATTTTCAAGCTACGGCCTCCCAGCTTCCAACAGATTTTTCTTTTTCCATTATAACAGAAAAGCTTGAAAAAATATTGAACAGGCGGAAACTTTAAGTTTTTTTCAAGGTTATCCTGTTACACTGCGCTTTGCAATGTAAAAACGGGAGGTTAACCTATGTATATTTTTAAAAACGCGCTGAGAAGCATCAGCCGTTCCAAGGGCAGAAACATCCTCATCGGCATTATCGTTCTGGTCATCGCCGTTTCCGCCTGTATTGGGCTTTCTATCCGCCAGGCGGCGTACAACGTGCGCGGGCAGGCGCTCGATTCCATGTCGGTTACGGCCCAAATATCGTTTGACCGTTCTTCCATGATGAAGCAGCTGGAGGAAAATGAGTCCGGCGGTTCAGAAAACGGGGAACCTCCGGAATTCGATAAATCTGATTTTGCCCAGATGATGGGCAATCAGGGCTCCCTTTCCCTGGACGAAATGCAGACCTACGCCAAGGCTGAAAGCGTTAAGTCCTTTTACTATACGCTCACTGTCTCCGTGAACGGGACGGATGCTTTTGAACCGGTGACGGATGAGGACACCTCATCGGATAACACATCGTCCAATACCTCTGGCGGCACACAGGGCGGGGAAAAGCAGAACGCTCCTGACGGAATGCAGGGCGGCGGCATGCCCGGCGGCGGAGAGGGAATGGGACGCTGGGGCACGCAGGGAGACTTTACCGTCGTCGGCTACAGCTCGGATGACGCGATGACGGACTTTTTAAACGGTACCTGTAAAATTTCCGAGGGCTCCATGTTTGAGGAGGGTACAGGCAGTCAGGAATGTGTAATTTCCGACGAGCTGGCGACCTTCAATTCCCTCAAGGTGGGCGATACCATAACAATCAGCAACCCAAACGATGAGGACGAAACGTATTCCATAAAAATCGCCGGTATTTATAACAACAGCCAGTCCACGGTTACTTCGGGCGGTTTTATGGGCGGATTTTCTACAGGCAGCGACCCCGCGAACCAAATTTACATGAGCTATACGGCGCTCAAGGAAATTACAGACGCTTCCGCCCAAAAAGCCGCTGCGGCGGACAGCGAGGATACCGGAACAGAAGCCTCGACCGAAATGCGCGAGCAGCTTTCCGGCACCTACACCTTCGCAAGCGTGGAAGATTACGAACAGTTTGAGCAGCAGGCAAGGAGCCTGGGGCTTTCAGACGAATACACCGTAAGCTCTTCCGATATTACAAGTTTTGAGCAGAGCCTGCTGCCGCTTGAAAACCTTTCGCAGATGGCGCTTTATTTTTTACTTGTCGTACTTGGAATCGGCGCGGTCATACTCGTAGTGCTCAATATTTTCAGCATTCGTGACAGAAAATATGAAATCGGCGTGCTTACGGCTATCGGTATGAAAAAGCGTAAGGTCGCACAGCAGTTTATCACAGAGGTATTTACCGTAACGCTCTGCGCTATTGTAATTGGCTCCGTTGTAGGCGCGTTTTTGAGCGTGCCTGTTACAAACGCGCTGCTTGAGAGCCAGGTTTCGGCGCAGAGCCAGAGCGCGGACCGGAGGCAGCAGGCGATGGGCCGGCCCTCCGGGGAAGACATGCAGGGCGGTATGCAGCTTCCCCAAAACGGAGCGCAGGATGAAGGCGGCCGCGGTATTGGCGCGCAGGCGGCAAATTATATTACGCAGGTAACAAGCGCTACCGATTTTACCGTACTGCTCCAGCTTCTCGGCATTGGCATTTTGCTGACGCTGGTTGCAAGCATTGCGTCGGTGCTGTTTATTATGCGGTACGAGCCGCTTAAAATACTGTCCAACAGAGATTAAGGAGGAACAAAATGTCAATATTAAATCTTTGCGATTTGAGCTTTTCTTACGATAAAAGGCCGGTTTTGGAGGATGTGAATTTTACCTTTGAGCCAGGGAAGATTTATTCAATTGTCGGGAAATCCGGCGCGGGAAAGACGACTCTGCTTTCCCTGCTTTCCGGGCTTGCGTCCCCAACAGCGGGTACGATTTACTACAAAGCGCAGGATATTAAAAAAATCAACAAGTACGATTTCAGGCGCCACTGTGTCGGCGTTGTTTTCCAGAATTTCAATCTTCTTACAAACCTGACGGCGCTTGAAAACGTGGTGCTTTCTATGGATATTGCCGGCGTTCGGCGCAAGGATAAAAAGGAGCACGCAATGGATTTGCTTAACAGGGTCGGGCTTTCGGAGGACGAGGCGCGGCGGCGCGTGCTGAAGCTTTCCGGCGGCCAGCAGCAGCGCGTCGCGATTGCAAGGGCGCTGTCCTATGACCCGGACGTTATCCTTGCCGACGAGCCGACGGGCAACCTCGACGCAGAGACGGAGAACGACATCATGCATATCCTCCGTGAGCTTGCTGACGAGGGCAAATGCGTGATTATCGTAACGCATTCCCCGACCGTTGCAAACCGTTCCGATATTATCTATGAGCTAAAGCGCACAGCGGCAAGGGCATAACGGCGTAAAAAGTAAAGGGCGGCCGTTTGGCCGCCCTTCGTGCTGTTAAGCAGAAAGCTGTTTTTCAAGCTCAAATTCATATTCTCGGAGGGAAAAGCGTGAAATTGCGTTCTTTAAATGAAAATCGAATTCCCGCTCATATAGAAAAAGAAAATCGATGCATGCGTGATAGGACGCCTGCATTTTTGTTTTCCCATTTTCCCTTTCCTTCCGATATAAATCCCTGTAATCCTCGAACGCGGGAAACGATGAGATGTGCGTTCCCGAAAAGCGGATTGGATTCAAATCGCTCAACAGGTTTCCTAAGTCGCTTTCCGGCGTTGTCCGGTATATTTTCTGAAGCAGGGAAGACATTGCAAGAAATCCCCGCTCACAGCTGCTTCGTTCCATGATATCCCTTCTCCGTTTTGCTTTGATAAAATACGCCGCGCCTGCTTTTCATTATAAGCGCCGCATTCTATATTATCGGTTTTTTGTGTAATTTGTTTACATCTCAAAAAACGGAAAAGAAAAGGCCATTTTTTACTAGCTATATATCTAAAACCGCATCATATAATAATATTGCGGCGTTAATCAAGAGATTGATTCACCGCGAAGCGAGTGAAAAATATATGTTTGAAACAAATTTAAAGCAAAGGAGAGAAAAACATTATGTCTAAGAATTCTGTAGTAGTTCCTGAGGCAAGAGAAGCTCTGGACCGTTTCAAGATGGAAGCGGCTTCTGAAGTTGGCGTTAACCTCAAGCAGGGTTACAACGGCGACTTAACGTCCCGTCAGGCGGGTTCTGTCGGCGGCCAGATGGTCAAGAAGATGATCGAGCAGTACGAAAAGAACATGAAATAAAGATAAACCCATAAATCTTGAAAGTCTTTGTCTATAGTATTTGCAGAAAATCAAGTAGTATAATCACAAAGCCTTATAAAGAAAAGGCGCCCCGGTCCAGCAAGACCGGGGCGTTTTCTGAATATAATACTTAAAATTCTTTTAAAATGCGGATGCGTCCAATCAGCGGCAGTTCCTTTGCCTTGCCGGTAACGGCGTTGACAATGCCTAAAATGACCCAGGCGAGGATGGCGCCGTAAATCGCGATGCTGAACAGTACTATAAAGATACCGCTGATGATTGCGCCTGGAATACCGGCCAGACCAATCAGTCCGAATATGCCGCACAGGACGGCGTGCACGACGCCAAGTATAATTTCCGTAAGCAGCAGCGTCAAGCCCTGGTTGCCGTGAAAACGAAGGTAGCGGGACTGCGGCTTTACTATCATGGGGATAAAGAAAAAGTACCCAAGATAGCTGACAAGCGCCAAAACTTTATTCTGCTGTACGTCCTGCGCGTCGTGAAGGCTGCTTTCATCAGTCGTGTTGTTAAAGAAATTTTTTGTTTTATCGACAGCATTGTTGAAGCCCTCTTTGAATTTGTCTTCACCGGGCTGCTGGTTTGGATTTACATTTTGATAATACGGCGGAGGCGGCACAGGTGTTGGTGTTGGCCCTTGATTTGGCTGATGGGGGGGCTGCTGCTTAGGAGCGCCCTGATTTGGCATTGGTGCCGCCTGCTGCGGCGCTGTATTTGTGTATGTACGGTTCTGCTGCGGGGCGCCCGCCTGGCCGTACGCGGAATGGCTGTTAATATTTTCGCTGAAAGGCTTCTGAGCCTGATGAGCTGTCTGCTGTGGCTGCGCTGCCGCGCCCGCCGTTACAGGTTCGGCGAGGCGTGTGCCGCACGCGGGGCAAAAATTAGTGCCGTCCTTTACCTGTGCGGAGCATTTTGGACAAGTTTTCATGTTTATACCTCCAGTGATGATTCTCTGCATTTCATTATATCGTGATTCAAAAGCGAAGTAAAGTGCGAAAAAGTAAAATTTAATGGAATTCTTTTCTGGATGGCGAGTTTCTTTTCAGCGTGTGAAAGCAGGGCGGAAAATATAATATAATCAATATATAAATGTAAAATCAAATAAAAAAGAACCGGATATTTCAATTGATTCCGGTTCTGATTTAAATAAATATGCGCAGGGAGGGCTTAACCATGCATTTAGGCTCGGTTTATTTAATCGTCAACGATTTTGAGCGGTCAATCGATTTCTATGAGAAGCTGCTGCAAATCCCCGTTACCGGGCGGAACATGGACAGGTTTGCCGTCTTTTCTTTTGAAGGAAGCTGCATTGCCCTGATGAACGGGCATTTTGACGCGGACAATCCCGGTAAAGTCGTACATAAAGGGGAATATACTGAATTATTCGACGACTTAAAAACAAAAGCACTTGCCCCGAACACGCATAAGTTTGTGTTCAATTTCTGGGACGAAGATTTGCGGAAGGAACGTGCGCGCGTAAAGGGGTTAAATATAACAGGCCATCTGACGAAAATCAAATATGTCTGCAATGTTACCCCATATTACTAATTTCAATTTACTGACCCGGACGGAAATATTATCGAGGTCACAGGGGAGTACACGCCGCAGGCGGGCAAATTTGACGAGTGAAGCATTAAAACATAAACGTTGTTTTTTAATGAAAACACTATTCGTTTATATATTAAGCTTAGTAAATATCCACCGGCAAAGCCGGTGGCTTTGCAGAAACGCCTGAAAGGCTCTG
>UQHH01000061.1 GCA_900540865.1 uncultured Oscillospiraceae bacterium
TGCGCAGGAAGAAACAGGGAGCAATGCGAAGCGCCCCAAGCGAGCAGGGCGACCTTTGTTTCTGACCGGTTAGGTCGTTGGTTCGAGTCCAACTTGGGGAGCCAAAGAAAAAGACCGCCCGAATTGGGCGGTCTTTTTCTTTGGCTTGTCCTAAAGGTTATTCTCAAACCAGAGGACGACCCTGCGGTTCCGCAGGGCAGCAAGCCCGACCGCCGCCAGTGGCGGAAGAAGGGAGGGCTGTGCTGGCGCAGCAGCAGGGAGCATCGCGAAGCGCTCCAAGCGAGCGAGGCGACCATGCTGCAAGAGTGCCGGAAGGTTCGAGTCCAACTTGGGGTCTGAGCGAAAAGAAAACGGTCCGGTGGACCGTTTTCAGCGAAGAGCGTTACAGCCAGTACCGCGCCGCAGGCGGGGTGGCTGCAGCCGACTTTTTAATGAAAAGATATACAAAAACTCCTGCACACTGCTTCAGAACGCTTGCCTTATGGCAGGCGTTTTTCTCTTGCAGAAACACAGACCCTAAGGCTTTATAAGACAAAAAAGAGGGCTGTAATCAGCCCTCTATCGATTGATTCCATTCAGATAACCATTTGTGCTTGTCTTTTGCTACTGCATCTACAATTGACCTGCCAGAATCAAATCTGTCGAATGTCCCGGAAGAAATTTCATTTAAAACCATATTGAGTATTTTCTCATAATACTGTTCCGGATTCGTATTGCTTCCTGTTTGAGAAAAATATTGTTGTGTTTCCTGCTGAGAGAAACTGGCGTATATATCCTTGACTTCCTGCATTAATCTTTCGCGGTCCATGGTTATCTCCTTTTTTGAATTCTTTAATTTTAGTGTGGCTTCTCTTTACAAGTTTATACAACTAATTCTACATTATATCTAATCCATCAGTCGGCATATAATTTGTGACCTCGGACGGAATGAGTTTTTGTTTTACTGTTATAGCAAATAGTTTGCTGTCATTTTCTTCGGACAAAGCTCCTGCGGTATCCTGAAGCTGAATCAAGGATAGGAAATAATCAAACCCAAAACAATTCTGTTTCCTCTGATTTTTCAGCAAAAAACGGACAACCATATAGTCGTCCGTTTTTTAATTATTATATTTTCGTTATGCCACCGTTTTTCGCGGCTGTCCAATGCCGTAATCGTTTGAATACCGGGCCAAATACTGCATGACAAAAAGCACATCGGCTATGCTGACATCCCCGTCGTAATTTATATCAGCAGCTAGCAAACCGATGCCAGTGAGAGCTTTTACCTTCGCCAAATGCTTTTGCATCGACAGAACATCCGCGAGATTGACCGTTCCGTTTTCATCTGCGTCGCCCACTAAAACAGTAACGGACGTATTCGGATTGTAGGCAACGGTTGCACAGCTGTATTTTCCGCCTCCGTTATGCTCCAGCGCAATATGGATTTTGTTTTCAAAATCCGGCGCGTTAAGGTCATATGTCTGCTGTCCTTCGCCATTATTATAGAGAACCCGGTCGTAGCCCGCGGGCAAAACAGCCTTGTAAATATTATTTCCTACATGTGTCATATCCCGGCCGGGCCACTTAAACGCTTCTCCGTCTGAATTCCAGGTATAGAAGTTCACCGTCGTCCATTTCGTGGCTGAGTTGTCAAAATATACGACCCGCTTGATTTGGGACAGTATTTCTTTTTTTGCCGCTTCCTTTGCAAGAGCGGCATCTGAGACAGAAGCGGCATTTTGTATTTTCCTGATACCGTTTTGCAGGCTCTCGGTAAGACCAAGGAGCTCTTCCTCTGTGTAATTATCGGGGTTGATAGTAGCTATTAAATCCCTCAACTCATCGGAAAATTGCGATACAGCACTTGTGAGCCCTTGCGTAGTGCCCTGATACGCGGTCCAAATGCCGTCCACGCCCGACACAGTGCTCTGGTATCCGGGACCATTGTTCGTGAAAATAAGATTGTCGTGAGCGCGGATTCTTTGCGTCGCAAGCTGTGGATAGCCATTGTTGTTAAAAATAATCCAGTCATATCCGGCGGGAATAGTCGCCATATAAATATCACCGCTTACTCTCGTCATTGCTTTTCCCGGCCATTGCTCTTCAAAGCCTTGGCCGCCCCATATGTAATAATGGGGGACGGACCATTTGGTGCTCGAGTTGTCATAATAGACTGTCCGTATTGTTTTACCGTCGTGCGGCTCAGAGAAAAAGTGGCTGATAAAGTAATCGTACTCCTGCAATACAGCCGCGATTTCCGCGCATGAAACGGCGGACTCTATTTTGCCCAGCACATTGCGTTTTTTGCTTTCAAACCTTACTTTTTCATCATCCGTCAATGCGTATACGGGCATTTTGTAAGACATTGTCTCTACATCTATTTTTGCTCCGCTGATGTTTTCCGCAGCCGCTGCCACAAATCCCGCGCTGCTAAAAAAATCCGTCCTGCTGGCTATAAAGTTTTGCAGCTGGCTGATGCCCGCATCCAAACCGGCGCGGTTCCATCTTTTTTGGTTCAGCGCATAGGAGGAAGCAACCGATTCGCCGTAATCGCCGAGGCTTTTTAATATACCGCTGCTGCTTTGGCTTTCACCGAGTAAAACGCGCACCGCAGGATATACGTTGCTCGTCCACTGCTTTAGCACAAGCTCTTGAAAATCGCTGTGCATACAAAGCGCCGAATAAATGGTATGCTCCGCATCGCTGATTCGCCTGCTCTGGTTTACCCACCATGCGTAAGGGTCGCTCAGGTCGACGCCATGCTGCGTACCCAGGAATCCCAATCCGGCGTCCCAGTCCCACGTCGGGCCTGAATGGAGCTTTCCGTCGCCGGCTTTGTCGGTATCCTTCCAAAAATAGCAGCTGTTCCTGCCCGCGTCGACGTTGATGGCAAGCTCCTGTAACAGGTAGAATTTCGCCGCCGCCTGTGCGTCGATATATTCAGTATAATACCTACCCTTGGAATTGTAGCCTGTTTCGGAGTAAATGGCTTCCTCCATATCCTCAACAAAGCCCTTGATATACGCAACCTGTTCTCTCGACGCGTTTTCAGGCGACTTAATCGTCACTCTTTGCCCGCGCTTCGTTACAAAACCGCTGGGCTCGCTGTAATAGCGGTAGTCGTCAAATTCCAGCAGGTATCCACCGGTAATATCGTCCGGGTTATTGGGGATTTCATAGCCCTTCATCGAGTCTGTCTCAGGGTCGTTCGGGCCAAAACGCGGGTAGCTTTCCAGCTCCTCCGAATTCACGTCCTCCGTTTTTTTGGAAAGGTCGGTAATCTTCACAAGATTGTTTTTTCCAATGTCTACCCGCTCAATTAGCTGGTATATGCCGAAATACTCACCGTTGATTACCAAGTCGATATACTCAGAATGCGGCGAATACTGCAAACCGATATCGTTTGCGAGGTCGTGCATGATTTTATGCCGGAATACGGTCGGCTCGCTGTGAACAGCCAGCAGGCTCCACTTTTTGCTGGAATCCATTCCCAGCAAGGATGCGGCGGAGGGCAGCTTTATGTTATACGGCTTTTTGTCCAACGTCCAGGAGGTATTGCCGCGGCCCTTGATATGCTCGAGCGCCCCGTCATATTGTGCCGCTGCTTCCCCTTTTTCCGCCAGCATCATTTTACCCGGCATCTTCAGTTCTTTGTCCTGGTGGACAAGGGAGAGGTCGCCTTCCGTCGTGATAAACATGGCGGGCAAATCCTCCGCCTTCATTACCACAATATCGTAGCGCCTGCCGTTGTTTGTCAAAACAAACTCCCCGCCGTTTGAGGCGCTGAATGCCGCGGTCGGCTCACCATTTACAAGCACCGTTTCACCAACACGTACCTCGCCGTCGAAGGTATGCCATACGGTCAGGTTTTCTAAATCCGCGGTCGACGGCAAAAACAGATAATACTTGCCATCCTTATCCTTATACCATTCTATTGCGGAAATATCAGAAGATACCAGCGCCGAACCGTCAGCCCACAGCGTGTTGGGCGCGCCGTTTAAAACATATTCGGGTGTTTTTTTGTCATTGCCGCCCTTGTAATCCCACGCACCGTCGTCAAGACAGCGGGGAATAAATAACGGATCGCCGAGGTCAGACGTCCTGAAATCCACCTGCTGAAAATCCGCAAGGTTGTTGTCCGTATCAATATAACGTTCGCCGTCATCGCTTAAACGCACATAGCCCTTTTGCTTGGACTGCGCATCAGACGCGCCCTGCATGATGCACGCGGTTTCATAACCGTCCGCCTGCTGTGAAGGGACAGTCGGCGCGCCGTCATTGCCGGAAACGCCGAACATATCAACATAGCCTTCTGCCTGACCTGCTCCATCACCGTCAAAAGGATTATGAAGCGAAGAGGAAAGCTGCGTTTGGTTTGCCATGATAACTACCTTAACGCCTTTTGCGTGAAGCTTTGCAAGCGGCAGGCCGAAGCTTTGGTCAAACGCTTTTCCTGTAAGGTCAAGGCGTCCTTTTGTGCCGGTGCCGCCCGCTGAACCGCTTTCGTCACCCATGTTGACAAGGAACGAATGGCGCGCCGGTATTTCACCCGCAAGGTCGAGCTTTTCCCAGCCGGGTGTTTTTTCTGTATCCATACATTTGTACTGCAGGGAATAGGTTCCCGTAAGGCTCACGCCGAAATCGTTGGGGTTGTAAATTTCAACAAAGCTGTGTGTTCCGGCGGACGAGCTGTCCGTCCCGAAATAGACCATACCGAGCACCAGCTTTGCCGGTTCGGAATTATTCTTTTCCTGTACCGGGCTGTCCGGCAGGGCCGTTTGGGATACCGCGTGTATGGCTGGAATTTGCATTGCGAACAGCATACAAACGGTCAGGAGCAGCGATATAAATAATGTGATGCCGCGTCTTTTTGTATTCACCTGGTATCAATCCCTTTCTGTTCTTGGGTCTTGGACTCTTTCATTATAAAGAAACAATTGTTGGAAGTAAAGCAAAAAGAGTGTGCGGTTAGCTCGTTACTGAAAAAGTTTGTTGATAAATTTTGTTTATATCAACCAATTAGGCGGCCGTTCTTTCCATTGGAAAATTGCGGTGTTTGGAAGATGCGTTATTGTCCGGGCTTTTAAAACATGTTATAATGGGCAGAAATGAGGCTAAATTTGCTTGGACGGGAGCGCTTATGAAACGGATATTAATTATCGACGACGACGTTTATATTGGAAATATGCTGGAACAAGCCCTAATAAAAGAGGGCTACGGCGTCGAGCGCGCATACTCCGGAACAGAGGCTTTGCTGCTGCTGTCCCGCTCCCGGCCGGATTTGGCGCTGCTCGATTTAATGCTGCCCGGCTTATCAGGCGAAGAGGTTCTGCCGAAACTCAAGGGGATACCCGTCATCATAATCAGCGCGAAAATTGAAGTTGAAGCTAAAGTAAACCTGCTGCTCAGCGGCGCTGCGGATTATATCACAAAGCCCTTCCATCTCAAAGAGCTGCTTGCGAGAATCGCCGTACAGCTGCGCGCCGGCCAGGCGGAGGAGAGTACGAGCCTCAGATACGGCTGCTTGTCTCTTGATATTGGGAAACATGAGGTTTACGCGGGCGGTAAAGAGGTTCACCTGACCAAAACGGAATTTGCTATTTTAAAATTATTGATGAAAAACCCGGCGCAGGTAATCACCAAGTCCCGAATTCTCGATTGTATCAGCGAGGATACGCCCGATTGTGTGGAAAGCTCCTTAAAGGTACATGTGAGCAACCTGCGCAGGAAGCTGCGCAGCGCTTCAGGCGGCGATTATATCGAGGCGGTGTGGGGAATCGGCTTTAAGCTCCGGGAACAGTAACATCTTTCCTTTTTCTTTACGGTTTTCTTAACCGCTGCCTTAACCATATCGTGCTAAAATCAATACATCAATCAAAGGAGGCATCGATATGGAGTATGTATTACATACGGAAAATCTTTCAAAGCATTACCGGCGTTTTAAAGCACTGGACGGGCTTGATATGCATGTGGAAAAGGGCTCGATTTATGGGTTTGTCGGCAAAAACGGCTCTGGCAAAACCACGCTGATACGGCTCATTTGCGGACTGCAAAGCCCAACCTCCGGGGAATATGCCCTGTATGGAATGAAACATACGGATAAAAACATTACCCGTGCAAGGCGCAGGATGGGAGCAGTGGTGGAAACGCCGTCTGTTTATACGCATATGACGGCGGAAGAAAACCTGCGTGCGCAGTACCGTGTTCTCGGCCGCCCGTCGTTTGACGGCATAAAGGAACTGCTGGAGCTGGTCGGCCTTTCGGACAGCGGAAGGAAAAAAGCGAAAAACTTTTCGCTCGGTATGCGCCAAAGGCTCGGTATCGCTGTAGCGCTTTGCGGCGACCCGGATTTCCTGGTGCTTGACGAGCCGGTAAACGCCTTGGACCCGCAGGGCATCGTCGAAATACGCGAGCTAATTTTAAAGCTCAACCGGGAACGGAATATTACAGTGCTGCTTTCAAGCCATATTCTCGATGAGCTGTCCCGCCTGGCGACGCATTTCGGCTTTATTGACAGCGGGAGAATCGTAAAAGAAATCAGCGCGGAAGAATTGAGGGCTGTGTGCCGTAAAAGTAAGCATATACAGGTTTCCGACATTCACGCCCTGACCCGGGTGCTGGAGGTAAGAAAGCTTGAATACGCGGTTACCTCGGAAAATGAGGCTGAT
Organism: uncultured Oscillospiraceae bacterium; assembly: GCA_900540865.1. Lineage (GTDB taxonomy): Bacteria > Bacillota > Clostridia > Oscillospirales > Acutalibacteraceae > Scatavimonas. The sequence goes on from UQHH01000061.1 coordinate 6,648, forward strand.
ATATTCGGCGACTGCAACTTGACGGAGCTTACGCTTGCTCTGGCGGACGAGCACTGTGAAGTATTAACGCTCAGTGAGCAGGATGAAAACCTGGAAAGCTACTATATTAACCTGATTGGGGGCGGTAAGCATGAGTAAGCTGCTGCGCACCAATTTTACGCGGCTTTTGAAAAACGGAGCCTTCTGGACCGGTATAGCTTTCATGGTACTATATAGTTTTTTACTATGCATCACCAACAAAGCCACAGAAAGAGTTACAGATGTAAGCCAGTTGCTTTTTTCGAGTTTTTATTATTCCTGTGTTGTTTTTGCATTTTTTTGCTGCCTGTTCACCGGTACGGAATACAGCGACGGCACAATCCGCAATAAATTGATTGTCGGGCATTCAAGGACGGCGGTCTATTTTACAAATTATGTAACCAATGCCGTTGCGGGTGTTTTGATGGTGCTTTCAGGCATGGCGGCGGTACTTGCCGTGGGTATTCCAATATACGGGTTTAAAGAATGGCCGGAGCTTGCGTCTGTACTGCTGCTGGACGGATTTCTTCTGGTTTTATCGGCAACAGCCGTTTATACCCTGCTTGCAATGCTCATCCAGAACAAGGCAATCTGTGTCACAGCGTGCCTTCTGGGAACTTTTGTCTTGCTTTTCCTGTCAAGTTATTTGATTATCAGGCTGAGTGCACCGGAATTTGAAAATATATACAATATGGTGGATGGTGAAATTGTTGTTGTAGATACTATGAAAAATTTAAACTATCTGCCGGAAAGCTGGCGGGGTATATACCAGTTCGCTGTTGATTTTCTGCCCACAGGCCAGGGAATACAAATTTCTGAAATGTCTGCCGCCAACCCATGGCGGATGGCAGTTTATTCCGGCTTGCTAACAGTTGTAAGTACGCTTGCGGGAATATTCTTCTTCCGCAGAAAAGATTTGAAATAAGGGATTTTTATGGTTTACTTTCTCGGCGCATTGTGCCTGATACTTCTGGTTGTACTCTGCATTTTACTGATAAAAATGGCGGGCATGCGTAAAGCGGCCGAAGAAATACGTACGGCCTTTGCCGAAAGGCTGCGGGAGGATACCAATGTGGGTATCGACATATCCTCATCAGACCGGAAGCTGCGCAGGCTGGCCGCCGATATCGACAGGCAGCTAAAGCTGCTGAGAAAGGAACACATCCGTTACACCGAAGGCGACCGGGAGCTGAAGGACGCCGTCACGAACATTTCGCACGACCTGCGCACGCCCCTGACCGCAATCTGCGGGTATATGGAGCTGCTGGAGCAGGAGGAAATGCCGGAGGCTGTCCGGCAGTATCTGGCGATTATCTCAAACCGAATTGAGGCGCTCAAAAAGCTGACGGAGGAGCTGTTCCAATATTCCGTCAATTTATCGGGGAGCAGGTATGACCGCCTTGAGCCCGTCGTGCTTAACGACGCTTTGGAGGAATGCCTGGCGGCCTACTATGGCGCGCTGTGTGAAAAAAGGATTGTCCCGCGGGTCTCTATGCCGGAAGGGCGGATTATTCGGCAGATGGACAAAGCGGCCTTATCGCGTATTTTCGGCAATGTGGTGAGCAACGCGATTAAATACAGCGACGGCGATTTGCTGATTGATTTATCCAAACAGGGAACGATTGCCTTTTCCAATCACACACAAAAGCTCGATCATGTGTCTGTAAGCCGCCTGTTCGACCGCTTTTATACCGTCGAAAACAGCCGCAACGCGACCGGACTTGGCCTATCCATTGCGAGAACGCTTACAGAACAGATGGGAGGGGAAATTTCGGCGTCGCTAAGTGACGGATTGTTCGTACTTGAAATACGGTTTCCGCAGCCGGTATAGTGTATGGATAGATTCCTTTAAAAACAATAAAAGGCCGGCGTCAAAACGACGCCGGCCTTTTGCTGCCTGCCGGTATAAAGCGGACGCTTTATACCAACCCCTTTTATTTATTTAGGAAAGACTTGACCAAAGCCTCCAGAAGATCGTCGCGGTCTATCTTACTGATGATGTTGCGCGCGTTGTGGTACGTCGTGATATATGTGGGATCTTCTGAAAGGATATAACCGACGATTTGGTTGACAGGGTTATAGCCCTTTTCCTTGAGCGCGTCGTAAACGGTCGTCAATGCGCGCTTAATCTCGTCGTCCTTTTCTCCTCCAAGCGAGAATATCATCGTCTTGTCAAACATGATTCCACCTCCGGTATTTGTATTGTACTACGCGGCACGGGAAAGTTCAATAATTATTTGTTAACTTTCCGCAATTTATTCCATCTTTTTCACTTAGCTGCGCAGTACCGCTCCCACCTTGTCGAGCGCCTTCATAATACGCTTGACGGTAGCTAAAGCCTGCTCGTCTGTCAGCGTGCTGTCAGCGCTTCTCAGTGTAATGCTGAACGCAACGCTTTTTTTGCCAGCTTCGATTTGCTTGCCCTGGTAGACGTCAAACAGCTTGAGGGCTTCGAGATAATTACCCGCGGCGGCCGAAATCGCTTTTTCAAGCGTCAGTACGGGGATGTTTTCGTCACAGATAACGGCAAGGTCCCTCGTAATGGCCGGGTATTTCGGCAGCGGCTTGTAGCTCTTTGCAAGCTGCGCGTTTTTGTACATTACGTCGGCGTCAAGACTCATGGCGTAAACCCTTCCAGATATACCATAGTTTTTGGCGCATTCCGGATGGATTTCACCGAGTACTCCGAGCTCCTCACCGCCGATTGTAAGCACCGCGCACCGGCCGGGATGATAGCCGAACGGCTCGCTGCTCGCCTCGATGTCCCAGCCGTACACACCTGCCTTGTCGAGCAATGCTTCCGCAATGCCTTTGATGGTAAAGAAGTCGGTTTCGCCGCCGTACATGCCCGCGATGAGCTTGTTTTTCTCAACCGGAAGCTCGTCGGGAGCAGTCGGGATATATTCCTTCGCAAGCTCAAACAGGTGCGCCTGCGCGTTACGGTTGTTATAGTTTTTAGAAAGGATTTCCATCATGGAAGGAAGCGCGGTCGTGCGCATAATGCTTGTATCCTCGCCGAGCGGGTTGGAGATAACGACGGAATTCCTCAGAGAATGGTTTTCCGGCATCAGTACTTTGCCGTAATATTTGGGGCTGATGAATGAATAGGTCATTATCTCAGAAAGCCCCATCGCAAGCATGGATTCGCTTAACATCTGGTCGAACTTCTGGCGCGCGCTGTATTTTCCCTGCGCGCCGCCGCTGATTGCCGTGGACTTTATCACGTTATAGCCGTAAAAACGGGCGATTTCCTCCGCAATGTCGGCCTTGTGCTCCAAATCGGGGCGGAAGGTCGGAACGATGACGTCGCCGCCGTCGATTTCACACTCGATTTTCTCAAGGATTTCCACCATCCTTTCACGCGGTATGGCTGTCGCGAGGAAGGCGTTAATCCACTGCGGGTCTAGCTCTATCCGCCGCTCCACGTTCTGGTAGCAGAAATCCGTAATGATTCCGTCCATCACGTCGCCCGCGTCCAAAAGCTCAACCAGCTCGCACGCGCGGTTGAGGGCGGGCAGGCAGGCGTTCGGGTCGAGCCCCTTTTCATACCGGGAAGAAGCGTCTGTACGCATACCGTGCTGCTTTGCCGTCAGGCGCACGGAGCTCCCCAGGAAGTTTGCGGATTCAAACACGATGGTGGTCGTGTCGTCCATAATACCGCTGTATTCGCCGCCCATGACTCCGGCAATCGCGACAGGCTTGTTCGCGTCCGCGATAACGAGATTGTTGTCCGTAAGCACACGGTCGATACCGTCGAGCGTCGTAATTTTTTCGCCGTTTTTGGCAAGGCGTACACGGATTTTTCCTTCGTCTATATAACGCAGGTCGAACGCGTGCATCGGCTGGCCGTATTCCAGCATTACATAGTTCGTAATATCGACAATGTTGTTGATGGGGCGGACGCCCATCGCGCGCAGGCGCTCACGCATCCAGCGAGGGGAGGGCTTTACACGCACGTTCTTTACAATGCGCGCGCTGTAAACCCGGCACAAATCCGGCGCTTCAATTTTAACGTCGAGCAGGCTCTTGCAGTCTCCGCCGCCGCCCTTTACAGCAGGTGTGTGGAGCTTTAGCTCCTCACCGAAGGTTGCCGCCGCTTCCCTTGCAAGGCCGATGACGGAAAAGCAGTCGGGCCGGTTGGAGGTAATTTCAAATTCGACCTTCGTATCGTCAAGGCCTATCGCGCTGCGAATATCCTGGCCGATTTCACAGTCCTCCTGCAATACGAAAATACCGTCCTCGATTGCATAGGGGAAATCATGCTGCGTAAGCCCAAGCTCGCCGAGCGAGCAGAGCATGCCGCAGCTTGGTACGCCGCGCAGCTTTCCTTTTTTGATTTTCGTTCCGTCGGTCAAAACGGAATTGTCCTTCGCAACGGGTACAAGGTCGCCCTCCTTGAGGTTAGAAGCGCCGGTGACTATCTGGATAGGCGCGTCTTCAGCGACGTCCACCTGGCAGACAACGAGCTTGTCGGCGTCCGGGTGCTTTTCAATGGACAGGATTTTTCCCACCACGACGTTCTTGATTTTTTCGCCTTCTATTTCGTAGCCCTCCACCTTCGAGCCACTCATCGTCATCGCTTCCGCGAATTCTTTCGGCGGCATTTCGGCTTTGGTGTATTCATTGAGCCATTTCATGGAAAGATTCATTTTATACGCAACTCCTTTCTTTCAGGTTTATCAGAACTGGTTCAGAAAACGCACGTCGTTCTCGAAGAACAGGCGCATATCGTCGATTCCATAACGGCGCATAGCGACGCGCTCCAGGCCGAGGCCGAGCGCAAAGCCGCTGTATACCTCCGGGTCAATGCCGCAGTTTGAAAGCACCTTTGGGTGCACCATACCGCAGCCGAGTATTTCAATCCAGCCCTCGCCCTTGCACAAGCGGCAGCCCTCGCCGTGGCAGCCAAAGCACTGCACGTCTACCTCGGCGGACGGCTCGGTAAACGGGAAGTGGTGCGGGCGGAAGCGTACGACGGAATCCTCGCCGTACAAGCGCTTGACAAAGGTTTCGAGCGTACCCTTTAAATCGGCAAAGGTAATGCCCTTATCTACGACCAGCCCCTCAATCTGGTGGAACAGGGGGGAGTGCGTCGCGTCAACCGCGTCGCTTCTATAAACCCTGCCGGGTGAAATAACGCGGATAGGCGGCTTCTGTTCTTCCATCGTGCGCACCTGAACGGGTGAGGTCTGCGTTCTGAGCACAATATTGTCATTGATATAGAAGGTGTCCTGCGTGTCGCGCGCGGGATGGTTCTTCGGCATGTTGAGCGCTTCAAAGTTGTAATAATCGGTTTCTACCTCTGGGCCTTCCACAATATCAAAGCCCATGCCGACGAAAATTTCCTTGATTTCGTCGAGCACAATCGTAAGCGGGTGCTTTGCGCCAAGCACGGGCTTTTTGCCCGGCAGTGTTACGTCGAGCTTTTCCGCCTTTAATTGTTCGAGCTGTTTTTTCTCGTTTAACTCCTGTACCTTGCTTTCGATTGCGTCCTCGATAAAGGTGCGCACCTCGTTTGCAAGCTGCCCAATAACCGGGCGTTCCTCAGGCGTGAGCTTGCCCATCTGCTTTAAAATAGCTGTAAGCTCGCCCTTTTTGCCGAGATACTTGATGCGCAGCTGTTCAATGTCCGCCGCGGCGCGCGAGCCTTCAAGGGCTTCCTTCGCCGCCGCGCGGATGGCCTCCAGTTGGTTTTTCATCGTGGATTCTTCCTTTCATCAATTGTTATTAAGCCTATATGCAAGAGTATGGTAAGATTTTGGCAAAATAAAAAGCCTCCGTCCTCCGAAGGGACGAAAGCAAACTTCCGCGGTACCACCCTGTTTTTTGCAAAAGAGCAAACACTCCTGCGGCATGTAACGGTGCCTGCCGTCGCGGCCTAATGGAATTGCTCGTTCAGCCGCGCCGCTCAAAAGGGAACTTCACCGCCTCAAACCCGCCGGGACGCCCTTTCAGCCGGGGAGCGCCTTCTCTGGAAACGGGACAATGTGAGGGATTACTTCCTTTATCACTGCGTTTTGGTGATTGATTCAGCTTATTACTGACTATAACACCAATTTTTGAAAAAATCAATAGGTATGGGAACAAATCCTACAATAAATATTGTAAACGGCGGACTTCTGTGTTATCATTCTATAATAGGAAAACACAAAAGGACGGATGTTGCATTCATGGATATTTTTGTAGAACAGCTCGTTAAGAAAGAAAAAACGGTGCGCGACAGGCTGATAACAGTATGTATCGTCCTGTGCGTTGTACTGCTGCCGCTTGCCTGCGTGGCGCTTGCTTATATTACAAGTATTTATTACTTTATTATGGTTGCCTTCTTTGTTCTGATTGCCGCCGTTTACGGCGCGTGGTACTTTATTACCGCGCAGAATGTGGAATACGAGTACAGCGTTACCAACAGCAACATTACGGTGGACAAGGTCATTGCCAAGCGCAAAAGAAAGCGCGTCGTCAGCTTCGATATTAAAAAAATTGAGGATATGGGCAGGTTTGACGATAAGGACTACGACAAGCGCAAGTATGACAAGCTGATGTTTGCGTCCGCCTCCGATTTTGGCGAAGACGTTTATGCCGCTGTGTTTTTCATTGAAAAATACGGGAACTGCCTGCTGCTCTTTTCCCCAAACGAAAAGGTGTTGGAGGCCATGCGCCCCTATTTAAAGAGGGAAATCGCAGTCAATCTGTTTTACAGAAAATAAGCGAAGGAGACAGGCTATTTCACCTGCTGTTTCGTTTTTATTGGTTATGGTGGGGGAACAAAGCGTTCTCCCATTTTTTATTATATCAAAGAGGAGTGGTAAGCATGAAAATTCTGTCTGTAGCGCAGATGCGGGCTTTAGAGCGCGCCGCAGAACAGGAAGGCGCAACGATGCTTGAGCTGATGAAGATGGCGGGCGCCTCCGCCGCGCAGCTGATGATGGACCGGATGGGCGTCAAAGCGGACGATACGGTAGCCGTGCTCTGCGGCAAAGGGCGCAACGGCGGCGACGGCTTTATTTCGGCGGCCTATCTCAGGCAGCGCGGGGTAAACAGCTCCATTATTTTAATGGACGGCGAGCCGAGGAGCGCGGACGCGAAAGCCGCTTTGAAGGCCGCGGGTGAAATCGGTGTTACCATATGGCGTTACGGGGAATCCCAGCGCCTGGCCGACCAGAAAATCAAGCAATCGAAATATATAATAGACGCGCTCTATGGAATCGGGTTTAAGGACGGCTTCCTCGACCATATGGCGGCGTTTGTTGAAAAAATCAACGAGGATAAGGCCGGGCGTATTATGTCCATCGACCTGCCCAGCGGCGTGCAGGGAGACACGGGCCGCGTCGTAAACGGCGCGGTCAGGGCAAGCCTTACGGTTTCGTTTACGACGCTCAAGCCGGCGCATGTGCTTTTTCCCGCGATGGATTACTGCGGGGAAACGGTCGTAGCCGATATTGGGATTCCTCCCATGCTGATGGCGGAAAGCCCTTATCTTTATGAAACGCCGGAAAAAGAGGATGTTAAGCGGGTGTTGCCAAAGCTTACCGTGTCTGAAAACAAAGGCGGTCGCGGGCAGCTCCTTACTATCTGCGGAAGCAGCGGAATGGCGGGCGCCTGCGCAATGAGCGCGAAGGCCGCGCTGCGCTGCGGCGTTGGGTTATTAAAAATCGCGGCGGTAGATTCTATCTATCCAATTGTCTCCGCGCAGCTCAATGAATCGGTTTTTTTGCCGGTTCGGCAGGCGGCGGGCGGGACTGTCGACCGTGTTTGTATACCATACCTGTTATCCCAGGCGGAAAAAGCAAGCGCCGTATTGATTGGCTGCGGTCTTGGCGGCGGAGAGGATGTGCGGCTTCTGTTGGAAAGCTTTCTGCGCGAAAGCAAAGCGCCCATAGTTATAGACGCCGATGGCATAAACGCGGTGGCGCAGCATATAGATATATTAAAAGAAGCGAATGCGCCCGTTATTCTGACCCCGCATCCGGGTGAGGCGGCAAGGCTTCTGGGAGCAGAAGTGCGCGATATTCAGAATAACCGGATAGAATCCGCGCAGAAGCTCGCAGGCGATTACGGTGTCATCATGGTACTCAAGGGAGCTAAGACGGTAATCGCCCACCCAAGGGGAAAAACATTCGTCAACACCAGCGGCAACGCGGGTATGGCGCGCGGGGGCAGCGGCGACGTATTGGCAGGGATAATCGCTTCATTCCTCGCGCAGGGGGTGCAGGCGTTTGACGCGGCAGCCGCCGGCGTATACCTGCATGGGCTTGCCGGGGACCGTTGCGCGCAAAGCTTTGGAAAAATTTCAATGCTGCCGACCGATTTAATCGGCGAGCTTCCCGCTTTAATAAAAGAATTCGCAAATGGATGACGCCCTCTTCTCTGGAGGGCTGGGAATTGTAAAATACTATTTGTATAAATGATAAAATAGTATACAGGTGGTGTTTTATGCGGCGTTCGTTTTTTTTGATACTTGCTATCGCTTTTATTACAGTTTTGTTTGCCGCCTGTTCACAGGGAACCGCGCAGCCGGCAAAGCCCATTACAGATTTTGCGGCGGCGGCTCAGGTAGATACGGCGGGCACAGAGCTTTCCTGCGAGGTCAGCCATACGAAGGAAGGCGTCTCCTCTGTAACGGTAACAAAGCCGGACGGACTCAAGGGTCTGTGCTTTAAATGGCTCGGCGGGGCGTATTCAATCGAATACAACAAGCTGTTTTGTCAAACGACCTCCGACTACCTTCCGCAGCAATCCTTCGCCCGCGCTATCGTCAATGTACTGAATTCCTGCGCTTCGCCCGATGAACTGTCCTTAACTGAAAACAAAGACAATTTGTGCGTCTATAAAGGAAGCTGTGATTCCGGGGATTTTAAGGTAACGTGCGATAATAAAACCGGCCTGATACAAATAATAGAAATTGAAAATTTGTCACTAAAAGTAGAGTTTGAAAATCATAAGCAGTATAATTAATATAAACGGGCGGAGTGCAGGTGTATGCGTCCGCCCGTTTTACTTTTCATACTTTGTTCCCATTGATGGGAACGAGGGAATAATTGTTTTATCCCAGTATAATTTTGCGAAAATTAAAAAGCGAAGCTTTGTTCTGAAAAGGAAATGAGCGCAAGGCGCGGAACATACCGTATACGTATATTTCCGATTCACAGCTTTTCGAAAAATGAGCGTTTTAATAGCAGAAAATACTTGTTTACTATTTCTATTAACACCCTGTAGTGAGCGGGGAAGAAGATGCACATTGTCATAAATATAGAATCTAATATTAAACTGATTGCATCATGTGCAATTTGGATAGAATTATATCTGGCTTTACCGTTTTTATTTGTGTATATTATTGTGCGGGTGTGAAATATTTTCAACTATATTATGCAAACTGTAAAAACTTCTAATTAATTTGCATAATGGGGTTGACTTTTGAAAATGGTATGGTAAAATATAATCGTAATGAAGGTTACCTTTCTGGTAACAAAATCTTTCGAAAGTTTCATTACAAAAAGGACTTTCTGGACTTTTGTTTTTTTTGTTCAGGTCTGAAGCGGGGAATTATTTGTTCCTAGGAGAAGGAGCTGCTGGTGGGCGGCTCCTTTTTCCTTTTTAAAAAAGAATACAAAGAACAGAGGGCCGCCGGGATTAGTCCCGGCAGCCCTCTTTCGTTTTATTTTCCGTATCTTTATTTCTCTGAACCGTCGTAGGGGTTTTCCTGATTATCGTCATTTTGTGCTGGCGGTTGTCCTGCCTGGGGCGGGCATGGGGGTTGGCAGGCTCCGCCCTGCTGGGGTATGCCGATGTTGTGTGGATAATAGTACTGCCTTCCATCCGGGCCTGTTCTTATGTCGAAGCCCTGCGCCGCAGCCTTGTTTTTGCTGCTGCTTTTTACGGCTAAAACAACAATCAATACGATTATCGCGGCAAGAACGAAAAACCCTATGATAAACGCCATAACAATTGCAATACCAACGGAGCCGGCTATCCCAACAGCCTTGTCGAATTCCTCAGGATAATTTTGCACATATTCATCCCAATGGTTGTCGTAATTCGGGTCGTCCCAGAATTCATTATAAAAATAGACGGTATCATCCACCATCTGTTTCAAGGTATTGCGCAGCTCGTCGGTTGCCTTTCCCTTTTCAGCAGTCAGAATAAAACGGTATTCTTTTCCTTCTGTAATGGTATAGTAGACGACGCCCTGGTTCTTGCCGTCTCCGTTGCTCGTAAAATTGAGCACAATGTACTGCGTTTCATTATAATAATAAAAATCATAATCGCTGTATGTATAACGGTCGTCCCCGTTTTTGTATTCTCCCTCCGCCATGGCCTTGCCCATGACTTGCAGGAGGGAATCCGTCAGATTGGTCAGGTCATAGACTGTCTC
>UQHH01000062.1 GCA_900540865.1 uncultured Oscillospiraceae bacterium
ATGAAAAAATTCATGAAGTAGAATGCTTTAATCAATAAAACAATGAAACGGAACGTTTCAATAAAAGCCTTCAAGAACGATTTTATATAAAAGAATATGGCAGTAAGGAAAGGGCAGATTGCAAATCTGCCCTAAAAAAGCAGCGCACCGGGGAACCGGTGCGCTGCTGTAATATAGAAGGGAGGTAGAAAACTGAAAACTATTTTTATGCGAATTACTCTTCGCCGTAATAAGCCTTGGTGTAGATTTCCTTAATCTCGCTGATGAGCGGGTAACGCGGATTCGCGGTTGTGCACTGGTCCTCGTGCGCGCGCTCAGCAAGGGACTGGAGCGAATTGAAGAATACCTTCTCGTCAACGCCCTGGTTCTTGATGCCGAAGTCGATACCGACCTCGTTGGTCAGCTCTCTGATGGCCTTAATCAGGTTGTTTACGCTTTCTTCCGTCGTCTTGCCGCCCACGCCAATCATCTTGGCAATCTTGGCAAACTTCTGGTCAGCGATGAACTTCTCATATTTCGGGAAGGTCGCAAACTTTGTGGGCTTCTGCGCGTTGTACTGGCAGATATAGGGGAGAAGCAGCGCGTTTGCAAGGCCGTGCGGGATGTGGTACTCGCCGCCGAGCTTATGCGCCATGGAGTGGTTGAGTCCCAGGAACGCGTTGGTGAACGCCATACCGGCAATACAGGAAGCGTTGTGCATCTTCTCCCTTGCCTCAAGGTCGGTGGCGCCGTTCTTGTAGGCTCTCGGCAGGTAGGTGAATACCATATCGATTGCCTGGAGCGCAAGGCCGTCCGTGTAGTCGCTCGCCATAACGGAGACATAAGCCTCGATGGCGTGCGTCAGAACGTCAAGGCCGGTAAACGCGGTCGCGGATTTCGGCAGGGAGGTGACGAACTGCGGGTCGATGATTGCGACGCTCGGCGTGAGCGAATAGTCGGCCAGCGGGTACTTGATGTTGCCGTTTTTCCTGTCTGTGATGACAGAGAAGCTCGTAACCTCGGAACCGGTACCGGAGGTCGTCGGAATACAAACCATCTGGGATTTTTCACCGAGCCTCGGGAACTTGTAGGCACGCTTTCTAATATCCATGAACTTCTGCTTGAGTCCGTCGAACGTGGTGTCGGGATGCTCATAGAACAGCCACATGCCCTTGGCCGCGTCCATTGCGCTGCCGCCGCCGAGCGCGATGATAACATCCGGCTGGAAGGTGCGCATCGCCTCAACGCCGCGCATGATTGTCTCTACATCCGGGTCGGGCTCTACGTCACTGTAAATCTCAGCGTGGCAGTACTGCTCCCTCTTGCGGAGGTAGTAAAGGATTTTATCGACGTTGCCGAGTTGGACCATGGTCGGGTCGGTAACGATAAACGCACGCTCAATGCCTTCCATCTTCTCAAGGTACTGGATAGAATCATACTCAAAGTAAATCTTCGGCGGAACCTTAAACCACTGCATATTAACTCTCCTCTTGGCAATACGCTTCTTGTTAATCAAATTAACGCTCGAAACGTTGGATGTCGTTGAGTTGTGGCCGTAGGAGCCGCAGCCCAGCGTGAGCGACGGCGTGTTCGTGTTGTAAATATCGCCGATAGCGCCCTGCGAGGACGGAGAGTTGGAGATGACACGGCCGACGCGCATTGCCTCGCCGTAAGCCTGGATGATGTCCTCGTTTGTGCTGTGGATAACAGCGGAGTGGCCGAGGCCGCCCATCTCAAGCATGTCGTTTGCGTACTGGAAGCCCTGCTCGGTGCTGTCCACGATAAAGTAAGCGAGCACAGGGGAGAGTTTTTCCCTCGAAAGCGGATACTCCGGGCCGACCTTCGGGAGCTTCGCGATAAGAATCTTCGTCTTGTCGGGAACCTTAACGCCCGCCTGCTCGGCAATCCACGTTGCCGGCTTGCCGACGATAACCGGGTTGACTGCCTGCTTTTCGGGGTTAATCACGTAATTCGAGACTTTCTCTGTTTCTTCCTTGTTGAGGAAGTAGCAGTTGTTGTCCTTCATAATCTTTTCAAAATCTTTCGCGATTTCCTTGTCGACGATAACAGCCTGCTCGGAGGCGCAAATCATGCCGTTGTCGAACGTTTTGGAGAGCATCAGGTCTGTGCAGGCCCTCTCGAGGTTCGCGCTCTTCTCAATGTAGCAGGGAACGTTGCCCGGGCCAACGCCGAGCGCCGGCTTACCGGTCGAATACGCCGCCTTGACCATGCCAGAGCCGCCTGTCGCAAGGACCATAGCAACGCCCGGGTGGTTCATCAGGTAGTTGGTCGCCTCAACGGAGGGCGTCTCAATCCACTGGATGCAATTCTCAGGAGCGCCCGCCTTGATTGCCGCGTCCCTTACAACTTTCGCGGCCGCGATGGAGCACTGCTGCGCGCTCGGATGGAAACCGAAGATAATCGGGTTTCTGCCCTTTGCGCAAATCATGGACTTAAACATGGTGGTCGAGGTGGGGTTCGTTACGGGCGTAACGCCGCATACGATGCCGACCGGTTCCGCGACCTCCACATAGCCTTCCATTTCGTTTTCTTCGACAATACCGACGGTCTTCGCGTACTTAATGGAATGCCAGATATATTCGGTAGCAAACATGTTCTTGATGATTTTGTCTTCGAGCACGCCTCTTCCTGTTTCCTCATAGGCGAGCTTAGCAAGCGGCATATGCTGGTCGAGGCCCGCAAGAGCCATTGCCTTTACGATTGCGTCAACCTGCTCCTGGTCGAGCTTCATATACTCCTCCAGAGCCTGCTGCGCCTTCGCAACATAACCGTCAATCATCTTGGCTACATCGTTCTGCTGCGGTTTTTCTTGTGCTTTTGCCATTTCAGTTACCTCCTGTTTTCTAAGACTTGTTAAAAGATTAACAATCTCATTGCCTATAGTATAGCATCGGCTATATGGATTGTCAATAAATTAACAAACTTTTTTACGGTTTGGCTTATAAAAAATCCGGCGTGTTTTTTCGAATTTTTTGTACAAAAAATTCGCCGGAAAATCTAACGGATATTATGCCCGTTTTAAGGCTCGATATTTGCCTGGTGCTGCGCCGCGGCGGTAATGCGGTAGCAGAGCGTCATCAAACTGTCGGACATATGGACGTTCTCGACAATCACATCGTCGTAAGCGACGGAAAGGTCGTAATGGCTGAAGTTCCAGTAGTTTTTGATTCCAGAGGCGTATAGGATTTTCGCAATCGGCTCGACTGAGCTTTTCGGCACGCAGAGGATTGCGGCCTCCGGGCGGTACAGCTCGCAGAACTGTTCCAGGTTTTTGATATCTTCGACGACAACCTCGCGGATTTCCTGGCCGATGAGCGTTTTGTCACGGTCGAAAATGCCAATTAATTCAAACCCGCGCGTCTCGAACGACATATGCGTCGCTACAGCCCGCCCCAGGTTGCCCGCGCCGATGAGTACCGTCTTGTGGCGGCCCTGTAAACCGAGGATATTTTCAATTTCGTCATAGAGCTGTTCTACGCTGTAGCCGTAGCCCTGCTGCCCAAAGCCGCCGAAGCAGTTAAAATCCTGCCGTACCTGCGACGCGGTAAGCTTCATCCGGTCGGCCAGCTCCTTTGAGGAGATACGCATGACGCCCTGTGTCTTAAGCTCCGAAAGAAAACGGTAATAGCGCGGCAGGCGGCGGATGACCGACATCGATATATTTTCCCTTTTGCTCATAATCTTTTCCTTCTTCCTGAATCTTCTTCCTTTTCCTGCAGCCATTCTGAAAACAGCTCTCTGAAGCTGCCTTGAGAATATCCACAGGTGTTTTATGCCGCGTCAGCCGGACGGGAAAAACCGTCCGGCTGATGAAAGACAATATTACATCATAGCGGAAAGACGAACGCCTATTTCCTTGAGGAATGTTTCTGTGTCTACCTTCTTTTTGTTTGCAAGAGAGGAAAGCAGGTACAAATCGCCCGTCATTATGCCGTCCTCAATCGTCTGCAGCGTCGCCGCCTCCAGCTTATCGGCAAACGCGCAAAGCTCCGGCGTATTATCGAGTTCGCCGCGCTTACGCAGGGCGCCGCTCCACGCGAAGAGGGTCGCTACGCTGTTGGTGGAGGTCTGCTCGCCCTTCAAATATTTATAGTAGTGGCGCTGCACGGTGCCGTGCGCCGCCTCGTACTCATATACGCCGTCGGGGGACACGAGCACGCTCGTCATCATCGCAAGGCTGCCGAACGCGGTTGCCACCATGTCGGACATGACGTCGCCGTCGTAGTTCTTGCAGGCCCAGATATAGCCGCCCTCACTGCGGACAACGCGCGCAACCGCGTCGTCGATGAGGGTATAGAAATATTCGATGCCGGCTTTCTCAAATTTTTCTTTATATTCGTTTTCAAAAATTTCATTAAAAATATCCTTGAAACGGTGGTCGTACTTCTTGCTGATGGTGTCCTTTGTCGCAAACCATACGTCCTGGTGCACATCGAGCGCGTAGTTGAAGCAGGAACGCGCGAAGCTGCCGATGCTCTTGTCGAGGTTGTGCATGCCCTGTATGATACCGTCGCCGTCGAAATCGTGAATGAGCTGGCGCTGCTCTGTGCCGTCGGGCGCGGTGACGCAAAGCTCCGCCTTGCTGCCGCCCTTGACAACCATTTCCGTGTTCTTGTAAACGTCGCCGTACGCGTGACGCGCAATGCAAATCGGCTTTTTCCAGGTGGGGATAAACGGGGTGATGCCCTTGACGACAATCGGCGTTCTGAAAACCGTACCGTCGAGAATCGCGCGGATGGTGCCGTTGGGGGACTTCCACATTTCCTTCAGGTCATATTCCACGACGCGCTCGGCGTTCGGCGTGATGGTCGCGCACTTGACGGCCACACCGTATTTTTTTGTCGCCTGCGCGCTGTCGAAGGTAACCTGGTCGTTTGTTTCGTTGCGGTGCTTGAGCCCCAAATCGTAATATTCCGTGTTCAAATCGATATAGGGGGTAAGAAGAATATCCTTAATCATCTGCCAGATGACCCTGGTCATCTCGTCCCCGTCCATTTCGACCAAAGGGGTTTTCATTTGGATTTTGTCTGCCAATGGAATCACTCCTGTTTATTAGATTTCCTGTCCCGAAAAAACGGATTGTCCGCCGGGTATTAACCGGCGGTTTTTATATGTACACTCCGCCCATAAAGGGCGGTTTTAGAATCAGGCGTTTTCTTTGGTGTAATTGAGCAGGCCGCCTGCTAGGATAATCGCCTTTGTCCTGTCGGTCAGCTCGCATTTCGCGGTAATTTTTTCGCCGGTCGTCTTGTTTTCAATTACGACGTCACGGCCCTCCTCTATACATGCCTTCACGTCCGGCATGGAAAGCGCGTCGCCCTGCGATATTTTATCGTAGTCCGCCTCATTTTCAAAGGTAAGGGGCAGGATGCCGGCGTTGATGAGGTTGCTGCGGTGGATACGCGCAAAGCTCTTGACCAATACGGCCTTTACGCCGAGGTATAAGGGCGCGAGCGCCGCGTGCTCCCTAGACGAGCCCTGCCCATAGTTTGCGCCGCCTACGATGACGCTCTGCTTCATTTCCTGCGCGCGCTTCGGGAATTCCTTGTCGCACACGGTAAAGCAGTGCTGGGAAATCGCGGGGATATTTGAGCGCAGCGGGAGAATTTTCGCGCCCGCCGGCATGATATGGTCTGTTGTGATGTTGTCGCCTACCTTCAAGGCACAGGAAGCCTCAATGCTATCCGCAAGCGGCTTCGTCGTGGGGAAGGGCTTGATGTTCGGTCCGCGCAGAACCTCTACGCTGTCCATTTCCTCCTCGGGCGCGGGCGGCGTTACCATGTTGTCGTTGATAAGGAACGCTTCCGGCAGGTCTATTTTTACCTCTTCGCCCAGTGTGCACGGGTCGGTAAACACGCCGGTAAGCGCGGATGCCGCGGCCGTTTCAGGGCTTACCAGGTAAATCTGTCCGTCCGCAGTGCCGGAGCGCCCTTCAAAATTGCGGTTGAAGGTGCGCAGGGAAATACCCTTGGAGTTCGGAGACTGCCCCATGCCGATACACGGGCCGCACGCACATTCCAGAATCCTTGCGCCCGCGGCAATCAAATCTCCGAGCGCGCCGTTTAAGGCAAGCATATTGTAAACCTGCTTGGAGCCGGGCGCGATGGAAAGGCTTACGTCCTCGTTTACTGTCTTTCCTTTTAATATAGCGGCTACGCGCATCAGGTCGAGGTAAGAAGAGTTCGTGCAGGAGCCGATGCATACCTGGTCGACCTTCTGCGGGCCGATTTCTTCAATCGTTTTGATGTTGTCCGGGCTGTGCGGGCACGCCGCCATCGGCTTGAGAGCGGACAGGTCGATTTCGATGACCTCGTCGTACACGGCGTCGCTGTCCGGCTGAAGCTCACACCAGTCCTCTTCGCGGCCCTGCGCCTTTAAGAAGGACTTCGTAATTTCGTCGGACGGGAAGATGGAGGTCGTGGCGCCAAGCTCCGCGCCCATGTTCGTGATGGTCGCGCGCTCAGGTACGCTCAGGCTTTTTACGCCGTCCCCGCCGTACTCGACGATTTTGCCAACGCCGCCCTTAACGGACATGATGCGCAGTACTTCCAGGATGACGTCCTTTGCAGATACCCACGGCTGCAGCTTGCCGGTAAGGTTTACACGCACCATTTTTGGCATGGTGATATAGTAAGCGCCGCCGCCCATCGCAACCGCGACGTCCAGTCCGCCCGCTCCCATTGCAAGCATACCGATGCCGCCGCCCGTGGGGGTGTGGCTGTCGGAGCCGATAAGCGTTTTGCCCGGCTTGCCGAAGCGCTCTAAATGTACCTGATGGCAGATGCCGTTGCCGGGGCGTGAAAAGTAAATGCCGTGCTTCTTGGCGACAGACTGGATAAAACGGTGGTCGTCCGCGTTTTCAAAGCCCGTTTGAAGCGTGTTGTGGTCGATATATGCGACGCTCTTTTCCGTCTTGACCCTTGGAACGCCCATAGCCTCAAACTCAAGATATGCCATGGTTCCGGTTGCGTCCTGCGTGAGGGTCTGGTCAATTTTCAAACCGATGTCACTGCCGACGGTCATTTCGCCGCTGAGCAGGTGTTCTTTGATTATCTTTTGTGCAAGAGTGTAACCCAAGATAATCTCCTCCTTCTTTTTCAATTCATAACAGGCGGGAGCAAAGGCTGAAAGGCTCCCACGTTAATAATTTAACATGTTTTATTATCCACTAATTTATGAAAAAAGTCAATCTTTTGCAGGAATTAAACGGGTTTGCTGCAAAAAGTTCATAAAATTTAAAAAGTAAATAAGTTTAATGTTTGATTTTAGTGGAGTATTATCACCATTGGTCAAGTTCATGCTGCATAATGTTATAATAGCATTAAGAACACAATTTAGCAGGGAAGCGAAGGTGCAATACAATGAAGAAAAAAATAACCTTGATTTTTTTTACCGTGTTGTTGCTGATGCCTGCTGCTCTTACGGCTCCGGCAGGCGCGCAAGGAGTTGACACAGAAGAATATAAAGCCGCGTTTGAACGGTGCCTGATTGAGCAATACGGTTATTCACAGGAAGCGATAGACGCATATGGGGGACAGTTTCCGTTTTCCTATTATGGTGAAATAAACGGATACGCCGTGTGCTTTGCCGCGCTTGAACCCACGCCGATGGAAATGACGGCGCAAATCGGGAGGTATAAATTTTTTAACCGGTCGCTTTATACTCCGGACCAGCTGGGTATTTTCCTGATTCAGGGGCAGGAGGCTGTTCCGCTATGGAAGGCGTATCAAATGGGAATTGTAACAAATATAAAAGATATTGCCGAAATGTTCCCCGTGCAAAACGGTTACGGTTTAGAGGCGCGCCCGCTTGGGGATACGGACTTGGATGGAGCGCTTATGCTTACCGATGTCCTAACCATGCAGAAGGTGCTTGCGCAGATTATAAAGCTGGAAAATCTGTATTCTGGCAGCGAAAACGAGTTTTATGTCAGGGAGCTTTGCGACCTGAACCGTGACGGAAAGCTTACGGTGGCGGACGTACTGCTTGCACAGCGGATTTTAGCGGGTGAGCGGCTTCCTTGGGCGTGGCTGCCCATTCAAGAAGCTTGAGCTTTTATAGGGATTGCGGCGGCAGATAAAAAAACATGAAAAGAAAGCGGCGCGCTGAATTATCAGCGCGCCGCCTGTTTGCGTGTGATTCTTTACAGATAGCTTTGCAGTATACCGCGGTAGGCGTCCACCGGCTTAAAGCCGACCTCACGGTTTACCTCCTGGCCGTCCTTAAAAAAGACGACGGTCGGTATGCTCATGACGCCGAACCGCTCGGCAAGGCCCTTTTCCTGGTCGACGTCGACCTTGGCAACAACCGCCTTGCCCGCAAATTCGCTTGCGAGCGATTCAATTACGGGCGCCAGCATTTTGCACGGGCCGCACCAGGTCGCCCAGAAGTCTACGACCACAAGACTGTTTTCGCTTATCATGGAATCAAAATCCGATTCCGTGGGATGCATGATATTCTCAGACATAACAAATCCTCCTTATTCCTTTTCCTTATCGTTTCCGTTTTTTTGCCGATTATGAAAACGGTCAACCGCCGAAGGCTGTGATTTCTATGCTTTCGATTATAACATCCTTTTCCGGTTTACTGCTGCCATCGACCTTTACCGCGGCAATTTCATCTACAATGTCCATTCCTTCGTAAACCTGCGCAAAAACCGTATGGCCGCGGTCGATTGCGTTGAACGCGCCGTCGAGCGTCGGGTTTCCGCCGTTGTCCGTATAAAGCTTTTTTACCTCGTCCGGTACCTCGTCGGTATCGAGGCAAGCGATATAATTGATATTCTGCGTAAAGGTTTGCAGCGCGCCGGAGGCGACATACTGGGATAGCATTTGATGGACCTGCTTCCACTGGCTTTCGAGCGTTTCCCAGCCCTCAAAGCTTTCCTTTGACTTCTGATTAATAAAGAACTGGCTGCCGTTTGTGTCGGCGCCGCTGTTTGCCATTGCGACTGAGCCTCTGAGGTTAAAGAGCTTGTCCGAAAATTCGTCTTCAAAGCTGTCCCCGTAAATGCTCACTCCGCCGGTGCCGTTGCCCTTGGGGTCGCCGCCCTGAATCATAAAGTCCTGGATAACCCTATGGAATGTCAGGCCGTCAAAATAGCCGTCCTTCGCGTGCGTGATAAAGTTTTCCACGGTTTTAGGCGCCGCCTCCGGGAAAAAGCGCAGGGAGATGTCGCCCATGCTCGTATGCATAATTGCCACCTGCTCGCCCTTTTCCGGCTGTTCGAGCTGGTAGCCCGCCTTGTGCTCCTCGTCGTGATAAATATTTCGTTCAATGCCAATATCATCAAAATCGACGAGCTCAACGTTTGCGGAGGAGGTATCGTTTGACTGTGTGCTGGAGGACGCGCCGCTGTCCCCGCAGCCCGTAAGCAGCATAACGGAAGACATCGCAAGTACAAGCGCCGCGCAGATGCCCTTTATCAGAATCTTGTTTTTCATTTTTCAGCTTCCTTTCAAATGTCTTATTCATTATTTTATTATATTATCCCTCGCAATGCAAGCGATGTTTGTTCATAAATTTACCAGTGATAGAGAATTGATTCTTCTTTTTAGGTAAAGCGCCTGATTTTCTCTGGCATATTCTCAGCTTTTGCCGGCATATAATGTTTTAGCCGCTACAAAGAATACGGGAGGAAAGAAAATGATAGAATTTTATCCTGAGGGACGGCTGATAGATACGGCCGATAATTTAAACGCATGCAAATCACAGGCGCACTTGAACGAAGCATACAGCGAGGGCAAAATCCTGGAAGCCAGAGCGGTCATCTGCGATTCTTCCCATAACCTGATTGTCGACTTGGGGTGTATGAAGGGGATTATCCCGCGCGAGGAGGGCGCGGTCGGTATACGCGAGGGAACCATGAGAGACATTGCGGTTATTTCGCGTGTAAACAGGCCGGTTTGTTTTATTATTACCGGATTTGAACGCGACGAAAACGGCAGCCTGACAGCCGTTCTGTCGCGCAGGCAGGCGCAGGAGCGCTGTATTGAGCAATATATCAGCAGGCTTGTTCCAGGTGATGTGATAGACGCGCGCGTCACGCATCTGGAAACGTTTGGCGCGTTTGCAGATATTGGCTGCGGTGTCGTTTCGTTGATGCCAATCGATACGATATCCGTCTCCCGCATCGAGCATCCCGCCGAGCGGTTTTGTGTCGGTATGGATATCAAGGCGGTTGTAAAAACGGTTGAAAAGGGGCGTATCAGCCTTTCGCATAAAGAGCTGCTCGGCACCTGGGAAGAAAACGCGCAGCAGTTCAAGCCCGGTGAAACGGTCGCGGGTATTATACGCTCTGTGGAGGATTACGGCGCCTTTGTAGAGCTTACGCCGAACCTCGCGGGCCTTGCGGAAACAAAAGAGGGTATCCGTTCCGGCCAGCAGGCGAGCGTATACATAAAGAACATCATTCCCGCGCGCATGAAAATCAAGCTTATCGTAATCGATACCTTTGAATACGAGTACAAACCGGCACCGCCGAAATATTTTTACGAGGGCACGCACATCGACCGTTTCCTGTATTCTCCTAGGGAATCGGATAAGGTGATAGAAAGCTTATTCCAGCCCGCAGCGCAGACAGAATAAAAAACGCCCTGAAGCCGTCGTTTCCGGTTTCAGGGCGTTTTTATAAATCGTTTATTCTTCCTCTGGAGCGGAAATCCCGTCCAGCAGCTCCTGCGCTTTTTCAAGGTCTTCTCGATTAACCAGAATATCTGTACCGAAAATATTGGAACCCATCAGGAGCCGCATATAATTGCCGCTTTCCCTGTCCCGCGGGAGAAAGGGCACGCCGTTTTCCTCTAAAAGGCAGCGGATAATCCCAAGCTCGCAGTCGTCCCTTGCCGTTGTGAGCAGCACGGGCTCCGACTGCTTCCTGTCTTTCCTTTTTTCCTCAAACATATCGCGCCCTCCTTATAAAATACCGTTGTTTTCTTTATCAATAGCATACCATACAGGCTGCAAATTTTCAATGATTGGTGATTAATACAAACCTATCGAACGAATTTTCTAAAAACGATTGACACCTGAATCGGCAGGCCCTATAATCAAAACAGATGTTCTGTATAAAACGGGGGATTTTAAATGGAGATTTATCTGCTTGCCGCATGTACCGCGCTGCTTTGTATTGCGGTGGTTTTGCTTATCATATTACTGCATGGCTCTAAAAAAAGAGGGGAAACGGGCCGGCTCGACGGGCTGCTTCAAGATATGGAGCGCCAGAACAGTCTGCTGCGCCAGGAGCTGACAGCAATGACGCAGGGGACAATCAATGCGCTGGGCAATATGATTTCAGAAAACCAGCGTGTGTCCGACGAGCATCAGGTACAGCGTTTAAGCCAGCTGGAAAGCCGTTTTAAAACTTTTTCGCTTGAAAACGAGCAAAAGCTCGACTTAATCCGCGGTTCGGTTGAAAAGCGGCTGAGCTATATCCAGGAGGACAACAACAAACAGCTTGAAAAGATGCGCCAAACGGTGGACGAAAAGCTCCAAAAAACACTGGAGGAAAAGATGACCCGTTCCTTTGCGCTCGTCAGCGACCGGCTGGAGCAGGTATATAAGGGCTTGGGAGAAATGCAGAGCCTTGCAAACGGCGTGGGTGATTTGAAAAAGGTTCTTTCCAACGTAAAGACGCGTGGCGTGCTGGGGGAAATACAGCTCGGTTCTATTTTAAAGGAAATCCTGGCCCCGGGGCAGTATGAGGAAAACGCGGTCACAAAAAAGGGCAGCCGCCAGTTCGTAGAGTATGCGGTAAAGCTTCCGGCGGAGGAAGACGGGTTCATTTACCTGCCAATCGATTCCAAATTTCCGGGCGATACCTACGCTTCGCTGCTTGACGCGCAGGAAAACGGCTCGAAGGAGGAAATCCAGTCGGCGGTGAAAAATTTAATCCAGACGTTAAAAAACGAGGCGAAGGATATTCGTGACAAATACATAGACCCGCCGAACACGACGGATTTTGCCGTAATGTTCCTGCCGTTTGAGGGACTGTACGCAGATGCGGTCAGCCGTGGGCTCGTTGAAACGCTGCAAAGGGAATATAAGGTGAATATCGCCGGGCCGAGCACAATGGCGGCTCTTTTAAACAGCCTGCAGATGGGTTTTAAAACGCTCGCCGTCCAGAAGCGCAGCGCGGAGGTCTGGAACGTATTGGGAGCGGTCAAAACGGAATTCGATAAATTCGCGGAAATCTTAACGCTGACACAGCAGCGGCTCGACCAGGCCAATTCTGAGCTCGATAAGCTCGTCGGCGTGCGTACGCGCCAAATCCAGAAAAAGCTTTCCGGTGTTTCTAAGCTTTCAGAGGGCGAAGCGCTTCTTCTGGACGAGTCTGAGGATTAAAACAAAATAATTGCATGAACCCCCGTTACAACGGCAATACTTACAGAGAAGTAAGAGCGTTGTCAGGGGGATTTTTTTATGCAATACAACAAAGTGGAAATCTGCGGGGTCAACACCTCGAAGCTCAAGGTGTTAAAAGAAGCGGAAAAGAGGGAATTGCTCGAAAAAATAAAAAACGGGACCCCAAAGGAACGCGCAAGGGCGCGCGAAGAAATGATAAGCGGCAACCTGCGCCTGGTGCTGAGCGTAATACAGCGTTTTACAAACCGCGGCGAAAACCCGGACGATTTGTTCCAGGTGGGCTGCATTGGTCTGATTAAGGCAATCGATAATTTTGACTGTACCTTGAAGGTGCGCTTTTCCACATACGGCGTACCGATGATTATCGGCGAAATCAGGCGTTACCTGCGAGACAATAATTCCATACGCGTCAGCCGCAGTATGCGCGACACGGCGTACAAGGCTATGCAGGTCAAGGAACAGATGACGGCGCAGAACAACAAGGAACCGACGGTAGAGGAGATAGCAAAGGCGCTCGATATGCCGAAGGAAAACGTCGTCCTGGCGCTCGAGGCGATTGTCGAGCCTGTTTCACTTTACGAGCCGGTTTTTTCTGACGGCAGCGACACCATTTATGTCATGGACCAGGTCGGCGACAAAAACGACGACCGCAACTGGCTCGATGAGATTGCGCTCAAGGAAGCGATTGCGTCGCTTTCCGACCGTGAAAAACGGATATTGTCCCTGCGTTTTTTCAAGGGCAAAACACAAATGGAGGTCGCCTCGGAAATCGGCATTTCCCAGGCGCAGGTTTCAAGAATCGAAAAGGGCGCGCTGGAGCACATCAAAAAAGATTTATAAATTTTAAAACAGATTTTTAAAGCAGATGTAGACAGGCGGATTTTTAAAAACCGCCTGTTTTTTACACATATTCTAAGGAACAGCGATTATTTGATTTTCTTTGCGGCTGTCTTTACTTTTACACTTTCCTATGGTAAAATTTTATCGTATGAAAATGCGGTGCGCCGCAAAAAAATAAAGAGGTGCTTTTTATGAACTCCAAAATCAAGGACGACAATGTGGATTTTTTGTTCAAGGCGATTCTTTCCCTGAAAACGATGGACGAATGCTACAGCTTTTTCGAGGACCTCTGCACCGTTCCGGAAATCAAGGCGATGTCGCAGCGTTTTGTCGTGGCGCATATGCTCAGTGAAAAGCGCGTCTACAGCGACATCGTGCATGAAACGGGTGCCAGCACCGCGACCATAAGCAGGGTAAACCGTTCCCTGATTTACGGCTGCGACGGCTATGAGCTTGCTTTCAAGCGCATTAAGGATGGGGATTTTAAAAAATGAGCGCAAAATATACGGCGTTTGCGGGCTTTTACGACGGCCTGACGCAAAACGTCGATTATAAAAGACGTGCGGCATATATCGCGGAGCTGCTAAAGCGTAACGGGCATAATCCCGGCCTGACGCTCGACCTTGCCTGCGGCACGGGCAGCCTGACGATTGCGCTTTGTAAACTGGGGTTTGACATATTTGGGGCGGACGCGTCGCAGGATATGCTTTCCGTCGCGCAGCAGAAGGCGTGCGGGGAAGGGCTTAACATTTTGTTCCTGCGCCAGAAAATGCAGGAGCTCGATTTGTACGGAACAATCGATACCTGTATCTGTACGCTCGACAGCCTGAACCACCTGACTGCCAAAAGCGATGTACAAAAGGCGTTTGACAGGGTTTCGCTTTTTATGAACCCGGGCGGCGTCTTTCTGTTTGACGTCAACACTGTTTACAAGCACAGGGAAATACTTGGCGGCAATACCTTTATTTATGACACCGCGGACGTTTACTGTGTCTGGCAGAACACGCCCGACCGCGACCGGGACACCGTACATATCACGCTCGATTTTTTTGAGCGCGACGGCGCGCTTTACCGGCGCAGCGGGGAAAGTTTTTCCGAGCGCGCTTATCCGCATGCGGAGCTTTGCGCAATGCTCGAGGCGGCGGGCTTTGAATTTATTTCCGTTTATGGCGAGCTTACGTTCGACGCGCCGAAGGAGGAGTCGCAGCGCAACGTTTATGTTGCGCGCAAGCGCTCATAAATGAATGAAAACAGTATAGAATAGAAAAAGGCAGGAATACTTTCATGGATAAAATCATAAGATGTATTACGTCTGACGGAAGCGTTATGGCCTCGGCCATCGATTCTTCCAATATCGTCCACACGGCAAAAAAGCTGCATCATACGAGCCCTGTCGCGACAGCGGCGCTCGGCAGGCTCGTTACGGCGGCTTCCGTAATGGGCGCGCAGCTCAAGCAGAAAAACGCCTCTATCACGCTGCGTATAAACGGCGGCGGCCCGTTAGGCGCTGTCATTGCCGTATCAGACAGCAAGGGCAACTGCCGCGGCTATGTGGAAAACCCCGCCTGTGAGACGGAGCATTACGCAAACGGCAAGCTCAACGTTGCGGCGGCGGTCGGCAAGGACGGTATCCTGAACGTCATGCGCGACTACGGCAGCGGCGAGCCCTATCTCGGACAGACGCAGCTTGTAAGCGGAGAAATCGCGGAGGATATCACCAGCTATTATGCGCAGAGCGAACAAATACCGACTGTTTGCGCGCTTGGCGTCCTGCTCGACAAGGAGGACGGTGAGGTTCTGCTTGCGGGCGGCCTGCTCATCCAGCTGCTTCCGGCGGCCGGGGAGGAAGCACTCGACCGCCTGGAAAGGAATGTCTCAAAGCTTGAGCCTGTTACGACGATGCTTGCCAAAGGCTTAAGCGCGCTTGATATTTGTAAAACGGCGCTCGACGGTTTTGAGGTCGAGGTGCTGGACGAATTTCCCATTGATTATGTATGCACATGCGCCAGAACAAAAATAGAAGAGTCCATCCGTTTATTATCTGACGATGAAATCAGAAGCCTTGCCGACGAAAAAGGCTACGCAGTGGCGAACTGTCATTTCTGCAACAAAAACTACCGTTTTACCAAGAAACAGCTCGAGGAAATCATCGAATCTAAAAAATAAAAAAAATTCAAATTTTGTATTGACATTCGCTCCCCGATATAGTATTATATTAACCGTCGCTGATGACGAAAAGGTCACCGCGAAGAGGTTTAAGGGAGCATAGCTCAGCTGGGAGAGCATCTGCCTTACAAGCAGAGGGTCACAGGTTCGAGCCCTGTTGTTCCCACCAGGTAATGGCCCGGTAGTTCAGTTGGTTAGAACGCTAGCCTGTCACGCTAGAGGTCGACGGTTCGAGCCCGTTCCGGGTCGCCAATTTGCCTTTGTAGCTCAGTCGGTAGAGCAGAGGACTGAAAATCCTCGTGTCGATGGTTCGATTCCGTCCGAAGGCACCATATTTTTTGCGGATGTAGCTCATCTGGTAGAGCGCCACCTTGCCAAGGTGGAGGTAGCGAGTTCGAGCCTCGTCATCCGCTCCAGCAAGGCGCTTAATATTGATTAAGCGCCGTTTTTATCCGGCGACATAGCCAAGTGGTAAGGCATGGGTCTGCAAAACCCTGATTCCCCAGTTCAAATCTGGGTGTCGCCTCCAAAATAGAAAGTCCTGAAACCTGTTTTAGGTTTCAGGACTTTTACTTTTATACAGCCGGGCAACTTCCCGTATATGATTAATTGCTGCTGAAATCGTCAAAATGAAAAATTAAAAGCTTTTATGTTTGGATGCCCGG
>UQHH01000063.1 GCA_900540865.1 uncultured Oscillospiraceae bacterium
CGACTGATTCCGTAATTTCCATTTCCAAAAGCGACGCGGGTATGTTGTATTTTTTATAAATTTTCTCGAACTCTGTAAGAAATTCCGGGTTTCTCAAATGAATTTGAGAAAGGTTCGTGGAAATGGGAATCGGCGTTTTTCCTTCGTCGTTCCATTTGCGCTGAAGCCTGCAGACTTCTTCAAAAACAAATAAGTCAATCTTCGTAATAAATCCGTTCCTTTCAAAAAACGGGATAAAAAGATTGGGCGGTATAAGCCCGCGCTGCGGGTCGTTCCACCGGACAAGTGCTTCCGCTCCTGCAATCCGGCCGGAATGCAGGTCGATTTTCGGCTGAAGATACACCTCGAACTCATGGTTTTCCAGTGCGGTCAGCATCCGATTATCCATATCGCGTTCCCTGCTCAGCCGCTTACGCTCCGTGTCCTTATAAAAACAATAGTTGGACGGCTCGTAGGAAACCGACCTTTTTGCGACCTTACGCGCCATATTCGCACGGTCCTGCATCGTAATCAAATCGAGCGACGGGTCGTCAATTACATAAATGCCCGAGGTGATTTGAAGATAGTATTTGTATACGGCGTGTTCATTATAAGAATTGAGCTCGGTAGCGATTTCCGAAAGATGCTTTTTGATTTCGGCCTCCGGTATATTATAAATCAGCAGATTAAAGACATCGCTTGAAACACGGCAGATATATTCCCCATTTAACAGGTGCTTTGTAATGGTATCGCTCACATATTTTAACGTTTTGTTTCCTTCACCGCTTCCAAAGGATTCATTGATTAGCTTGAATTTATAAATATCGAGGGATATTAAAATATAAGTTTTCGGTGGGGCGGATTGAATATCGCGCTGCGCTACGGCCTGGAATTTTGCCCAGCTCATTCCCTGTGTTACCGGGTCGACATACGCGATATGCTCCAGCTCCTTTTGATTTCGCCGGTTATTCCAGATGATAAACAGGAACAGCCCCAAAAATACGATGGTAATCAGCACTGTAACCAATATTGTAACGTTCACATACATTCCTGTGCTGTCCGGCGTAATATCCGCACGCATTATGGTAATCAGATACCAGTCTTTTACGCTGAGCGGTACATAAGATATGACGGTATTTGCCCCTTGCTTCCCGTTATAATAAAGCAAGCCCGAGCTGCCGGAGGAGATGTCCTCCTTCATGGCGTTCAATGAAAAGCCGTCGCTTGCCTCGCCGCTTTTCTGCAGCACAGTAAAAAGATTGCCTGACGGGGCGTTGTCATCATTTGTATTGTCATTTATAACGATTTTACCGCTTGTATTGATTATCTGAATCGAGCCGCCGTCCTCAAGTTTTTCGCTGTTCAGGATGCGCCTGACCTTGTCGGTGCTGTTGTGTGCAATGAGTACTGCGGAAATTTTACCGTTAATTACTACAGGGGCGGAATAAACGAACCATTCCTCCTGATCGATAGGCGATTCCCGCTCATAATATACACTGTTTTCCCCTTTGGCCGCCCTTTTGAAATATGCCTTGTCTGAAAAGTCGACAGATAGGCCGTCTGTCGTAGCTCCCGCTCCGGACAGTTCGACATAGGCTATCCGCGCGAAGTCGTCCCTGCTGCAGACAGTACGAAGGTATTCGAGGATAGGCTCCCGCCCGTCCATAATGGAACAAGTATAAGAAAGCACCTTGAGCTTCTGCATGATATTGTCGGTCCGCTCATTGACCGTCATAGAAATATGGTTCAATTCTTCTTTTATAAAATTATTTGTTTTATCAAGATATGCGTTATTGAGGTTCTGTACGTAAACGCCGAGAAGGTAAATGGTTCCGATTGCAATTACCATAACGCCGCCCAAAACCAAAAGCTTATTTTTCATATTACGCTTTTTGCCGCTGCTCTTGTTCATATTAATACCCCGTTTAACCGCCTTGTGTAATGCAGTAGCCGTCGCGCCCGTTTTCTTTTGCTTTATAAAGCGCCTTGTCTGCGTTCTTATAAAGCTCGTTATAAGTGGCGCCCGAAGCCGCAATCGCGACGCCAACGCTCACAGTAAAGCTCTTTGTGCTTCCAGGCAGCCTGATTTGACGCATTTGCGCGCAGAGCAGGTCGCAGTTTTGCTCCAGCAAAGCCCTGTCCCCGGCGTCTTTTACATAAACGGTAAATTCGTCGCCGCCTAACCGCCCTACAATATTAATCTGGCCGAATACAGACGGCAGAAGCTTTGCGGCTTCTTTCAGCACAATGTCTCCCCCGTAATGGCCGAATTCATCATTGACTGACTTAAAATTATCAATATCAAGAATCAGCAGCGCGGATTCCTGCCCGGGCTGAAGTTTGCCCAACTCCTGCGTAATCATTTTCTTGCAGGTCGAGCGGTTATACACATTTGTTAAGCCGTCCCTCTGCGCCATTTCGATAAGGCTGTTTTTTTCTTTGTATTCCTCATCAATATCGGTCAGCTTTCCAATGACATATACGAGCTTTCCCGAATCGTCCGTTATTTGCCGGTATGTGATGCGCATCCAGCGGTAAGTATCGTCGGGCATATGCAGGTTCATATCCTCAATCCCGTTTTTGCCGGTGGTGATAATATCGAGGAACTTCTTTTTCTGTTCTGCCGAAAGCTTATTTTCAGCGCGCATGGTTTTTTTATACTTTGCTATCGTAACATTGGGCTCTCTGTCCCCGGCAGAACCGTCTTTGCGCAGGGAAAGAAACAGGCTGTCGTTATTCAAATCATATTCAAAAAAGTGTTCATTAGAAAGCTCGTAAAGCTGATAATGCTTTTTAATATCCATCGCGATTTTTCGGTTGAGCTTGGTCCTGGAACGTAAAATCAACAGAAGGCAGCCGATAATAAGGCCAGCGAGCACCACAACGATAAACATAGATTCCACCGGATACGCCTCAATCAGGCTCATAAGGGTGAATTCCTGGCGGTACGTCGTATTCTGGTAAACGATTGCCTGAAGCTCTTCCTCCGGGATTCCCAATAGAATTTTATTCATAATATTAAGCAGACTTTTATTATTTGGCCGCACGATACCAATGCAGGCCTCAAAAGGAGAATAGGTCTGCGGAATCAGCTTGAGATTACTGTATTTGGGGTCGTTCAAGAAGTATTGAACCGTATAGCTGTTGGCGTATGTATAGTCGGCATCCCCGTTATTGACGGCGTCGATACATTGCTCAGTACTGTCAAAACGGACCACCTGGCCTAAATATTCCCCATCGTAATTATAGTCTTTACGCAGAGCGAGCCTTCTGCCGCCAGGTTTTTCAGCGCTTTCCTTCTGAAGCATGACGTACTGGGCCGAAGCGTAGGTTTTACTTAAGGAAACATTCATCTGCCTAGCAAGCTTGTAGTCGTATTCCATCGTAGCCACAATGTCGATGGAACCTGCCTGCGTAAGCTCCCTAAGCTCTTCTGGGGAAGAAACATGGATTAACTGGAACTGAAGCCCTGTTTTTTCAGATATATACGCCAATAAATCCGGCGCAATCCCCTTGAGCTCGCCGGTCTTTTTGTCTGCGTATTGGAACGGCGCGTTGTCTGTCAGGATTCCAACCCGAAGCTTACCCGCATTCTCAATATATAATTTTTCCCGGTCGGACAAAAATATCTTTTTCTCCTGCGCGTTGAAATATGTTTCATATAAATCAGTAGAAAAATAAGGGTCCGCCTGATTTATGCTGAGAATTGCGGAATCGAGCTTACGGACAATATTCCCGTTTCCCTTTGTCGTTGCAAAATAAAAGGATCTCGGTGAAAATTTCGCTATGGTGCGCATCCCCTCGAAATAATCCAGGTCAACGTGCAGCATCGCGTCCGCTTTTCCGCTTTTGAGCGTATTGAGCATTTCCTCTGCCGATTCGCAGTAGACAGGAGTATATTCAATCTGATTGACCGCGCAGAATTGGTCGAGCTCCGCTTTCCGCGTTTTTGCTCCCTTGATGATAGCGACCCGGATGCCCTGCATATCCTGGTAATTGTCCTGGCTCAGCGACGTATTCTCATAGAGCACGCTGAGCACCGTATATGCCGTCCCATAGCTTTGTCCGGCGAAATCGTAAACTTTCGCCAGCTCCTCACTGTAGGCCATATTGCCCATTAAGTCGAGCTCTCCATTTTCAAGCATCTCAAACATTTGTATCAGAACATCGTTGATGTCTCCTTCAAGCTGAACAAATTCGTAGTCCCAGCCGGTATACTGCGCAATTTCTTCTAAATATTCGTAATTATATCCGGTATAATTCCCGTTCTCGTCAATTTCACTGATTCCTTTTTGTATGGGAAAACCAACACGGATCGTTTCGGTTTCCTCTCCGGCCGCAAATACCTGACCGGAAAACAGGACGGAACACGCAAAAAGAAACATCAAAAATAATGCCGTCGCCCGTTTTAGCAACATGTTTACTCCCCCAATCGGTGTATGCAGGGCATACCCGGGGCCTTGCCACAACCGGCATTGCCGGCCTACCCTGTGTGCGGCCCGATTTTTATTGATTAACTGAATTACTACCTTCGAGCAGCCTAACGGACACAGATATGTCCAGCTGTTTCTGTGCGTATTTAAAAGCGTTTATCCCCAAAGCTTTACGCAGCTGTTTATCATGTGACAATGCTATAATATAATTGCAGAAAGAAATAATATCGTTTGACGCGCACCAAAGCCCGCACTTGTTTTCCTGCAAAAAATTGCGGAAATCGGTAGTGGGGTCAGTCGCCGCGAGGACAGGAAGCTGGTTTTCCATATAAGTAACGGCAATTTCCTGTCCGTAGGGCGCGTGTAATCTATAATCGAGCGTAATTACGCCCACGTCGCTTTCAGCAGTAAATTGTTCGATTTCAGCGCGGGACATTTTGTCCGCAACGACAACATTTTTACAGGATTGCAAACGGGAGGAAATGTATTTCGATTTGCTCCCATGGCCTGAAAAAACAAAATAGGAGTCCTCAAGGCCAGAAAGCTTTTCAAGCGCATCACAGATAAATTTTGCGTCCTGCCGCTTTCCGGCGGAACTCGCAAAAAAGAAAACGGCCGCGTCTTTTGGAATACCGTACTCTGCGCGCAGGGCCGGCGCCGCGTTCGCGGTTGTTTCTATAGCCTTTGTAAAGGGGAAAACCTCCATATTCGCGCGGTTCAGAAAGCTGTATGTGACGGACAAAAAACGCTTTGCTCCTTCAGAAGAAAGGCCGAGCGTGTCTGCCGCGGTAAAAAGCTTTTTCTGTTCTTTTAAAAAATATCGGTAGGCGAGCGATTTTCCTGGCAGCAGCCCGATGTCGCTGGCGCTTTGAGGGAAAAATTCCCGCACAAATACATAAAGACGCGCCCCGTAGTATTTTTTTAATTGCAGCAGCGCATTCGATACCGTCACCGGCGGCGCTTCATAATAAATCAAATCGAACCGCTCTTTTGGGAACGCCTCTTTTACCGCTTTTGCAATCTTATTATTCAAACGTACATTGGCAAAGGCGCGCAGCGGCAGCCCGCCTTCATCTATTTTTCCAGATTTGACACGGCAGACGGAGTAACTATTTTCCTGTTCAATCGCGTAAAGGCCATCCATTTGCCCATTTTCCGTGGTAACTACTGTAACATGATGGCCGCGCCGTGAAAGGGCTTCCGCTAAATCGGTGCACATAAATGAATGTTCGCCGGTTTTAGAAAAAAAGCTGGAGATAAAAAGAACGCGCAATGAGCTTCACCTCTGAAAATTCACAGTTAATAAAAACCGCGAATAAAAACAGGGGCAATAAAGTAAATTTATTGCCCTGGACGAGATTATTTGATTGCTTTTATTAAACAGTCGATAACATAATCGATGTCTTCATTTGTAAGCTTAGTATGCAGCGGAAGAGAAATCTCAGTTTGATACTGCGCGAAAGCGTTTGGATAGTCCTCCATGCGAAAGCCAAGGTTTTTATATGCTGTAAGCATGGGAAGCGGCTTATAATGAACATTCGTCGCAATGCCCTTTTCTGCCATTTTCATAATCAGCGCATTGCGCTTTTCCTCATCGTACCCAGGAATACGCAGCAGGTAAAGATGGCCGCTTGAAGCAAAATCTTTTCCAAAGTGCACAAGCGGCTTTAGACCCAAAGGCAAAAATGCCGCGTCGTACCGCTCGATGACGTTTCTCCTGATTTGCAGAAGCTCTTGGTACCGCTCTAATTGCTTCAGGCCGATTGCAGCCTGTATATCGGTCATATTGCATTTATAGGCGGGATAGAGTATATCATATTCCCAAGAGCCAAGCTGCGTCTTGGAAAGCGCGTCTTTCGACTGCCCATGCAGGGAAAAAATTGTAAAAAGGCGCGCAAGCTCGTCGTTATCTAACCCTTCCCTGTCCCTCCAGGTTACGGCTCCGCCCTCGCCCGTCGTCAGGTTTTTTACTGCATGAAAAGAAAAGGCGGTAAAATCGGCCGCCTGGCCGCTGTTGAGCCCTTTCGACTTTGCGCCGAAGCCGTGCGCGGAGTCGGCAATTACGATAACGCGGCCAAAAACCTTCTGCAAGTCGCTTTGTGGCCTGAACAGATGCTTTTTGCTTTCAACCGCCTCAAAAACGGCGTCAAAATCGCACATTTTCCCCGCGACGTTGACCGGAATCACAGCCTTCGTACGCTCGGTAACCGCGTCGGCGACCTTTTGCGGGTCAATCAGGAAAGAGCCGGGCGCCGTATCTACCAAAACGATTTTTGCGCCTACATGGTGGATTACCGACGCCGTAGCTGTATAGGTATACGCCGTGGTAATTACCTCGTCCCCTTCCCCAATGCCCAAAAGACGCAGGGTCAGCTCAAGCGCCGATGTACAGGAGCTGAAGGTTACGGCTCTTGAAGTGCCGATATAATCCGCGATTTGCTTCTCAAAAAGCTTGGTGCGTTTTCCAGTGGTAATCCATCCGGATTTCAGTGTATCGACGACCTCGTCAATCTCCAAATCGGTAATATCGGGCGGAGAAAAAGGAATGATTTTCATTTTATATTGCTCTCCTTGATTTTAAACATTAAATCCTGTAAAATTCGAATGAAATCAAAAAATATATCACGATTGAAAAGCGGAAATTCCTATGCTCTTTTTCGTATTAGTTTACCACATCGTGCATGTAATGTCAATTTCTGCTGACATTACAGCTTTGTAAACCAAATAAAGAAATAGTGAAGGAGGCTAGCCTGATTTGTATTACTGTTCGCTCGATAAATACTTGAAAAGCCGGTTTGGCTGCAAGGTGTATAAGCTTGCGTTAAGCGCAAACGTCACATGTCCGAACCGCGACGGGACAAAGGGGAAGCGCGGATGTATATTTTGCAGCGCCGGCGGCTCGGGAGAATTTGCGGCCTCCTCTAATTTGCCTGTAACGATGCAAATCGATTGGGCAAAGCAGAGAATCCGGAAGAAAACCCCCGCACAGTCCTATATAGCTTATTTTCAGTCATTTACGAATACTTATGCAGATATTTCCTATTTAGAGGAGATTTTTACCGCCTCTGTTAACCATCCGCAGGTTGCGGCCCTTTCGATAGCAACAAGGCCTGACTGTCTTCCCGCCGGTGTACTGCGCCTGATTGAACGGCTTTGCCGTATAAAACCCGTTTTTGTGGAGCTGGGCCTTCAGACGATTCATGAGGAAACGGCGCGCTATATCCGCCGCGGGTACGCTTTGCCATGCTACGGCGAAGCGGTAAGCAGCCTGCTTTCCGTCGGCGCCGAGCCCGTAGTCCATGTTATATTGGGCCTCCCGCGTGAAACACGGGCGCAGATGCTGGAAACCGTTTCATATGTAGGCAAAAGCGGCGCGAAAGGTATCAAGCTGCAGCTGCTCCACGTACTAAGCGGCACCGATCTCGCAAAGGATTATGAAAGGGGCTTATTTGAAACAATGGAGCTAGATGAATACGCCGGTATATTATGCGAATGCATCGAGCTGCTGCCCAGGGACATGGTAATACACCGCCTGACCGGTGACGGGCCTAAAAAGCTGCTTATAGCGCCAAAATGGAGCGGAGACAAAAAGCATGTCTGGAATACGATTCAAAGAGCCTTCCGGGAAAGGGACGTCGAGCAGGGACGGCTTTTTCGGCCTTAAAAAGAGCGCGTCTTTTGACGCGCTCTTTTACGTTCAAAACGCCAGGTTCCGCCCGGCTATGTATTAAAAAGTAAATTCGGTTAAATCGCTCGCCATAATATCATCGAGTTCTTTCCTGTTTTCAATCCTTGTTTCCGTAAATAGGAAACCGAACGCCGGGAACTGGCGGTGGTCCGTCTTTCGCAGGCAGAGTACCCGTTCGAATTTCTGACAGAGCCTGCCATAATCAAATCCCCGGGCATTCTTCGTCTTTTCCGTGGTGTTGAGCAGAATGAGCGTGTAAAGCTTTCCTTCCTTTCCTCGCAGCAGCGCGTTCCAGTCCGGTTTGATATTATTCAAATAATAATCGTAGCTATAAAAGCCGTACGCAAAATGCGAGATGTCGGTGGTACACAGTCCCGCAAAACGCATAGGATTGAATTCAATCGGACAGATTTCACCATCTTCTACCCTGATTTCAACATGCATGGGGAAGTTTTTCACCTGCATGAAACGGTTTGCCTGGTTGAGATATTCCGTAAACCGGGTAAGGTTTTTTTCTATGATTTCCTTTCCGGTATAATAAAGGCGGTCGCTCACGTCGGAGGAGGAGGCGAAATCGTGCTTCATGATATTCAAAAGGACAGCGCGGCCGTTTTCGTCGTAATAGGCGTCGAGCGCGTATTCCTCTCCGGTAATATACTGCTCCAGAATAAACACGGCGTTTCCTACCACGCTGCCGGGATATTGCCTGCTCCATTCTTTCGCCTTCCGCTCAATATCTGAGAGCGCGTGTTCCCAGTCCTCCCTCTTTTCAACCGTGTAAACGCCCTCGCTGAAAAAGCCGACAGACGGCTTTAGAACGAACGGTGTTTTCAGTGATGAAAAATCAAGCTGGCTGAGCCTATCAGCGGGCACCTCCAGAAAGAAAAAGCCAGGGTAAAGCGGTAATAGCGCCCTGCGCAACGCCGCTTTGTCCTTCATGAGGGTTAATACGCGCAGGAGTTCTTCATCCTTTATATTTTGGTACAGCCAGTCGAGCGCGTTTTCTGAATTTGTATAGATACGTTCACCCGCTTGGTAAGCGGCGGCACATTGCGCGCCGCTGCGGTAGCAGCCGGCCGGCAGTCCCTGTGCCGCTGAGAATTCATTTCTCAGTACATGCGCCTGTGTTTCTATTATGTACTGCTTCATTTCATCCGATAAAAACGGTTTATCCAAAAGAATCATACGGGTTACTCCTTATTTTAAAAGCGTTCTTTTTATTCTACCACATCTTTCTAAATTGTCGAGTATAGAAAAAGTCTTCTGTTTTACAGAAGGTTTTTTTACTTGGTTAGCTTTTTCAAGCAGCAAAGGCTATATCACTCTCCCAGATAAATTTGCATTTGATAGCTCCATTGTAAAATACCAGATACAACAATTTGCTGTATAGTGAATTGGGGCTGTGTATGATGTTCATCAACTGCTATCCGCCGCAATTCATTCATTTTATTCTCTCTATTTTCTTCGGCGCAATCTACACACAAATAATTTCCTTCAGGTAATATTTTCAGTTTATCTACCGCTTCATACCGTTTACAAACGGCAAACAATCTTGACAATCCATTTTCTGTATAAATACCTGCTGAATCCTCAAATGTGAACCTCTCTTTCTGTAATGGCTCAAGCTGGTCATAGAAATGGCTCAAATAACTCCATAGGTTATCGAGCGTTGGGATTTCAAGCGTATCAGAAAGCATAATAACACGTTTGGGAAAATGCTTGACTGTTATGTCTTTCGTATGGTTTTGCGTTCGCAGATGGTTTTCATAATTCGATTTTGCCAGTTGTATTTTTGCCTTGCTGTATTGCAGGGAAGCAATTTTTTCATCAGCCTTTTTTTCCGCGTCCGTTAAAAAGGCAATGATTTTTTCAAGCTCATCAAAATTTAATACTTCTTTAATTTTTTGCAAGGGTAAATCCATCTGCTGTAAAGCACGAACAGTATTGATTCGCACAAGATCCTCTTCTGAGTAATAGCGATAGTTTGTACCGTCATCTTTTTTACTTGGTTTTACCAGTCCGATACGGTCATAATGGCGCAAAGTTTCGCTTGTTATATAAGCGGCTTTTGCAGCCGCACCTACTGAAAAAAATTTTTTCATTTTTGCGCTCCCACCTCTTGACTTTTGTGTTACACAAAGGTTTATGATGATGATACCATGGACTGTTGAGAAAATCAACAGCCATGCAAGAAACGGTACTGTTTTAAAAATTTTTTAATTTTTGGAGGAAACCAGCCTATGAAAAGAATCATTGCATTATTGATTTGCCTTGTTTTAGGCGCCGCCTGTTTAAATGGCTGCACAAATAGTAATGAGGCATTTGCAAAGAAAAGCTACTCAGCAGAGGCAAAAGAAGTTACGAAGGTTTGTATTGACGTCAGGGACAGGCAAATTGAGGTTATGCCATCCCCTGATAACCAAATCCACATCGATTATTTTGAAAACAGCAAGGAGTATTACAATATTTCTGTTTCAGATAACCGCACGCTGACAATGACCGCTGAAAGTGATAAAAAATGGACGGATTATATAGGTGGGAAATCCGCTGCCAGTACCCGGAAAATATTGCTGCAGCTGCCGGACGCACTTTTGAAAGAGCTAATACTGTCTACTACAAATGAAGATATTTCACTTTCCGCGTTAACCGTCGCCGGCGGATTGTCGCTTTCCTCTCACGGGGGAAACATTGTATTTGATAAGCTGAAGGTTGAAAAGGCAATTGAACTTGATTCAAAAAACGGAGATATATCGGGTACGATTATCGGAAGCTATGATGATTACGCTATTTCGTGCAATATAAAGAAGGGCAAAAGCAATCTGCCGGCAAGCAAAGAGAGCGGAGAGAAAAAGCTGACGGTATCTAATAACAACGGAGATATTGATATTGAATTTATAAGCGATTGAGCATTCTGATTATGAATAACCGTTGCTTTACGGCAATGGAATCGAAATAAATTTGGAAAGCGGCTGGATTGCCTGACCGCGGTGACAGTGTAGAATACAAAATCGCGGAAAGCTCCACCGCTCCGGGAAACAGGGTATAAAAAGACCGCAAAGCCCAGTTATCATGCGGCTTTGCGGTCTTTTCTACTGGAACAAATCTTGCATAAAAAGTGAAAAGGCTAATTGCTGCTGCGAAGCATTGCTCGGTGTTTTCTATACATATTAAGACCTATAAGCGCGATAGCACAAATTAAAAACGATGTAGTGATGATTCCACCCTCTGGGCCAAAGTTTCCACCCGTCAGTAGGTCCGCACCTGTATTATTTGAGATAAAAAGTGAGCTGCTTACGCTTTGCTCTCCACTTATGTTTAAGCCGAATATATTTCCTTGTGCGAGGTTCCAGCTCAAATGCAGCCCGCAAACTCCCCATATATTGCCTGCGTTTATTGCATACATCGCAAAGAAAAAGCCTGAAAGCGTTAAATTTATGAACGATAGAATTGTTGCGCCATTACCTAATAAATGAAGGATTCCAAACACCCCGCCGGTAAGCAGCACAGCGGCGAGGGGGTTATAGCGTATCCCTAATGTAGGAATCAGCCAGCCTCGAATCGCAATTTC
>UQHH01000064.1 GCA_900540865.1 uncultured Oscillospiraceae bacterium
GTGGAAGCACAGGGCCCACCGCTATCTTTCCTATTCCCTGATTGGAGCCTTTTTGATGACGGTTGCGGTTCCTGTCTTAATTTATTTAATCGATAAAATCGATAAGCTGGCGCTGCGCTCGCAGGCGCTGTTCAGCCTTTATTATACGTGTGTTACGTCGTTTTTAAATTCCTTTTTCTTAGCGGCTGCAATACTTGCCCTCCTTTCCGCGCTGTTTATTTTTCTGCACAGCAAAAGCAGAAGACGCGCGATTCGCGGTTAAAATGAATTGTTTTTGCAAGAGGATGCTATTAAGCATCCTCTTTTTATTTTTTATACGTTTACCATAACTGCAATGCTTCTGCGGGTTCTCATAATCTATAAGCCCGTCTGTATATATAGAAAGTAGAAAATAATATGGAAAAATGTAATGCTCCAAAAGATTTTTATCCGGGAGGGGCGCGCAGTTTTGGGGATATATTTCCGGCCAGAATAATACCCCTAATGTCGTGACCAAATGGAAATCAAATTGGAGCACACAACAAGCGATTGGATGGGGGAAATAACCTCCGACAATCCGATGGTTATGCTTCAAACGCTGGGCTTGTTTGGTACGTTCAATGTAACGGTTACAGCGTCGGGCCCCAACTTTAAGGAAAAGAAGCTGGAATTACTCTACGACCCCAAAATTCACTATCGTCCCGATGTCGCGTGCAGTCCGGACAATGCCGGGATAATCGGAATTGTTGCTACGGAAGACGGAAAAGACGCAAATTATTGGACCGTTTGTGACGCTTTCTGATGTAACGCAATCGATTGATTCGCTTTGACCGAACCGCCCCTGCCTTTTGATTTGAGGCAGGGGCGGTTCTATTTAAAACGTGACGTCACAAGTTTTTTCCTCTGGACAATCGACCGGTCTGTGCTATACTTATTTAGATGGAAGGGATGGGATAAACAGCATGATTAAATGGCTTGCACATCTGCAAACGATCAATCATCATAAGCGGCTTGTCATGCGGCATTGCTTTCGGGTAGGCTTATACCGGCAGGGGATGATGCACGATTTGTCTAAATATTCACCCGTGGAGTTTTTGGTGGGGGCGAAGTATTTTCAGGGCAACCGCAGCCCGAATGAAATAGAACGGAAGGAAAAGGGCTACAGCAGCGCGTGGCTGCACCATAAGGGACGTAACAAGCATCATCTTGAATATTGGCTCGATTATTCGCCGACGGGCGACCATGCGCTGACAGGGATGGAAATGCCGGTAAAATATGTGGTTGAAATGTTCTGTGACCGTATGGCCGCGAGCAAGACATACCGAAGGGAAGCATACCGGGACAGCGACCCATACGATTATTATATGAATTCGCGGGACCATTACCTTTTGCATCCGAAAACGCGTGCTTTGCTCGAGCAAATGCTCAAAATGCTCAAGGATGAGGGGGAAGAAACAACCTTCTCCTATATCCGGCGGGAAATTCTAAAAAACAAAATATAGTGCCTACGGCAATTAATGGGGCATGTGGGAAAACAGCGATAAATTAAACGGCTGTTTTCCTTTTTATTTCTATATAGGTTAAATAGGGCTGTCCCGCGTCACGGTGGTATGCTATACTTATGTTTGAGGTGAACAGGATGCAAATCAGCCGCTTATTTGAAATCGTCTATCTACTACTCGATAAAAAATGCATAACGGCGCAGGAACTTGCGGACAGGTTCGAGGTTTCGGTGCGCACGATATACCGCGACATTGAAACGCTTTCCCAGGCGGGCATACCCATTTTCGCAAGCCGCGGCAAGGGCGGCGGGATTCGTTTGACGGACAATTTTATTTTAAATAAATCTGTTTTGTCGGAGGAAGAGCAAAGCAGCATCCTTTCGGCGCTGCATGGGATGAACGCGCTCCAGCCCGGCCAGACGGGACAGGTTCTCGAAAAGCTTTCCGCCCTGTTCGGCGGCCGGCCATACGACTGGATTGAAATTGATTTTTCCTCTTGGGACTCGTCGGACAGGATAAGCAAAAGCCTTGCGCTGCTCAAGGAAGCTATTTTCTCGCGGGCGGTAATATCCTTCGACTACTGTGCCTCAGACGGGAAAACCACCCATCGGCAGGCGGAGCCCCTGCGCCTTGTTTTTCGTGGATATGACTGGTATTTGTACGCCTGGTGCCGAATGCGGGAGGACACCCGGTACTTTAAGCTCAGCAGGATGGACTGCCTTACCCTGGAGGAAGAGCGCTTTGAGCGCAGCGCGCCGGTTTTACCAAAGGAAAAAAGCCGTCAAAATACATACCCTACACGCAGCCATGTAGAGGTTCAGGCAAAAATCGCGCCGGAGCTTTCCTTTCGTATCTATGACGAATTCGCGTCAGCCCATCGTCGGCTAATGCCGGACGGCTCTTTCCTCGTGCAGATTACAATGCCAGAGGACGAATGGCTTTACCATTACCTGATGACCTTCGGTCCGGGGCTTGAGGTGCTTGGACCGGAACGAATACGCACCGAAATGAAGCAGCGGCTTAAAAAAGCGCTTGCAAATTACGAAATATGACAGGCTGCCGTCATGTTATCCATTGTAAAATAAAGAAAAATGGAAAGCAGGCGGAAATAATGAATTATAAAACAGTAAACTTACCAGAAATGAAAATCGCGGGCTTAAGCGCACGCACGAGCAATCTCGACCCGGAGATGGGCAGTATAATCGGCTCTCTCTGGAACAGCTTTTTTGCGCAGGGCGGGCCGCAGGCGGTTCCTGGTTGTATGGGGGCGGATGTATACGGCCTGTATTCGGACTATGAAAGCGATTTTCGCGCGCAATACGATATTACGGTCGGATGCAGGGTGCAGGCTGCAGATAACCTGCCGCAGCAGATGACGGTAAAAACCGTGCCCGCGGGAAAATACGCCGTGTTTGCTGTGCAGGGCGATGGTGTAGCCGCGGTGGCAAAGGCCTGGGAAGAAATATGGAGCATGGAGCTTGACCGGTCGTACACGGGTGATTTTGAGCAATATACCTCATCGCCAGACGGAAAAACACAGGAAGTATCCATATACATCGCCCTGAAATAAAAAAGCAGGAGGGAATCACATGCTGGAACTGCCGGAAAGCCACACCATAGCAGCCCAAATGAATGAAATAATCAAGGGAAAGCAAATTGTAAGGGCTCGCGCCAACGAGTCGCCGCACGGCTTTGCCTTCTATTTGGGCGACCCCATGGATTACCCGGCCTTGCTCGAAGGAGAAACCGTCACCGGCGCGCATGCCGCGGCGGGGCAGGTAGAGGTAACGCTGGGAAATAAAAGGCTGCTGTTTGGCGACGGCGCCAATATCCGCTTTGTTTCTCCGGAGGGCAGGCTGCCACAGAAGCGCCAGCTTTTGCTTGCGTTTGACGACGGCTCCTCGCTCGTCTGTACGGTTCAGATGTACGGAGGAATCTGGGCTTTTAAAGATGGGACGAACGATAATTTTTATTACCATGTGGCGTTTGAAAAGCCCACCCCGCTTGAAGACACGTTCGACGATGCGTATTTTGATGGGCTTTTCTCCGAAGTAAAGCCGTCGTTGAGCGTCAAAGCGTTTTTGGCGACAGAGCAGCGGATACCCGGGCTTGGAAACGGCTGTCTGCAGGACATCCTGTTCCGCGCGCGCCTCCACCCGAAAACAAAGCTTACACTGCTTTCAGACAGCCACAGGGAAAACCTATTTCACAGTGTGAAGGATACCCTGAAAGAAATGACGGATAAGGGCGGCAGGGACACGGAGAAGGACCTGTACGGGAACCCCGGCGGCTACCGCACGGTTTTGTCTAAAAACACCTTGCGCCGGCCTTGCCCTGTCTGCGGCTCGGAAATTGTACGGCAGAGCTATCTGGGTGGGAATATTTATTTTTGCCCTGTCTGCCAGCCGGTGCTCCCCGTAGGATAATTGAGATAATAAAAAACCAACAGGGAGGGCTTGATAAAATGAAATATTTTGGTGATGGGCTGAGTGAACTGCACAAGGAATTAAACGATATCATTCGCAAGCCGGACAAGCTGGAGGAAGCAAAGCGGATGTTTCTTGAAATACACTCCGGGCTGCATATGTCATCAATAACGGGGACTGAAGAAAATGAAGTCGATAATCTGCTGAACGACCTTGCGCCTTACGAATACAGTATTATGCCAACCCCAAACGATGAAACGATTGCGTGGGCATTATGGCATATCGCAAGAATCGAGGATTTGACGATGGGCATTCTCGTTGCAAATGATGAGCAGCTCTTTGACGGCAAATGGAAAGAACGGCTCAACGCGCCAATTTCTGATACGGGGAACGCTTTATCGGATGATGAGATTATAGAACTGAGCCGCCGGTTGAACATGGAAGAGCTCATTGCATATCGAAATGCGGTGGGGCAAAGGACGCGCATGATTGTAAAATCACTTTCCGCGGACGACATGAAGCGCAAGGCTTCTCCGCAAGGGATTGAGACGATTAAGCAAGCAGGCGGAGTGACGAACCAGGAGGCATCGCTGTGGCTTCTCGATTTTTGGGGCAGAAAGGATGTGGCGGGGTTATTGCTCATGCCGCCAACGCGCCATGTCATATTGCATTTAAACGACTGCTGCAAGTGGAAG
The DNA here is from genome assembly GCA_900540865.1 of uncultured Oscillospiraceae bacterium. Classification (GTDB taxonomy): domain Bacteria; phylum Bacillota; class Clostridia; order Oscillospirales; family Acutalibacteraceae; genus Scatavimonas. Next base: position 4,603 of record UQHH01000064.1, read on the forward strand.
CAGCATATCCGCAGAGGTAAGAAGTGCTTTCGCCGCTAACGGAGGGCAATATAATATACGAAAGAATGTTGAATAAACAAATGCAGCCTACTTTTGAAGAATTTACAGAATACTGTGGAGAAAGTAAGGCGCTGTTTGAAAATGTAGATGATTTATTGATGAACCGATTGGGCGCGGAAAAAGAAATGCGCTTTCCTTACGGTAAGCACTACGGCTGGGGCATGAAATATTTTATAAAATCCAAGCATATCTGCGATATTTTTGCTGAAAAAGGCGCTTTTACGGTTATGCTGAGGCTTACTGACAATCAATTTGATAAAATTTATGATGAAGCCCTGCCGGAGACGAAAGAACTGATAGACAATAAATATCCCTGCGGAAGCGGCGGTTGGATTCATTACCGCGTGCTGACGCAGCGGCAGCTGGAGGACGTCTTTAAAATGCTGTACCTGAAAGCCGGCGTAAAATGATTTCGCCTGCACGGAGGCTTGCTTCTTTGATTTTGGCTAATAAAGCAATTTGAAACGGGTAAACTAAAGCCAAAGGAGAGGATTGTATGCCAGAGGAGAAAAAACAGCAAAAAACGCCGCGTTCAGAGGAATATCATTGGGAAAAGAATGAAAAGAACGCGGGCAACAACCAATGGACGTCTCAAAACAGCACGAAGGCGTTTACCGACGACAGGGAGCGCCGCGACGGCCCCGGCGGGGAAGAAGAACAGTAAAACAAATTGCAGGCAGGCGCACGGTCATACCGTGCGCCTGTTTTTACATATCGCGCCAATTTGCGGCATAGAATAAAGGGAGGAGATGATACGATGCACCAGATTAAATGGAAACCGCTCATTATATGCCTTTTGATTCCGCTCGCCATCGGCGGCCTGTCCGCGCTGCTGACCATGGGAAGCATGGAGGTATACGGAAATCTCAACCAGCCGCCGCTTTCGCCTCCGGGCTTCCTTTTTCCGATTGTCTGGACTATCCTGTTTATTCTGATGGGGATTTCCTCCTATCTGATTTTTGTGTCCGATGACCGGAACAAAACAAAAGCCCTTATTATTTACGCAGTACAGCTCGTTTTTAATTTTGTGTGGAGCCTGATTTTCTTTAATATGCAGTCATACCTGTTTGCGTTTATCTGGCTCGTTATTTTGTGGGCGCTGATTATTGCGATGATTGTTTCCTTTTGGAAAATCAGCAAGCCTGCGGCGCTGCTGCAGATTCCCTATCTGCTCTGGGTGACCTTCGCCGGATACCTGAATTTAGGCGTCTATCTGCTCAACCGTTAAATAAACGGGCGTATACCCTTAAATAACAGCCGCCCTTCCATGTTTTGCTTACGGATGGACGGCTGTTTTCCATTTTATGGGGCCAGTCGTTATTAGGCCGAAAAAGTGGCTTGTTTTAAATACATATCCAACACAAAAAATGACATAAAAACAATGGCTAAAACCGCCCATTTTCCGTCAAAACATAAAAAACAACAATAAATTAGATGAAAAAAGCATATCAAATCAGGCGGATTTATTTATAATGGAAGCATAGGCTATTTTTTTATTAGATGCAATGTCAACAGGCGTGCGGCGGTAATTTGGGTGTTTTTATTGCCGTTTTGCGGAAGTGAAAAAATAGCCTACCTAATTTTAGAAGGAGAGGTTTTAGGAGTGAAAAAAGTAGGAAAGCTGTTTTCCTGGGTGCTCACCCTTGCAATCGTTGCGACTATGTTTTCCGTATGCGGCGTAATGGCATCGGCTCAGGACATCCCCGAAAGCGAGGGAACATTATATTTCAGAAATACGCTCGGCTGGGAGCAGGTTAGCGCATATACGGCCGGCGGTGCGCTTGTAACAGAAAAGGTTAAAGATAAGGACGGCGTTTACTGCGCACAGACGCCGGACGGTAAGGCAGGCGTTTATTTTTCCAACGGGACGGATGAGCGCACGCAGGATATTACAGGCTATGAGGACGGGCAGATATTCCTGCCTGACGCGGATGACAAAACCACTGAAGCCGGCGTAACAACGTATGGCGGTACGCTCGATTATTACAAGGTGAAAAATGTTATCCTGATGATTGGAGACGGAATGGGCGCGGAGCAGGCGAAGGCCGGAGAGATTTACAAAGGCTCCAAGCTTGTAATGCAGACGCTGCCCTATTCCACAATGGTCACTACATATTCAAACGACGGCGTTACCGACAGCTCGGCTGCCGCGACCGCCATTGCGACAGGCTTTAAAACTAACAATAACATGGTCGGTATGCTTGCCGACGGCACAAAGAAAGAAAATTTAGTAGAGTTTTCCAAGGCAAGGGGCTTGAAGGCGGGTATTATCGTTACGCAGGTACTGCCGCACGCAACCCCGGCGGGCTTCACGGCGCACGTTTCGGCCCGTTATTCCTATAACTCCATTGCCGCGCAGCAGCTGCTTTTACAGGCTGACGTCCTGTTTGGCGGCGGCGGCTCTTATTTCGATAACAGGGAAGAGGCAATCGCGGCAAACAACTATGTGCGCGTAAACGATTTGGCCTCTGTAGCTTCTATAGACCCGGGAAAAAATATACTCGGCACGTTCCACACCTCTTATATCACGGCTGACGACCAGCCCAGGCTTGCCGATACGACAAAGGCGGGATTGGACCGTTTAACGAATGAAAACGGCTTCTTTGCCATGATAGAAGGCTCGGATATCGATTCCTATGCGCATAAAAACGAAATGGATAACATGCTCAAGGAAATGGCCGTATTCGACGAGGCCATCGGCGTTGCGAACGATTATGTCAAAGAGCATCCCGACACGCTCCTGCTCGTTACGGCCGACCATGAAACGGGCGGACTGAAGGTACCGGACGGCGCGGCGGCCTCCGACCTGACAGATGCGCTTTTCTCCACGGGAAACCATACGGGCGCGGATGTTCCGCTGTACGCGGCGGGCGCAAGGGCTTGGGACTTCTGCTCCTCTGATAAGGTAGACAATACCTTTATCCATGACTTTATCGCAGACGTACTCAACGAAACCTACGGAGAAGCTCCGGAGAAGGATTTTACGGATTATGATGCGAGAAAGGTGTTTTTTGAGCTTCCTGAAACGTGGGATACCCCTTATGCTTATACGGCGGGCGCCGTTTCTGTCGGTGATTTCCCGGGCGTGGAGATGGAACACGTTGACGGCAACGTTTATTCCGTCACGCTGCGCGACTACGCGGGTGAAATGACAAAGCCGGAGGGCCAGTACATCGTCGGCGATTTAAACGGCGACGGGAAAGCCTCTGTTGCGGACGTTCTGGAAATCCAGAAATATGCCGCAAAGAAAAATAACCTGACAGAAGACCAACTGCTGGCGGCCGACTTGAATGGCGACAGCATAGCGAATATCAAGGATGTCCTGGAAATTCAAAAATATCTTGCCGGTATGGGCAACCCGTACCATATTGATGAAAAGCTCGATAAGCCGGCAAAGCCAGTAGACCCGCTGACATTTGTGTTCAGCAACGGCAAGGACTGTAAGACAATCGAAATCCCGTTTAACGGTTTTAACCAGAAATACAAGGTAACAGACGGTGAAAACACGGACAGCGCGACAGGCCGGTGGGAGGAATACCACACGACAGCCGGCGTTATCTACTTTGAAAAGCCGGAATCCTGGAAGGACGCTAACTTCTACACCTGGGGCGACGCGTACTTCGGCGTATGGCCCGGCACAAAGATGCAATTGTTGAAGGACAACATTTATTCTATTACGGTTTCCGACAGTGAAATTCTCGAAACCACACTTGAATTCAACCTGATTTTTAGCTCCGGTACATACCAGACGATGGATTTGGAATTCGCGGGCTTTAATAAAATCTTTAGAATCGTCGGCGGCGAGAAAACACAAAAAGCCTATGGCACATGGTCTGACTATGACCCGGACGGCCCCGAAAAGCCGACGGAACCCGGCAATCCAATGACGATTTATTTACAGGACCAAACCTCCTGGGATATTACGAATGACGGCGCGCTGCTTTATGTCCAGTGTGATGGAAACGAGTGGATTCCGCTCAATTATCTCGGCTCCAGAACATGGTCCGCAACAATCCAAGATAACTACAGCAGCATTATCTTCCTGCGTGTCAACCCGAGCGATGTCACACAGGTATGGAACGCGTTCTCACCGGTTGCGGCGCGCGGCGATAACGATATGTACTGTGTAACCGGCAGCACGACAGGCAACTGGGCGAAGTTTGATGGAGTTGAACCAGACCCGTCTAATCCCACTGACCCGACAGACCCGACGGAGCCGTTCGACCCCACAAAGGACGATTCCGCGGAATTTGAGGGTGTACCGAAGAAAAACGTTTATCTTAAAAATGAAACGAGCTGGAACATCGGAGACGCCGGCGCCGTTATCTTTGCACAAAGCGGCGACAAGAAAATCATCGCAGAGGCTGATGAATCCGGAAAAATTTGGAAGGCAAGCGTTCCGGCTGAATGGGATACAATTGTTTTCAACCGCGTAGACCCAGCAACGGGCAAGGTTTGGAATGCTTTCCCGAAAACGGCCGTCAGCATCGGTGAGAACAACATGTATGTCGCAACCTCCAGCTCCGCCGGTTCCTGGCAAGTCTATGAAGAGCCAACGGAACCCTCCGAGCCTACCGGCCCGTCGCAGCCGACAGAGCCCTCTGAGCCTACCGGCCCGTCACAGCCGACGGAACCCTCCGAGCCCACCGACCCGTCGCAGCCGACAGAACCTTCACAGGCCACCGACCCCTCTGAGGAACCGTTCGACCCCACAGAGGATGATTCCAAGGAATTTGAGGGTGTGCCTCAGAAGAATATTTATCTCAAAAATGAAACAAGCTGGGACTTTAGGCAAGCGGACGCCGTTATTTTCGCGCAGAGCGGAGACAAGAAAATCATTGCAAAACCCGACGAAAGCGGCAAGCTTTTCACGGCCAGCATTCCGCAGGAATGGGATACAGTCGTATTTAACCGTGTAGACCCAGCGACCGGCAAGGTATGGAACGCCTTCCCGCTCGAGGCGGTTTCAATTGGAGACAACAACATGTATACCGCAACAGGCAGCAAAACGGGCGAATGGTCAGTCTATACGCCTGATGAAAAGCCTACGGAGCCAAGCGAGCCGACAGAGCCGACTACTCCCGGTGAGGAGAAAACAATTACCGTGTACTTTAAAGACATGCGCGGCACGGAATACTACGTCCCGCAGGTGAAAATCGGCGATGAGACGTTCGACATGGAGCTTGTCCCGAATAGAACCGACCTTGGGACGCTCGAAGGGTCTGCCGACGGTTACGGGGGATGGCACTCCTATACCTTCAAGACCACCCAGGAATCCGTGGAAGTCATGTTCCTAAACGGTTCCGGAAAATATAACATGACCGCGACGGTAAGCGATGACGCATGGTTTACCAGCAAACGCTACGATTATAAAAACAACGAAAACCTCGTTGATTATACGGCGCTTCATAAGGCCATTGCAGACGCGCAGAAGGAAGCTGCTCCTTCCGACGAGCTGACGGCGGCCATCGACGCGGCGCTTATCGTTTACAACAAAACATCCTACAGCCCGGACAAAATTTCTGTTTCTCAATCGGACGTAGACAACGCGGCGAAAGCTGTTACTGATTTGCTATCCAAATAACTACTGCGGCTATTTCGGATATACCAACAAAAACGAAGGCGGAAACCCCGCCTTCGTTTTTGTTATGAAGATGCACAGCAGATATAAAATGATTTGACAGTTAACTGTCTTTTAGGTTGAACAGGACGATTGATTTCTGTTATAATTAAAGTACTTCTGGCGGCCGTTTAAGGTTGGAAGGCCGGGGAAGACAGACGGCAGTCATGGCAGCTGACGTTTATATGAGGGCTTTGGCTGCACAGGGTATATACAGCTATAATGCGTGTTAAAAAGGGAATCAGGGAGGGAGAAGCTTATATGAAGTATTCATTTGAGTCGGTCAAGTACGAAAAAAACCTGCCCGCAAAAATTTTGATGCAGGACAAGCCCGGTTACCGCTGCAATACGAAGCAGCATTGGCACAAGGAGCTGGAAATCGTTTATATGATTCATGGAACCATGCATGTGAAAATCGGTAGGAAGGAGCAGACTATCAACGACGGAGAGTTTTATTTTGTCAACAGCGAGGACATTCATGTGACGTCGGTGCCGGACAAAGACACTGTCTACCAGTATTTTGTCATTTTGCTGTCCTATGAATTCATGCGTGACTATTGTAAGAAGATAGACAGCATCGCGTTTGAGGTGGAAAATAACGAACAGGCGAAGAAGGAAATAAAGGAAAGTGTGCTCAGGATTATCGGCCTCGACCAGAACCGTGCGGAGGATGATTATACCGACTTGGAAATCAACGCGCGGCTTTTGGATATTTACCATACCCTGCTGCGCGAATGCGCGGTACATAAGCAGAACCGTTATCCGCAGAATGTTCAGGAGAATTTTATTTACGCCAAGAAAGCAATCGAATACATGGGGCAAAACTATAAAGAAGAAATCACGCTCAACGACATGGCCGCGCTTGTGGGGCTTACACCGTCGTATTTTTCAAAATACTTTAAAAATATTACGGAAAGCAGCTTTACACAATACTTAAACGGCGTGCGCCTGGAATACGCGCTTAAGGATATGATTTATAACCACGACACCGTCACCAACGCCGCGCTCGAAAACGGTTTTGCAAACGTCAAATCGTTTATCAACCTATGTAAAAAGGTTTACGGCTGCACGCCGAACCAATACAAAAAGCAGTTCGGAGATAACTGGCTGTAAACCGGCGGCGGCTTGTGCTGTTACAGTATGTGTATAAAAGAGTATGAGAAGTTTGTTCTCATACTCTTTT
>UQHH01000065.1 GCA_900540865.1 uncultured Oscillospiraceae bacterium
TTCATAGGGTTCGCTCCTTTCAATAATAAAAATTTTTATTTTATGCGCGCATAACTTATTGATTTTTACACCTAAATTATAATTTATTTATTTACAATTTTCAATATAAATTCGAAGATTTTAATGTAAAAAAATATAAGTGGAATTTGTTAAATATTAACACAATTTTAAATATAATAAATATAAATATTTTATGTATGCTCAAAATGTGTGCTCCAATATAAAAAAGAAAGCATTTTAGATACGATTTCTATTTGTACGTTTTCTACATTAAAATTAAGATAAATTTATTATGTTTAACAAAGTTGTGTTAAAGTACTTTACGTTTTACAATAAAACCTCTATGATACTAATATAGTGATAAATTTTCACATATTGGGATTCAAATAAACGGAGAGAAATGGAATGATACCTATGAACACGCTCCCGCTGGAGGCGGAGACGAGGGTTTTAATCGACAAAACGCTCGAAAATCTGGGCTGGAGGCTGTCAGGCCCAAACAAGAACGTATTTTTTGAACAACCGAAAACACAGGAGGAACAGAGGCTGCTTGGCGGCCGGCGGCCGGATTATGTGCTATACGCCTCCGGCAGTGAAAACAAGCCGCTGATTGTTATCGAGGCTAAGAAAAAGGGGACGCGCATCGAAAGCGCGCTGCAGCAGGGCATCAGCTACGCGAAAAAACTAAACGCGCCGCTCGTTTTCGCGACCGACGGCCTTTTTTGCAAGGCGTACCATACCGTGTTTGAACGTACGCCCGTTTTAAACGGCGAGGAGCTCGACAGCTTCCCGCGCGAGGGGCTGGCACTAAAGTACCTGGATATGCCCGAGGTAAACACAATTTCTGAAAAGGTGCAGATAGACCGCAAGGAATTGATTAAAATTTTTGACGAAGCAAACAATATGCTGCGCGGCGACGGCCTGCGCGCGGGCATCGAGCGGTTCGGCGAGTTTGCGAATATCCTGTTCTTAAAGCTTATCAGTGAAAACGATGACGTCAAAAAGCAAGGCGGTTTTCCTACCGGCTTTGATTGTACCTGCCACTGGGACGTCATACGGGAAATGCGCCCCGACACGCGCATCGATTATATCAATAAGGTCGTATATGAAAAATTGAACGCGAAATACCGCACCAGGATATTCACGCCGCTTACCATCCGCGATACGACGATACTCAGCGATATTATGGACAAGCTCGACCCTTTGACGCTGACCGACGTGGATTCTGATGTAAAGGGCGACGCTTTTGAATATTTTTTAAAGGAATCCACCGCCGCCAAAAACGATTTGGGCGAATATTTCACGCCGCGCCACATCGTCAGGACTATGGTGAAAATCATCAATCCGCAGATAGGCGAGAAGATATACGACCCCTTTTGCGGGACGGGCGGTTTTTTGATAGAAAGTTACCGTCATATCTTTAATACGATGCCTCAAAACTTAACCACGATGAAGATGCTTAGGGACAACACGATTTTCGGCAATGAAATTACCAATACAGCGCGGATTACAAAAATGAATATGATTCTCGCGGGCGGAGGGCAGAGCAACGTCCATATGCGCGACAGCCTTGCCTCGCCCGTAGACGGTATCTTTGACATTGTTCTCGCAAACATGCCCTACTCGCAAAAAACAAAATACGGAGGACTTTATGATTTGCCCTCCAATAATGGCGACAGCATCTGTGTGCAGCATTGTATGAAGGCGGTAAGCGCTGCGGCAAAGAACGGCAGGCTGGCTATCGTCGTTCCAGAAGGTTTTTTGTTTCGTAAGGACCTTGTGAAAACACGCGAGCTTTTGCTGCGCGAATTCCAAATCAACAATATTATCTCCCTGCCGCGCGGTGTTTTTCTGCCATATACGGGAGTAAAAACAAATATCATTTATGCGTCGCGCAAGCGCCGCACAGACATAGGGTACGTCCCCCGTGAAGCTTTTTGGTATTATGAGGCGAAAAACGACGGCTATACGCTCGACAATCACAGATACAAGCTGCAGGGGCAAAATGACCTGGACCGCTGTATGGAATTCAGGAAGCTCGACCGCGGTCAAAGGGAAGAAATGCTCGCGGCCGGTTTTCAGGAAATCCCGCTGGACCGCGTAAAAGAAAACGGCTTTGTCCTTGTAGGCGGGCGTTACCGCGATATGAAGGCTTCGGAATCATCGCGTCAAAAAATACGGCTGGGAGAAATTCTCAATATCCATTACGGCAAACGCATTACACGAAGAAAAGACAGCGGAACGAGTTACCCGGTATACGGGGGCGGCGGGCCGTCCTTTCAGACCGACCTGTATAACCGGGAAAACGAGTTTGTTATCTCGCGCTTCGGCGTTTCGGAGCGCTGCGTCCGTTTTGTGGAGGGCCGGTTCTACCTGCTCGATTCCGGCTTTACCTTTACAGTAAAGCCGGAATACGCGTCAAAGGTCAGCAAAACGTATGTGGGCAGGCTTTTGATGGGACGCCAGCGCGAGGTGTTCGCCTGCGCGCGCGGGCAGGCGCAGAAAAATATAGACATGGAGCTATTTTACGGGCTTACAATCCCCCTGCCGAGCCTTGAAGAGCAGGAAAAAGCCGCGCGGGAGCTTGAGGAATATGATAAAATCAGCTCCTGCTCGGCAAGTACGGCACAGTCCTATCATCCGCGCCTTTTGCTGGCAAACGGTACGCGCACGTGTACAATCGGCTCGCTTTGTACCGGAGGTGTCAGCGGAGGAACTCCTTCCACCAAGCATCCGGAATACTGGAACGGCGACATACCGTGGATATCGAGCGCGGATATTGAAGAGGACGGCCGGATTGTCGTGAGAAAGCACATAACGCACCTGGGGCTACACCATTCCGCTACGCACGTCGTCTCTAAAGGGGAGATTGTCGTCGCAACGCGTGTGGGGCTTGGCAAAATCGCGTATGTGCCGTATGACGTTGCAATCAGCCAGGATTTGCACGGCCTTATGCTCGATACCAAGCGCATTCTCCCGCAATTCTTTGAGCTTGCGTATTTAGGGCTCAGGGAAGAAATCCTCAGGCATGCCCGTGGCACGACAATTCAGGGGATAACTGTACAGGAGCTTATGGCGCTCGAAATTCCCGTGCCGTCCCTGGAAGAACAGATGGTAGCCGTAACGCAGGCAAAGCGCGAGCGCGAGCTAATACATAGCGCGCGTGAGCTCTCGGTGCTCTTTAAAAACAAGCGCCAAAGGCGTGTGGAATCCCTGTATCTGCAAAAATAGCGCGCTTTGCGCCGGAAAGAACAAAAAAGCCTCCGGAAAAATCCGGAGGCTTTTTGTATTGTAAAAGACAACCACTGGCTCTGCCAGTGGAGATGAAAAAGCTTCAGCTATAGACAAAAAAGGAACTCCTCGATAGATTAAAGTTAAGGTCTGCCAACCTAACTAAAAATATCGAGGAGGTCTTTTCCATGTCTCAAAATCAATCAGCTTACGCCCATCAGCTTCTCGCTCTCTTTCACAAGCTTATCGGTAAGCTTCTGCGCGTCCTGCTTATCGCATCCCACGGCGGTAATATAGAGCTTGATTTTCGGCTCTGTACCGCTCGGGCGGACGATAACCGAATGCCCGCCTTCCAGGGAATACGCAATCACGTTTGATTTGGGTAGTGTGATTTTCGTTTCTTTTCCCGTTTTGCAGTCCCTGGAAACGCTCTGCAGGTAATCGTCAGTTTTTACGACCGCAAAGCCCGCAATGGCAGCGGGGGCTTGGTAACGCAGGCCTGTCATGATTTCATTCATTTTTTCAAGGCCGGCGGCTCCCGCAAAACCAAAATTGAGCGTTGTATTCTGATAATAGCCGTATTCCTCATACAGCTCGTCGATGACGTTTGCGAGCGTTTTGCCCTGTTTCCTGTAATATGCCGCCATTTCGCAAATCAGCATAGACGCGACCACCGCGTCCTTATCCCTGACATACGTTCCGGCAAGATAGCCGTAGCTCTCCTCAAAGCCGAACACATAGCGGCTTTCCTCGTGCTTCTGTTCCAGCTCAAGGATTTGCTCACCGATGTATTTAAAGCCGGTCAGCACGTTGCGCAGCTCGCAGCCGTACTTTTCGCAGATGCGGTTGATTAAAATACTCGTAACGACCGTTTTTACCACAATCGGGCGCTGCGGCAGCGTGCCCTGCTCTTTGCGGCAGGAAAGGATGTAGTTCGTCAGCATAATGCCCGTCTCGTTGCCGGAAATCAAGCGGTAGCCGGAACCGTCCTTTACGGCAATGCCTACCCTGTCGCTGTCCGGGTCGGTCGCAAGCAGCAAATCAGGCTGTTCCTTTTCACAAAGGTCGAGCCCCAGCTGCAGCGCTTCCTTGAATTCGGGATTAGGGTAGGGGCAGGTCGTAAAGCTGCCGTCCGGGTTTTCCTGCTCCTTTACAACGGCCACTTCAGAAATTCCAGTTCTTTTGAGGATTTCCCTGACAAGCTTATTGCCGGCGCCGTTCAAAGGCGTGTATACGACCTTGAGGCCCGCGTCTGTGCAGATACCGGGATTAATCGCCTGCGCGGAAACGTTTTCAAGGTATTTCTCATAAAGGCTGTCGTCAATATATTCAATCGAGCCGTCTGCAGCCGCCTGTTCAAAATTCGCTGTTTTCACACCGTCAAAGCAGTCTGTCGCCTGTATTTCCGCATAGACCGCTCCCGCGGCGGCGTCGGTCATCTGGCAGCCGTCTGCGCCGTAGCATTTATAGCCGTTGTACGCGGCCGGATTGTGGCTTGCAGTTATCATAATGCCCGCCTGGCATTTCAGCTCCCTGACGGCGAACGACAATACAGGCGTCGGCTCCAGCTCCCTTGACAAATACGCCTTCACACCGTTGGCGGCAAGGACCCTGGCGGCTTCTTTCGCAAACAGCGTGGACTTGATTCTGGAATCATACGAAATCGCAACAGCGGAGGTATCGTATTTTTTGTTCAGGTAATTTGCGAGCCCCTGTGTCGCAAGGCGCACATTATATATGTTCATGCGGTTGGTACCCGCGCCGATTATGCCGCGAAGCCCCGCGGTTCCAAACTCAAGGCTGCGGTAAAAACGGTCGTAAATTTCGTCGTTGTTTCCTTTAATCGATTGCAGCTCTTCGGTAAGGTCTTTATCGTCGACCGCCTTTTTAAGCCATAAATCATAAAGTTCTTTTGTTTCCATGTATGGGTCACCCTTTCAGGATAAGATGGGATTCAAGTTTATAAAAAATACGTATTTAATATACCACATTTTACAGCGGTTTACAAATTTTGATAATAAAAATAAAATGAAAAAAACGGGCGTTTTCGGTAAAGTATAGGAGATTTTTTTCTTATTTATAAATATATCTCGGCTAAAATGCGTTTTTATTGTGGATAAAGGACAATAAATGAAAAGCGGTGTGGAAAAATTAAGAATAAATGTGAAAAAATTCACAAGAGTGACATTTTTCTGTTTGTGAAGTTTTTGTTCCAAACCCTTTAATATTTATTTAACATGGCAATTTGTGCTTGTGCCGCGAAGATTTCTATTGTACAATAGAAAAAACTGTTAATCACGCAAAGACATGCAAGGAGGAAATAAAGTGGACGATACACAGAAAAAAGACGGCCTGGAAACGGGACGCGGCAGCGAACAGGAATTTACCGGCGATATTTCGGCGCAACAGCAGGCAGAGCAGCCTCTGGAGGAAACTCCCTTGCCCGATAATGTAGCGCCGCTTTCCGATGAAATCCAGGACGAAGACGGCGCGTTTCCTGACAACCAGGCGGACGGCTATGCTTCCCAGTTCGGCGAGCTGGAAATAGAGCCCGAAGCGGCGGCTGTTGTGACAAAAAAGAAAAGCTTCTTGATGCCGAGCATTATAATCGCAATCGTGATTTTGCTTGTAGCGGCAGCGGCGGGTGCCGCGTACCTTGTGTTTTTCCATAACACCCCGGCCGGCATATGGGCGCCCGCGGACGGCAGCGCTTCGAGCTACTATGTGTTTGATAACAACGGGACGGCGGAGCTTGTGACCGGAACGGTGCGGTATAGGGGAACCTACTCCCTGTCCGACACGGACGGCGGCAAAAAAATGAACCTCTATATTCCGGTAGGCTATTCCGCAATCCAGGGCGATTTCGACTATAAGCTTTCCGGCAATATCTTTACGGGCAAGACGTTTGAAATTTCCTCCGGAGAGGGCGACGCGCTCAAGCTTGTTTCCTCTTCTCTTCCTGAAAATACGCTGACGCCCGCAAAGGACAGAAAGACGGACGATAAAATCATCGGAACCTGGAAGCTCAAGGACAGCACAAATAACGTAACCTATACAATCAACCAGGACGGTACGATTATCCTGCAGTCCGACAGCATGCGCATCGACGGCGTTTATACCATTAAGGACAAGGCGCTTGCCATCACGTATAATATGGCCGGACAGGAAAGCACGATGGATGAAGAATATTCCTTCGACGGAGAAACGCTCCTCATCAACAGTATGGGCTATGAAAAAGTAAAATAAGCAGCTTGTTTATGTAGCTTGAAACCCGTACCCTGTTATTTTACGCCGCGGCAGATATATGCGTGCGTGTCCTTGCTTTGACAAGCACGCCCCGGTGTGCTAAAATAATGAAAACTGAATATCGTTTGCAGGGGGACTCTTCGGAGTTGAGAAGGTAAAACCTGACCCTTAGAACCTGTTAGTTAATACTAGCGTAGGGAGCAGCATGGATGATTAGACGATACCTTACCCTTGTAGTATGGTATCGTCTTTTTGTTTTGCTCCAAAAAAGAAAGGAGCTGTTTGTTATGAAAACCTGCCTTGCCATCGCGGGCTCAGACTGCAGCGGCGGCGCCGGAATACAGGCCGATTTAAAGGCGTTCAGCGCAAACCACGCGTTCGGCATGAGCGTCATAGCGTCGGTCGTCGCGGAGAATACCAGCCGTGTGCTGTCCATTTATGATTTACCGGTATCGGTTGTGGAAAGCCAGATAGACGCGGTGTTTGAGGACATCACGGTGGACGCCGTAAAAATCGGGATGCTGTCAAACGCGCAAATCATGAATGCCGCCGCGCGGCGGCTTGAAAAGTACCGCCCGCCGGTTATCGTCCTCGACCCCGTCATGACGGCAAAGGGGGGCAGCGCGCTCATGGAACCGCGGGCGCTTGCCGTGCTCAAGGAGGAGCTGGTTCCGCTGTGCACGCTTATCACGCCCAATATACCGGAGGCGCAGGAAATTACGGGAGATATAATTCATTCCCCGGAGGACATGAAGCGCGCGGCGGTTAAAATCAAAGAAATGGGCGCCGCATGTGTGCTTATAAAGGGCGGGCATTTATCGGGCGACGCGCTCGACATACTCTATGACGGGACCATGTTTTATGAATTTAGGCAAAAGCGTATTGAAACAAAAAACACGCACGGCACGGGCTGTACGCTGTCCTCCGCGATTGCGGCGAACCTCGCAAACGGCATGTGTATGAAGGACGCGGCAGGGAGGGCAAAGGATTATGTCACACAGGCAATCCGCCACGCCCTGCCAATAGGAAAGGGGCATGGCCCCACAAACCACTTTTACGAATTCTACCAAATGAAAGGATGGATAACATGAGAACCTACCATACCCAGATGGAGGCCGCGAAAAAGGGGATTGGCACCCCAGAAATGGAGGCGGTCGCGCAAAAGGAAAGCGTGGATGTACAGGCGGTAATGGAGCGCGTCGCGGAAGGGACAATCGCAATCCCAGCTAATATTGCCCATAAATCGCTGTCGCCGGAGGGAATCGGGCAGGGCTTACGGACAAAAATCAACGTAAACCTCGGTGTTTCGGGCGACTGCCTCAATTACGAAACCGAAATGAAAAAGGTAAGCTGCGCGCTCTCCTTCGGCGCGGAGGCCATTATGGATTTGAGCAACTACGGCAAGACGAACACCTTCCGGCGCGAGCTGCTTGCCATGTCGCCCGCGATGATAGGCACTGTCCCAATGTACGACGCAATCGGCTATCTGGAGAAAGACCTCTGCGACATCACGGCACAGGACTTTCTGGAGGTCGTACGCGCCCACGCAAGGGAGGGCGTCGATTTTATGACCATACACGCCGGTATCAACAAGAGGACGGTAGAGGCCTTCCGCCGGGACGGCAGGAGGATGAACATCGTTTCGCGCGGCGGCTCCCTTTTATTTGCCTGGATGGAGATGACAGGCAGAGAAAACCCGTTTTTTGAGTATTACGACGACGTGCTCGAAATCCTGCGCGAATACGACGTAACAATAAGCCTCGGCGACGCGCTTCGCCCGGGCTGTTTAGCCGACAGCTCAGACGCGGGTCAGCTCTGCGAGCTGATTGAGCTGGGGCACCTGACCAAACGCGCGTGGGAAAAGGACGTGCAGGTCATGGTGGAGGGGCCGGGTCATATGGCGATGGACGAAATCGCGGCCAATATGAAGCTGCAAAAACGGCTTTGCCATAACGCGCCGTTTTATGTGCTCGGCCCGCTTGTGACGGACATCGCACCGGGCTACGACCATATTACCTCAGCCATAGGCGGCGCAATCGCGGCGGCAAGCGGGGCAGATTTCCTCTGTTACGTCACGCCCGCGGAGCACCTGCGCCTGCCCGATTTAAACGACGTAAAGGAAGGGGTTATCGCAAGCAAAATCGCGGCGCACGCGGCGGACATTGCAAAGGGCGTGCCGCACGCGCGTGAGCGTGACGACCGCATGGCGAAGGCCCGCCATAAGCTCGACTGGGAAGCGATGTTCAACATTGCGCTCGACGGGGAAAAGGCGCGTCAATATTTTGAAAGCACGCCGCCGCAGGACAGGCATACCTGCTCCATGTGCGGGCGGATGTGCGCCGTGCGCACGACCAACCGGATTTTAAACGGGGAAAAGGTCACGTTCTGCCCCAAAGAGGATGACAACAATTAGGAAATGAGGTTGAGTGAAATGAATCAGATTACGGAAAACGCCGCTGCATTATTGGAACACGTTAGAAAAACGGTTCCGCTTGTACATAACATCACAAACTATGTCACAGTAAACGACGTGGCAAACGCCGTGCTCGCCATCGGCGCGTCGCCGATTATGGCGGACGATATGGAAGAAGCTGCGGACATTGCAGCGATTTCAAGCGCGCTTGTCCTTAATATGGGAACGCTCAACAAGCGTACGGTTACATCCATGCTCGCGGCGGGAAAACGCGCAAATGAGCTTGGTATACCCGTGGTGTTTGACCCGGTCGGCGCGGGCGCGTCTGCGCTTCGCAATAAAACGGCTGAGAAAATCACGGAGCAGGTTAAGCTTTCCGTTATCAGGGGCAATTTATCGGAGCTTTCCTTTATCGCGGGGCTGGGCGCTTCGACCAAGGGCGTGGACAGCGCAATAGAAGATGAAAAGAACGACGCCGTTTCGGTTGCGAAGACCACGGCGCAAAAGCTTTGCTGTATTGCCGCGCTTACAGGGAAGGTTGACGTAATTACAGACGGCGCGCGCGTCGTTCAAATCAGGAACGGCCACCCCATGCTCTCAAAGGTCACGGGAACAGGCTGTATGGCCACCGCGCTCGTCGGCGCGTTCGCGGGCGCTTGCGGCGGGGATTTCCTTACAGCCGCCGCGGCGGGCGTGTGCTCCATGGGCGTCGCGGGCGAGCTTGCGCATGAAGCGGCGGGCGCAAAGGGGACGGGAAGCTTCCATGTCGCCATCATCGATGCGCTGTCAATGCTCGACGCTGCGCTGATGAAAGAGAGGGCGCGGTTTAATGAAGCGTGATGTGGACTATTCCCTGTACCTCTGCACAGACCGGTCGCTTATGAGTGCGCCCACAGTGGAGCAGTGCGTGGAGCGGGCGGTAAAGGGCGGCTGTACCGTGGTGCAGCTTCGGGAAAAGGATTGCCCTTCCCGCGCGTTTTATGAGCTTGCCCTGCGCGTCAAAGCGGTAACCGGGCGTTACAATGTGCCGCTTATCATCAACGACCGTGTGGATATTGCGCTTGCGGCTGGTGCGGACGGCGTGCATGTTGGACAGGGCGACCTTCCCGCGGCTGCCGTCAGGAGAATCATCGGGGAAGATAAAATCCTCGGCGTGTCCGCTTCCACGCTTGAAGAAGCGGTAAAGGCGCAGGAGGACGGCGCCGATTATATCGGCGTGGGCGCGATGTTATCTACCGCAACCAAAACGGACGCGAAGCTCGTCACAATGGAGGAGCTTTTGAAAATCCGTGCGGCGGTCACCGTGCCGATTGTCGCAATCGGCGGAATCAACAAGGAGACAGCGCCGCTGTTCAAAGGGACAGGCGTCGACGGACTGGCGGTCGTGTCCGCAATCGTCGCGCAGCCGGACATCGAAGGCGCGGCACGCGGGCTGCTGTCGCTGTTCAGGGGGAATGCGTAATGGAGCGGATAAAGGGCGCGATTTTTGACCTCGACGGCACGCTGCTCGATTCCATGAACGTTTGGGAGCGAATCGACATCGATTTTCTCGCAAAGCGCGGGTTTACCGTACCGGCGGATTATATTGCGGCGGTCACGCCGCTCGGCTTTTATGACGCGGCGGTTTATACCATCGAGCGTTTTCGATTAAACGAAACGCCGCAGGCGCTTATTGAGGAATGGAGCGGTATGGCGGTGTTTGCCTATGGGAACACGGTACCCCTCAAGCCTTATGCGAAGGCGTATCTGTCCCAGCTGAGGCAAAAGGGCGTAAGGCTTGCGGCCGCGACCGCTTTGACGGAGGAGCTTTATGTACCCGCTCTGAAAAACAACGAGATTTACGGCTGGTTTGACGCGTTTACCACGCTTTCCGAGTGCGGCGGCAGGAAAGGGGAGCCGAAAATATACCTGGCGGCGGCAAAAAAGCTTGGGCTTGCCCCTTCGGACTGCGTTGTGTTCGAGGATATTTTAGAGGGGATAGAGGGCGCAAATGCCGGCGGTTTTTTCACCGTCGGCGTAGCCGATTTTTATTCCCTTGCCGATAAGGGCAGGATTGCGGCGAAGGCCGGCCGTTATATTGACGGGTTTTCTGATTTGCTCGAACAAGCTTAAAAAAGGAGGAACCTTAATTGGTTCCTCCTTTTCAATCCGCTTTTCTTTATTACATTCACAAACATGCTGTTTCTTTTTTCTTGAAGCTTTCTGCTTCATGGATTTTTTTAAAAAATGTTGTTTCTTGAAATTTTTTATAGAACTTTTTATG
>UQHH01000066.1 GCA_900540865.1 uncultured Oscillospiraceae bacterium
GAATTTATTGCAATCACTTCTGTCAATTATTTTTATCAGGTTTTCAATGGGCTGGAAATTTATATACTGGTTTCCCTTCAAATCGTATATTGTTTTACATGCTTAAAGGGAACAGTCATGTCTAAAATTTTTGCTCCGGTTTTTTCTTACTGTGGAACATACGGCATCAGCGCGTCTGTCGCTTTTTTGGTCAGCAGTATTTCCGGTGTTTCTATGTATGAGCTGATGGCTTCGAGCTCAACCTACCGTCTTTTCTGTGTTATCCTGATCAATGCGCTTTATGTTGTATTTTACTCGCTGACCCTGCGCTTTAAGTATTATAAATTCAATATTATGAAATGGACCGACTGGGCGGCGTTCATTGTCATTCCTCTTCTGTCTATTGTTATTTTGGTAATTATTTATGCGATTTCGCTTGAGACGAATCTTACAAGGGAGCATTCCCTGTTTTTAGGGTTCGTTGCGGTTGGAATTTTAGTTATTACGGTTTTAATATGGATTATGCTGATAAAAATCAGCAAAGACAGCGAATTTGAGCTGCAATATAAGCTGTTGCAGCAGCAGTATAAATATCAAAACGAAAATATCCTCCAGGCCAACAAAAGTATGGAGAACATTTCCGCGATTCGACACGACATGAAAAACAAGCTGCTTGTAATCGGGCAGTATATAAAAAACGGGGATACCGATAACGCCCTTAAAATGTGCGGCGCGTGTGAGGACGAGGTACAGCAGAGCACTGGAACGTTTATCAATACAAAAAACAGCATGCTCAACGCAATCGTAAATGTAAAGCTTTCGCAGGCAAATGAGAAATATATCGACACACAGGTTCTCGTTACGGAAGCGTTTGAGGATGTAGCGGATACAGACCTGTGTATTATGCTCGGAAATGTGCTCGATAACGCAGTAGAGGCGGTCGCAAAGCTTCCGGAGGACAAACGCAGGATTAAGGCGGCGTTTGAGCGTAAGGGTGGTTACCGGATGATTGTCGTAAAAAATTCCATTGACAAGTCGGTTTTAAAATTTAATCCAAGACTCCGTACGACAAAAAGCGACAAGGTAATGCACGGCATTGGAACGAAGAGCCTGGAGAAGACTGTCAGAAAGTATAAGGGAGAGGTTCATTTTACCGAAAAAGACGGGTTCTTTTGTGTTGGCATAGTATTACCAATACCAAACTTACCGAAATAACGACCAAACTTACCAAAACTCTTCACAAATAGTAATAAATCTGCTATAGTATAGACAACGAAGACACAGCAAAGAGGAATATTCATGCTGCACAGTTTGTCGAAAGCTATAGCATTTTTTTTGATGAGCAAACACTGCTTTGAAAAAGAAGAGCTGGATGTATACGTTTATGGAGTGGAACTCGTACTCTCTTCGGCAATCGGCATTCTTTTGATTCTGATTTTGAGTATTGCTTTTTCGCTGCTTTGGGAAGGCGTTATATTTGTTTTGGCGTTTACAGCGCTCCGCTCTTTTACAGGCGGGTACCACTGCTATACCTATCTTCGGTGCAATACGCTTTATGTCGGAACGTTTGCGGTTTGTGTTTTATTGTATATATGGCTTGCTCCGGCTGCGCCGGCAGTTTGGGCGGTTACCGTATTATCCCTGCTGTTCAGCGGAGGAATTATAATAAAATACTCGCCTGTTGCGCATAAAAATAAGCCGCTTGACACGGCACAGAAAAAAAGCTGCCGAAAAAAAGCGATTGCCGTTTATGCGTGGATTGCGGCCGCGGCTGTGGTTCTTTTAATAACAGAAGTACGGCAAGCGTTTATACTGCCGCTTGTACTTGATATTGTCTCAGCAGCAATGCTGTGTGAAATATACTCACAAAGAAAAGGGGGAGTTACCAATGAAAAAAGCAAACCGGGTTGAGCGTTTTGTAACAAAGCTCGCGCTCAAGGCAGCGAAATCAGCCGCGGGAACAGCTTCGGCACAGGGATTTTGCCAGCCGAAGGAGCCTGTTTCCTTAAAGCAAAAGTAATTTTTAACCTTACTTACAACTATCTTACTTATACCCACCATCCATCCTTTTAACACCAAAACCAAACCCGATGGGGCGTACGGCATTATGTGCTGTGCGCCCTGTTGGGTTTTTTAAAAAAAATTTTTAATATATACCTTGACAGATGAGGTATATATTGTTATTATATAGATGCAACAGGGGAAGTAAGTCCGTATTAACAGGACACCCACGCAAGCAGTGTCCGACAGGCGTAAGACGTAGGAGAAGGGAGTGAAGGCGTTGTCGATAGCATCCGACCTGATTAGAGGCCATACGGATACCATTATTCTGGCAAACCTGATTAACGGCGACAGTTACGGCTACCGCATCAATAAAACGATTCAGGAGAAGACAGAAGGAAAATTTGAACTGAAGGAAGCAACCCTTTATACCGCGTTCCGCAGGCTGGAGCAAAATGGCTGTATCCGTTCCTATTGGGGCGACGAAAATATCGGAGCAAGACGGCGGTATTATTCGATTACACCACTTGGGAGGGAAACATACAGCTCTCTTGCAAAGGACTGGGAGAACGCAAAGCGGCTCATTGACAGACTGATTCAAACGGAGGGATAAACATGGATATCAACGCAAGGCTCAGAAACCATATCGACACATTGTTCAGCGGCGTGGCGCAAAGCGTCAGGGTACAAGAAATCAAGGAAGAAATGCTTCGGAACCTGATGGAAAAGTATTACGACCTCATTGCAGAGGGAAAAGATGAAGAAACGGCCTACAGTATTGCAATTTCTGGTATTGGAGACGTAAGTGTTCTTTTGGAGGAAGACAGGGCGGGAGGCGACAGCAATATGGAACAGCAGATGCAAAAGTACAAGGCGCGCAGCGCGGTGCTCATTTCCGTTGCGGTTATGCTCTATATCCTGTGTGTAATTCCGCCGATTGTTTTTAGTTTAGCGGATTATTCGGAAGGTGTAATGATGCTCGGGCCCGTTCTGATGTTCGTCATGATTGCCGTGGCGACGGGACTTATTATCTTCAATTCTATGACAAAGCCGAAATATGTCAAAATGAACGCCACCATGGTGGAGGATTTTAAGGAATGGCAGTCTGTAAAGCAGCATGACAACGGCGTGCTAAAATCTATCAACGGAGCGCTCTGGAGCATAACGGTTTTGCTGTACCTTGCTGTCAGCTTCTTTACGGGCGCGTGGCATATTACATGGTTGATTTTCCTGGTCGCAGTGGCGGTCACGCAGATTATCACCCTGTGCTTCAACCTGAAGAAAAAATAACGGAGGGAATTACATGAAATACAGGATGAAAACCGGGGCAGTTGCAGTAACCGCCTGCTGGGGCGCCGCGGCGTTTTTGATAGCGGCGGCGCAAATTGTCAGCCTGTGCTTTAGCCTGAATAAAAATGAACGGAGGAAACGACATGAATAACGGGGTGAAAACAGGGACGGTTGTTGCAATCGTCTGCTGGAGCGTCGTGGCGCTTTTATTGATTGGAATTCTGGTATCGGCGCTGACCGGCGGATGGTTCAAAGGCTTCGGCTTCAATATTATAGATTTCGGTACGGGAGAGTACTCAGTAATGGGGAAATACGAGGTCGATGCTGCCGATGTCGATACGATTGAAATCAACTGGACCTCAGGTAGAGCCGAAATAGAACCGTACAGCGGCGAAAAAATAACCTTTGAGGAAAGCGCCCGCAGGGAGCTTGAGGACCAGTATAAGCTTGCCTACGAGTTAAGCGGCTCGACCCTCAAAATAAGATATATCAAAAGCGTGATTTCCTGGAATGTGCCGAGTAAACGCCTGGCAGTCAAGGTACCGCAGGAGCTTGCGAAAAAGCTATCCGGTTTTACTGTCGACAGTACGTCCGCCGATGTTACCGTGACAGGGCTGACCGCGCAGAAAGCAAGGCTGCATACCGTTTCGGGCGAAGCGGACGCGACGCAGTGCGATTTTGGGGAGCTGCGGCTTGAATCGACCTCTGGCGACCTTCAAACTGAAAATCTCACGGTAGAGAAGGCGGAAGCCTCCAGTACTTCGGGAGAAATCAACCTGTCCGGCAGGTTCACGGAGATTAAGGCGAACACGACCAGCGGCGATGTCCGCGCTAACGTAAAGGGTATGAAGTATTTTACAGGCGGCAGCGTTTCCGGCAAGCTGGAGGTGGAGTCGGATACCTTCCCGCAGCAGGTGGAGATGAGTACGACCAGTGGGAACGTTTCTCTGACCATCCCGGAAGGGGAGGGCTTCACCGCGAATTTCTCTTCCGTTTCGGGTAAGCTGCGGTGCGATTTCCCCGTAGTGAACCAGGGGGATGAATCGATTTATAACAACGGCGCCGTGAAAATTAAGATGAACACGGTAAGCGGTGACGGGCATATTATCAAAAAATAATGTATCATTGTATAAGGCGGCGCAGGCTCAGCAGGGCAGCGCCGCCTTCATTTGACAAAAAATTATCAAAAAATTTTGATTTCTGCAGGAAATCCCTTGCAAGGCCGGCGCAAACCGCTTATAATTAAGAATTGTACAGCGCAGGTCTGCATAAGATGTTTTATTGTCCCGCAAATCTGCCATACCTACACCAATGCGAAAGGAGTACCCTTATGAACTATTCCCATGAAGTGGAAAATATGTGTACTGTAGCAAAGGGCCCGCATCACGGTCCCGCGCCCATTCCCGAGGAAGGAAAATGGGTGAAATCCTATGATATCAAAGACATTTCCGGCCTTTCACACGGCATCGGCTGGTGCGCGCCGCAGCAGGGCGCTTGCAAGCTTACGCTCAATGTAAAGGACGGTATTGTGGAAGAAGCGCTCGTCGAGACGATCGGCTGCTCCGGCATGACGCATTCCGCGGCGATGGCGGCGGAAATCCTGCCCGGCAAGACGCTGCTTGAATGTCTCAACACCGACCTTGTCTGCGACGCAATCAACGTTGCGATGAAGAACCTGTTTTTGCAGCTCGCCTACGGCAGAAGCCAGACGGCGTTCTCCGAGGGCGGACTTCCCGTCGGCGCGGGACTTGAGGACTTGGGCAAGGGCCTGCGTTCCCAGGTCGGCACAATGTTCAGCACGAAGGCTAAGGGCGTTCGTTTTATGGAGATGGCGGAGGGCTATGTCCTTAAAACCGCGCTCGATGAGAACGACGAGGTCATCGGCTACCAGTTTGTCAAGCTCGGTAAAATGCTCGAGGATATCCGTCACGGCGCAAGCCCGGACGAGGCATATAAAAACAACATCGGTCAGTACGGACGCTTCGACGGAGCGGCCAAGTACATTGACCCCCGTGAAGAATAAGGCAAGGGAGGAACTTCATTTATGGCTAACAACGTAAATTTTGAAGGTAAAGAAAGAAGAATGGCTAAAATTGAGAAGTGCCTTGCCGAATTTGGTATTGCAAGTCTTGAAGAAGCCAGGGAGCTCTGCCTGAGCAAGGGCTTTGACCCCGATAAAATCGTGAAGGACGTACAGCCCATCGCGTTTGAAAACGCGGCGTGGGCGTATACGCTCGGCTGTGCGGTCGCAATCAAAAAGGGCGTAAAAAATGCCGCTGAGGCTGCCGAGGCTATCGGCATCGGCCTTGAGGCATTCTGCATTCCCGGCTCCGTAGCGGAGCAGAGGAACGTCGGCCTCGGCCACGGAAACCTCGGCGCCATGCTTTTAAGGGATGAAACAAAGTGCTTCGCGTTCCTCGCGGGACATGAAAGCTTTGCCGCCGCGGAAGGCGCTATCGGTATTGCAAGGACGGCGAACAAGGCAAGGAAAGAGCCGCTTCGCGTTATCCTCAATGGGCTTGGCAAGGACGCCGCTTACATTATATCGAGAATCAACGGCTTTACGTATGTAAAGACGGATTATGATTATTTCACCGGCGAGCTCAAAATCGTGGAAGAGAAAGCATTCTCAGACGGCGAGAGGGCTGCTGTAAAGTGCTACGGCGCGAACGACGTTCGTGAGGGCGTTGAAATCATGGCGCACGAGGGCGTAGACGTTTCCATTACGGGCAACTCGACCAACCCGACACGCTTCCAGCATCTCGTAGCCGGCACGTACAAGAAATGGGCACAGGAAAACGGAAAGAAATACTTCTCCGTTGCCAGCGGCGGCGGCACAGGCCGTACGCTCCATCCCGATAACATGGGCGCGGGCCCCGCTTCCTACGGCCTGACCGACTCGATGGGCCGCATGCACGGCGACGCGCAGTTTGCGGGCTCCTCCTCCGTACCGGCTCACGTGGAAATGATGGGTCTTATCGGTATGGGCAACAACCCCATGGTCGGCGCGACGGTCGCGTGTGCGGTTGCCGTTTACGAAGGGCTGAAATAAGGCGCAAAGCCGCATGAACACAAAGTTTATAGGGCTTCCGATGAAATATTCGGGAGTCCTTTTTTTATTCTGAAACAGTGTGTAATGTTATAAAATTGCACATAAATTGCACAAATTTAGATAATGTGCAATCTGGGTCACTCCTTTGCGGTAATAGGTGCGCTTAGAAATTAAAGTGTTCGGTGGAAAAACTTAAAGTAGGTAAAACTTTTCCCATATTATATAATACTTAACATAAAGACATCACGAGCAGCCACAAAAAAATAACCACACAGATTAAGGGCGGTAAAGCACCGCCCTTTTCTGTTTTGCATATGTACATATAAGGTTAGATTACTCCTGCCGTTTCTATTACATGTAGAGAGTATTAATAAGTGAATCCAAAACAAGCACGTTGCCCGAACTGCTTGTATTGAAAATCTGAACCGATTTTGCGCTCTTAATGTTAATCTTAATTACCTTCTTTTCCAATGGGTGCGCTTTATTCTCCCGGTGTATTTCTGCCACATATTCAATGTGTAACACACCTTCCCATATAAAACCGATTAAACATGTATTTTCCTTATTGGCTATTACTGCCTTTTGATTTATGTATTCCGTTTTCCTGCGCCCGTCTGTGTACGTTGTAACTATAGCATAAATCATTTCTTTCATTCTCCTGTTCGTATTCCAAAATTAATTTATTAAGTGTAGGCCTGCTTATTCCGAGTTTAACAGCAAGGGCAGATTTTGTAATTTTCCTTTCCTTGTACTGGGTGTATCCGTCTGGAAAGCCTGTTACATTTTTACGCTTACCACCCTTATACCTGCCCTCTCTTTTGGCGATTGCTATACCTTCTCTTTGCCGCTCTAAAAGATTCATCCTCTCAAATTCATTAATTGCTCCAATCATAGTAAGCATTAATTTTCCTGTGGGTGTCGATGTGTCAATATTTTCTTTGTTGCTTACAAGGCGAATTTCCTTTTTATTAAGCTGTTCCACAATGTCAAGTAAATCCTTTGTACTCCGTGCGAGGCGGGAAAAGTCGTGTATGTATATCGTGTCCCCCTGTCTTGCAAATTCCAATAGTTCCTGTAGTTTTGGTCGGTTGGTATCTTTGGCTGATATTTTTTCAGTGAACCACTTTTCAATATTGTATTTCTGCATAGCTTCTATTTGTCGCTGTTCGTTTTGGTCTATGGTGCTTACGCGAATATATGCAAGTCTCATTTTTGAAAACTCCCCTGTAAAATCTAACTCTTTGTTGTGCTTTACATTGTGTAAAAGCAATACAAATATAACTTTGTTTTCACTACTTTGAAATAATCCAGAAATGTAAACACTGGGTACGCCCTGCTATATCTCTTTGTCCGTAATAATATTGAGAGTTTTTTTTCGGTGCTTTTCAATGAGTTTTTCTGATACTTGAAGATGGTTTGCTATTTCCTTATCGGTGTTACCCTTCAACAGTTCAATAATTATCTTTACATCCAGAACACTCAGGTCGTGTAAATTCATTTTGATATACTCCTATAATCTTAAAGTGTACATTTTAGATTTTGGAATAGGCGGCGGGGATTGCTCCCCGCTTGCTTATTCTTTGTGGTTGTTTTGGCTGTTTGGTCGGGCGGCTCACACTTCCGTCATTCGTTGCATACAGTCCCCGCAAATAACGTTGATTTGTTTTGTGGCTCTACAACTGTTACCGCAACAAGGGCATATATATTTTCTGTGGTGGCTGTTGGTAGTGGTGCTTATGGGTATTAGCCCGTCACTGTTGCCTGTGTGCGTCCCTATATTTATGGTTGTAAGCGCGGGACTGGCTCTGCATATTTCAATCTCCCTGAGTTCGTCGTGTTCGAGTACCCATTCAATCAGGCTGTCCGAGGGTTCCGTATGGCTGTAGCCGTATTTCTCCGAGCGAGTTACAATTAAGCCGTGTGCTTCTGCTTCCCTTTTGAATATTTTGTTATGGTGTACGCCCTTGTTTGACGTGTCTTGAACGTTTAGTATGCAGTCGGCATACATGTGTACGCATTCATGAAGCAGGCTTGCAATAATATTTTCAATCGGCCTGTCAAGAGTACCGCTGGATATGTTAATTTCCCTCTTGCCCGTACCCCTTGCGCTCCAAATATCAAACGGGACATAATGCGCATAGGCTCTGGGCGTTGGTATCACTGTTATAATAGGTGTAGGCAGTTCATTGTTAAAGAAATCTTGGTTTAATAGTCTGAATATCTTTTCAAGCTCTACTGTTAGTCTGCTCATTCGGTCTATCTGCTTCATGGCCTTTGCTCCCTTTAATTTTTAGTTTTAATATTGATTTTAAGGGAGTGAAGCAGTATAATTTAATTGCTCCACTCCCTTCTGGGGTTGTGGGTGTCAGGCTCTTTGCGTTGTCGCTTTGGTTGGGGATTTTCGCAAGGGGCTTTTCTTATACAATGGTGAATCTCCTTGAAGTGGTCTGCTTGGTATAGGCTTTGTAGACGTCGGGCATCACCCTTTTAAACGCTGTGCTGTCGAAGCGGTTGCTTAATACGGTAGTGTATCTGATGATGTGCGTCCCGGCCTCAAGTTCTTCTGTGTTCTGTTCGTTCATTGTCTGTTTAAGCAAGTCCTTAATTGCTTCCGCTTCTGCGCTTGCTTCTCTAATGAGTTCTTCCATTTCTTTCAGTTCTTCAATCTTTGTAATAATTTCTTTTTTTGATAACATTGTGTTATCCCCCTTTGATTCTTTTTCAGTTTTGGGCGGTTGCCGTTTTCTTAACTGTGATTTTATTGTAGCACGTTGCGTAACGTACAATCAATAGGCACGTTGCACAACGTTTTTACAAATTTTTTGTACAATTAGTGCGTTGCGTAACGTCTTGCCATGTGATAAAATATAAATATAATAGAGAAGGTGTGCCCATAAACAAATAGAATTGTTTTAAAGGAGACTACATAAATGGCGTATAAAGATAAGAGCATTAAAACACAAAAACAAAATGAGTTTATTGGTAAAGCGTATGACCGTATAAACTTATTAGTAAAAAAAGGTAAAAAAGACATCATCCAAAATAAGGCACGGGAGAGCAACGAAAGCGTGAATGCCTATATTAACCGAGCCATTGACGCGCTAATGGTCGGTGGGGGTGGTTATGGTGTTTCTATGGCAGAAAACACGCAAAAAGAAACAAGTAGCCACATCTCCCACACAGAAAGCCTATTTTCGGAATCCGAGTTAAAACAAATAACCGCCTTATTAAAAGACGGTCAAACGGTGGAAGAATATATTAAGGCTGCTGTTTTGGATAAATTACAAGCAGACACCGACAAGGCAAATCAGAAAACGGACGCATTATCAATTATGCAGAGACTTACGAGCATGTCCAGAGAAGAACAGGACAGGGCAATGGGGATTGATAAAAAGAAGCGGAAATGAATTGAAGGATACATTTTAAATTTCATATTAAGCAGAGTTAGGCCAAATAGAGAAAAATAATTTCAAAAAAATTTCCGATATTACTTGACACGGACGAAACGCCGTGATATAATTCTAATTAATTGAATAATTTTTTGAGTGCGCCGCCATCATTAAGAGAAAGTAAGCCGTTCTTCACTAGACAAAATTTTTTATGTGTTGAACGGCTTTTATT
>UQHH01000067.1 GCA_900540865.1 uncultured Oscillospiraceae bacterium
CCTCTCTATTCGTCGGCAGCGTCAGATGTGTATAAGAGACAGCCCAGGTGCTGCCTGCTGCCCGGCAGCAGCGCTTCTTTATTTTTCTCCCTGTCCAGCCCTTTTCGCATTGCGCCGAGCAAAGCTTTTTTTGCCTTGCCGGAGGTTACGGTAAACCTCCAGGGCTGCCGGTTTTTGGAGGAGGGCGCGTAAAGCCCCGCCTGCAAAACCTGTTCAATCAATTCCCGTTTCACGGGTTTATCCTTGTATTTTCTTATGCTCCTTCTGCCAGATATGGCTGCGTTCATTTTTTACCTCCTGTGCGGTGTTTTCCCTATTTTACCACTATCCGGCAAACCAGTACAGCCTTGATAAAGGAAAAGCGGCACAGCCGGCTGGCTGTGCCGCTCCAAACAAGGGAATTGCGGCTGCGGATGCCGCTTAGAAGTTGGAAGAGTTAATGTGTGTGGACAGGAGATAATACGTTTCCTGCCAGTGCGGATGGGCAAGCCCGCCGATTGCGGAAGCGATGATGCTTGTTTTTGCCTTTTCATAACGCTTGGCGATATTCAGCTCGACCGCAAAGCGGTACGCGTTAATTTCACCGGACATCTGCGCCGCAAGCAGCTGCATGAAGTAGCTGGGCGTCTGGCAGACCTCAAAATCCCAGCCGGAAATCGCGCCGCCGTTATAACGGGTGATAATGCAGTGCGGAAGCGCGTTGACAGGAATTTTGGCGATTGCCTTTTCACGGCTCGATTCCGACATACCGCGGTTGATGATGGTAATGGTATCGTTGCTGCCGTCTCCATGGCACTTACAGGTGTAGCGGTAGCAATCGCTCCTGCCTGTTGCGACTGCCGCGATATCGTTGACGGTGTTCTGCATGCCGAAGGTGTCCGGGTTATAGTCGAACTTAGAGACGAGCGCTTCCCATTCCTTTTCGTAGCTTTTCGCAACGCTTACGCTTGCCGTCCTGCCGTACCGCCTAAAGCTCCACTGCGTCATCGGCAGGCACGGGACAAAATCGTCCGTATTGACGACATTGAAAATGCTCTTATAGTTCGCCGTATTTGTGGCTGTCGTGGTATTGGGCGCCGCGAAGGTATACGTGTAGTTGTAATACCCCGCGTTCTGCAGGCGCGCGCCTAGGATATTGGCGATGCCCGCGCCGCGGGAATGGCCCGTTACCCAAAGCACCTTATTTGAGGTGGAAGACGTATAGCTGCGGATGTAGGTGTTGATGTAGTTGAGCAGCCTCGTTGCGGCAATATCGAAGCCTTTGTGATTTGTTTTCACAGTCCAGTCGGCAGTTTTGGGCGATTCGTTCGGGTCGCCGATGTCGAAGTTGCTCGACCATTCCTGGAGCGTCCCGTTCGTACCTCTGACGGACACGGAAATAATTTCTTTTTCCGTTCCGTTATAAGAAACGGTCCTGTGCCCGATAGCAAGCTCGGAAAGATGGTAGTCGCTGTAAGAATTGGCAAGCTTGTAGCTTTTTACGTCCTTCAGGCCATGGTACTGCATCAGGGGAACGATTGCCTTTGCCGACCCGCCGACGTTGAGCGTAACGCCGTCGTAAATAACGGACGACCACAGTGAAGAAACGGTGCTCAGCGGCTGGCTGTAGGTTTCGTTGTTCGCAAAGAACCTGCGGTAATCCATGGAATAATTGACGGTAGAGGTCGCCTGGCTCGTCGTAAGCGTACCGGAAAACGTATTGTCCAGAGGCTTAGGGTCGGACGAATCGTTGATTCCGTCGTAGTCGGAGTCGGCGGCCACCGGGCTTGAGAGTGTGCTGAAAACCGGGACGCTTGCCTGTCCCGCGTCGTCCGAAAACGCGGAAAGGTCCCTCTGCTCCAACGCGCCGAGTTCCTCATAATCGCTCAGGCCGTCGCCGTCGGTATCAATTTTGTTCGAAGCGGAAACCGGGCCGTCTAGCTTGACGGACTGGTAGCCGCTGAGCATTACCCAGGAGCCGTCGTTTACTTCATCCGCCATATGGTCGGCAAGAGATGAAATTTCCGTACGCATATTTCCACTGAGGTCGGCATAAGCGCCGCCCGTCTTTTGGTAAAGCTCCTTGTAGGAGGCGTTTTTGCTCGGCGTCGTCATAACGCTTGCGGAAATCCCTTTTTCAGAGAAGCGCTCGATTTTCTGTTTCATTGCGGCGGCCGGGCTTTTGCCCTGCAGCTGCAGGCCCGAGTCGGTCACCAGCACGACAAACTTATCGGCGGAGCTGCGGTAATCGAGCTTTCCGGCCGCTTCAAGCGCGTCGTCCGGTGTTTTTGCCGCGTTATCAAGTTCCGCGATTTTCGCGCTGAGCGTGGCCGTGTCGGTAAACCAGTTTGACGGGCCGTTTTTCAAAATCCGCGCGCCGGTACCGTCCGCGCCGACTATCGCAAAATTGGGAACGATGCTGCCGCCGTCCGCCAGACGGTCGGAGAATGTATCGAGATACTGCGTAATCCGGGCTGCCGCGTCCCCAGAGGACGAAGTCGAATCGATGACAAAGACGACGTCGGCTTGTCCGGGCTGCTTGTTAGCCGTGCCTGCCTGGTCATTCGGTGCAACGCCCAGGTTATTTAGGAAGGTGTCCGCCTTTAGGACAAAATAAATACCGCTTGCGGAAACCTGCGCTTCAATCGTACCGGCCTGCGCGCCGGGCTGCGTGTCCAATGGCACGATTTCTCCGTCCCGCATCGTGCAGATTACCAAATCAGAGGCATAGCCCTCTTGGAGCGTCTGGCGTTTGAAGCTGAGCGTCAGACTATAGGCGCTTCCGTATGAAGAATCGATTGAAACCGCTTTCCCCACGACCGCGCGCTGGTCAGGCAGCAGGAAATCCTCAGCCGCGCTCATTTTTATCCGCTGGTCAATGAATCCGGAAACCTCCCCGGATATGGAGGGGAGGAGCGGCGCGTTCTGCGCCAAAAGCGCTTCATCGATTGCCGCGCTTCCCAGCGTCTGCGCAAAGCGCCTGTCCGCGTCGTTCTGGACGCCGTCGCTGCTTGCCTTGAGCGGGTCGAGGCCGAGCTTTATTTCTTCATAATCGCTCAGGCCGTCGCCGTCCGTATCGGCTTTCAGCGGGTCTGTCCTGTATGTATCGATTTCTTCCCCGTCGCTCAGGCCGTCGCCGTCCGTGTCAGCCTTTGCGGGGTTTGTTTTGTGGGCAAGCTCCTCAAGGTTTGTAAGCCCATCGCCGTCCGTATCCTCGTCGCCGTCCTCTATACCGTTGCCATCGGTGTCCTTCGATGCTGGGTTAGTATGAAGCAGATAAATTTCTTCATAATCGCCCAGGCCATCGCCGTCCGAATCGGCCTTATCCTTATCACTCTGATAAAGCACCTCCAGATAGTCGGGTACGCCGTCGTTATCGCTGTCGAGCGATTGCGCCTGTTCGTCTGAGGCTTCCGCCTGCAAAACAGCCGCGGTGTCCGTGCCGTTCTGCTCCGCCGCGGAAAATGCCGAGGCGGAGAAGCTGCCTGCCACCAGAAGCGAAGCCAGCAGCAAGGATGTGATTTTTTTAAAATTCATGATTTTTACCTCCTCCAGATTAATTAAAGATTTTTGTATCCGGCAACAATATTTCCCCTTTAACGCGCCCCTCCTTATTCATCTATTTATATCATCCCGGATTCTCCATGGTTTATATTGAAATTATCATATATATTTATAAAAATGTCAATATAATTTATAATAAATTCCTATATATTTAAATTCGACAATATAACGCGTATTTCGACATGAAACAACAATTTGCTTATTTAATGAACATATTTTGTGACTGAATTTCACAAGAAAGTTATAGTCTTGGTAAAATAATATTGTAAAATGTCTACTGCTCATAATAGGCGTTTTATAAAAAAACAAAAGGGGTAAAGAAAATGAGAAGAAAAACAAAAACCACCGTACTATCACTTTTACTGGCCGCGGTATTGCTGTGCCTGCCGTTTTGCGGCGCCAGCGCGCAGGAAGCACGGCAAACCAGCGCTACACAGCTTGAACAAGGTCTTTATTTCTTAAAAAATAAGGGCAGCGGCTTGTATGCCTCGGCCGATACGGAAAATACGCAAAGCATCAGGCAGCAGCCCTTCTCCGGTGAGAATAATCAAATATGGGTCATAAAGCGCTCTGCCGACGCCGGCTATTATAATGTACAGAACGGCTTGCTGGACGCTTCCTATTATTTGGCTCAGGGATTGCAGACGACGTTGAACCGTGCGGCCGCCAGTATGCTGTCCGGCGGTGCGTTCAACGTGTCTATTTCAAATAATACGGACGGGACCTATTTCATTAGCGGAAAAAAACAGTCGATGGATTTTACGAAATATCTGGAAATCCCGAATAACTCCAATGCGTCCGGCTCCCTTCTGTCGTGGTATACGTTCGACACTGCGAGTATTGATTATCATTCATGGTATCTGGAGCCCGCCGGCTATGTGCTGGGCGACGCCAATATGGACGGTTATTTGGATATTAGGGACGCGACGGAAATACAAATGTATCTTGCGGGCTATGAGTCCTTTACAGCGGCGCAGACGTATCTTGCGGATTTCGACTGCAACGGCGTGGTGGATATCCGCGACGCTACGGCGATACAAATGTATCTTGCGGGTAAAACCGTTAGAATCAACGGGCAGCTCTTTCAAACTGGAACAAAAATTCAATATATTGCAAGCTACGGCTGCGGCGCGGCTGTAAATTCCGTACAGGGCAAGGTTACATATCCCGTCGAACTGCTGGAGCTCGATAAAGAATCAATCGATTGCTTTATCGGCGGAAGCCTGCTTGTCAGCACGAAAACCCCCGGGGTAATCAATTTTAATTCTTTTGATATCGGCAGCGGAATCGACTTTCAAAATTCAGCGCCGATTCTTACAGCCACCTTTACTGTAAAATCGGGCCTCGATGTCCAGCAGGGAAATATATCACTCGGAATGGAAATCGTTTCCGACCTGGCAGGGAACAATTATACGGGCACACAGTCCGAAGCAGTGGTGGCGCTTACAAAATAGCCCTGCGGCGCTGGCTTTCCAGAGCAAAAATATTGAGACAAAATGAGGAGTAAAATACAATGAAAAAAAGAATGGATGTTATTATTAGCGTCATGCTCGTTCTGGCAATGGTTTGCGTCCCGGTTAGCTACAGCGCGCTGGAAGCTGAACAGGCGGACTCACAAAAATGGCGTTTGGAAAAAGCTGATTATAAATTAGGCGACGTCAATATGGACGGCTATATCAACAACGCGGACGTTGTCTATCTGCAGCACTACCTTGTGGGCGACGAGTCACTGACCGACGCGCAGCGGTACCTTGCCGACTTTAATCAGGACGGTTCTATTGATATTAACGACGTAACCGATATTCAGTTATTCATGAATAAGCCGCTGATTAGGATTAACGGGCAGCAATACCACAAGGGAGCTGCCTTTCGGTATACCTTGGAATATAGCTGTACTTCCGCACCGGTCGCAGGCATACAGGGCACTGTCTCCTACAATTCCGCCGCGGTGGTTTTCAATCAGGATTCCATTGAGTTTTCCCGTATTGGCTCGCCTGTTTACAACGCGTCGAATCCGGGAACCATTCGTTTCAACAGCTCCAGCACAAATCCGTTTAACTTGAGCGGGCTGGCTCCTATTATGACTGCGGAGTTCACCGTACCGCTGGATACTGAAATAAGCGAAACAGCAGTAAATTTCCAAATGGAAGGCCTTTACGACATCGACTTCAACGCGCTGCGTGGAAAGCAGAGAGTAACCATCACCGAGCTTGGTTTCTAACAGCTTCGGGCTTTACACAAAAAATTAAGAAACGGGACGGGGAATTTATCTTCCCCGTCCCGTTTTTCGCCAGCCTTACCGTTCGCAGGCTGTCCGGTAATTTTAATAATTGTAGTATAGTTTACATTCTTTGTTGACATCCTGTGGCATACTGAAATATAATAAAACCATATAAAAAGACAGGAGACTCGACGATGAAGAACTATAAGCTCGTATTGCTCAAAGGTGACGGCATCGGCCCGGAAATCGTGGACGAGGCGGTCAAGGTACTCAATAAAACGGCGGAGAAATTCGATTTCACCGTTACATACGACGAAGCGGACCTCGGGGGAATCGCAATTGACCATACGGGCGTTCCTCTGCCCGACGTTACGGTGGAGAAGTGCAAAGCGGCCGATTCCGTCCTGCTCGGCGCGGTCGGCGGCGCAAAATGGGATACGCTTCCCGGAAACCTGCGCCCGGAGGCCGGCCTTCTTGGAATCAGGGGCGCGCTGGGCCTTTTTGCAAACCTGCGTCCGGCGGTTATCTTTGAGCCGCTCAAGGGCGCTTCGCCAATCAAGGACGAAATCATCGGAAAAGCGCTCGACGTGATGGTCGTAAGAGAGCTGACCGGCGGCATCTATTTCGGCGAACGCGGCCGTACAGAGAAAAACGGCGCTCCGGCGGCATACGATACGGAAATGTATACGGTGCCGGAAATTGAGCGCATCGCCCGCGTCGCGTTCAATATGGCGATGCAGCGCTCAAAGAGGCTTACGAGCGTAGACAAGGCGAACGTGCTCGAATCCTCCCGCCTGTGGAGGGAAACGGTTATCCGTGTTTCCAAGGAATTCCCGGAGGTAGAGCTTAACCATATGTATGTAGATAACTGCGCTATGCAGCTGGTACGCAACCCGGGCCAGTTCGACGTTATCGTTACCTCCAATATCTTTGGAGACATCCTTTCAGATGAAGCGTCTATGATAAGCGGCTCTATCGGCATGCTGGCATCCGCCAGCCTCAACGAAAAGCAGGCAGGCCTTTACGAGCCGATTCACGGCTCAGCGCCCGACATTGCGGGACTTGGTATCGCTAACCCGCTCGCCACAATCCTTTCCGTCGCTATGATGCTGCGCTATTCGCTCGAACAGCCGCAGGCGGCCGACGCGATTGAAAACGCGGTCAATGAGGCGCTCAAAACGCACCGCACGCCCGACATCTATACGGAAGGAACCACAAAGGTCAGCTGTAAGGAAATGGGCGACCTCGTCTGCTCGCTGATTTAACACGCCTTGCGCCTGCTGAAAGAAGGGAAATCATGACGGATTTATATGATATGCATACCCATATCCTGCCCGGTATCGACGACGGGGCAAAGGATTTGGACACCTCCCTTGCGCTGACAGAAAGGCTCAGGTCGCAGGGAGTCACACATATCGCGCTGACGCCTCATTATTATTCCAACATGGAAAGCCTCGAGGATTTTTATGAAAAGCGCCAAAGCGCATATGAACTGCTTCTTTCAAAAAAACCGGAAGGGGTTACATACCTTCTCGGCAGCGAGGCGTATATAACGGACTATATTTTCAATAATAAATCCATTGATGGGCTTTGCTATGAGGGAACGCGCTATCTGCTCACGGAGTTTTCCTATGATTCTGACTTTTCCGACGGGGCAGGCGACAGGCTTTACAGGCTGATGAACCAGTTCAATGTGGTCCCTGTGCTCGCGCATATAGAGCGCTACCGCTTTTTGATGAAAAATCCTGATACGCTCGGGGAGCTGTACAACGCGGGCTGCCGCATGCAAATCAATTTGGACAGCCTTTCGTCCTTTCCGCTGCGGCATAAGCTTTTGAAGCTAATGGAAAAGGGGCTTGTCCATGTTGTGGGGACCGACACCCATTCGTTCCAACGCGGCTGCGATTATCAAACGGGCTTCGGTATTATTGACAAAAAACTTGGTTCCAGTTTTTGCCAATTGATGATTAATAACAGCAAAACACTTGAAAATGACAAAAAAATAACATAAATACAAAATTTATTTCTAAAAAGGTATTTACTTTAAATTGTGGATATGCTATGATGGTCACAGAATTTACACGGAGGGGTGTACTATTATGAAAAAGTTTATTTCCTTAGCTTTGGTGCTGTTGCTCACAGTTGCTATAGCAGTACCCGCATTTGCAGCGGGTGGGATAAATGCAAATGAACAAAAGGTTCTTGATTTACTGTCCCAGTCGGTTACCGTAGACGGGCAGCAGTATATCATTCCGGTTGACTATGTTAACCAGGCTGAAAATTATTTTAATACGATCGACATGACGTCACAGGAAGCAGACGAAATCTGCGGTTATATCCAGGACGGCATCGATTACTTTACTGCTACGGGCGCGAACGATATTAAAGGGCTTACATATGAAGAGAAGCTCTATATCCTCGAGTGCGGTAAAAAAGCGGTCGGCGTGCTCGGCATGACGCTGACAGCCGATTTTGTCGGTAATACAATTACGATTCTTGCTCCCGACGGAACGGTTGCTTTCAGCGCACCCGCTACTATTTCCCCGCTCAAGCCGGTAACCCCGACACAGCCGGGTACCAGCGGCGGCGATAAGCCGAACGGCGGTACGATTAAGCCCACCGGTATGGCATCCGACGCTACGGCGGCTATCGTGCTTTCCTCTATGATCGTCCTCTTTGTAGCGGCTGCGGGCATTTATCTGGCAAAGACCAGAAAATCCAGGGCATAATTTATCATGAGCAAAAATATGATGAAATACAGTAGGAAGAATTTTATAATTCTTCCTATTGCGTTTTTTATACTGTCTTATTTACTTTTGTTCGTTACGCTTTCGCCGGTCATGTCCCCCTTTATCGGAATTGCGGACATGTTTTTTGCCGACCAAAAGCTTGACTATGATAAGGAGTACAATAATATCTTCGTCCCGGTTGACGATAAAAACGTCAAAGAAACGGTGAACGCTTCCGACATCGATTATCCGCGCTACGGCGAGATGTTTGGGAAAATTACTGTTTCCGGTACGACTGTGCAGGATGTCAACCTCTTCTTTGGGGATGGCAGCGTTTCGCTGAGAAACGGCGTAGGCGTTTTTAACGGCAGTTTCATCCCGGGCTACGGGAAGACGATTTTGATTGCCGGGCATAACAATACCTATTTTAATGGGCTGAAAACCGTAAAAAAGGGAGATATTGTTACTGTCAAGACAAGCTACGGCAACTTCACCTACAGCGTAACGGGTACGGAAGTGCGGCCAAGCACTGACCCTACCGCGCTGAACCTGAATGCCGACCATGAAAACCTTGTTATGTATACTTGCTATCCCTTTGATGAGCTGGGACTGACAAACCAGAGGTTTTTCGTATATGCCGAACCGGTTTCCGGTCCAAAGATTATCGTCAATAAGTGAGGGGGATAGAATATGGGCAATTCGTCGCAGGAGGGCAAGGGCGCAAAAGTAGTTTATACCATTTTGGCCTTTTTGCTTTCCATGCTTATTTTTTTCTTTACCCTGCTCGTGGTTTTACAGTCCACGTTCCTGAATAAAAACTTTATATTGAACGAAATCAACGATACCAACTATTATGCCGACCTCTCTTCCGAAATTACGGAAGGGCTGATTGACCTTGGTAACGCCAGCGGCATTGACGAATCGTTTTTTACCGGTGTTGTGGATGAAATTACACTTAGAGAAAATGTTTCTTCCTATATTAAAAGCTTTTATTCCGGAAAAAATCCTGAAATCGATGCTTCTTCTTTTAAAAGCCAGCTGACGAGCAAGCTGGAGCAGTATATCAAAGACAATAACCTGAAGGTTTCAGACGAGGCGAAGGCCGGACTTGATACATTTATCAGGGAAGCCTGCGATATTTATATCAACAGGATTGAACTGCCTTATCTTGGGCTTATTGCGGGTTACTTTCATAAACTGTTGAATCCGGTTTTATATGTCACAATCGCCGCGGGCATTTTGATACTGCTT
>UQHH01000068.1 GCA_900540865.1 uncultured Oscillospiraceae bacterium
CATAGCTAAAGCTTTTTATCTCCACTGGCAGAGCCAGTGGTTGTCTTTTACAACAGAAAAAGAACCGTTCAGCTAAAGCTGAACGGTTCTTTTGTTTTCCTTACCGCAAATTTACGCTTGCGGATTCATTTAATTTTCAGTAGCTGCCTGCAACAACCAAGTTAGCGGAGACAATTATGTAATCAGCGTAATGAGCAGCAATTTGTGCTATTCCAAATAAGGCAGCGTTCCCCGCCGCATCTGTAATGCTTGCAGGCGGTAACGGAAGAACAGCCGCACATACGCCACAAACGGCGATATTTGCTATCAGTAACCGCAGAAATTTTTTATGTTCAGTCAATTTTATTTCTTTTCTTATGTCGTCCCGCGGGGGACAAAGCCGAATTCCTCGTAAAGCTTGAAGTTGTTGATTGTGAGTATCCCCTGCGTCCAGGTGCCGTATACAGCAATAGCGGCTGTCCTGTGGCTGTCGAGATACTTTACGTCACAGCTTGTCTGCTGAAAAATAATTCCGTTGAATTGCGGCATGAGCACGCCGCCCTGTACGGAGCGGACATTCCTTACAATATTCGGCGTACCCGGCAAGCAGTTATAGACACAGCTGATAAAATACGTCCCGTCAATCTTTTTTGTCCTGCTGACGTCATATCCCGTAGCCAGAATCGATATAGGGCTTTCCTCTTCCCCCTGCATGTTTGCTATTTCCTGTGTAACCGCCTGCTGCCGGACTGCGGCGGCAAGCGCCTGTTCTTTGAACTCCTCCGGTGTTACCTCCGGAAGCACTCCGGCCGTCAGCGAAAACTCCAAGCCGTAATCCCGGTTGATTTCATCCAAAATTTCCTGGTATCGCGTTAAGTCAACGGACACCGCTGAAACGGGCAGGCAGTATGCGGCGGCAGCGAGCAAAACCGCGGCTAAAAACATTGAACATACCTTTTTCATCATTTGTAATTCCTCCTTGTTTTTTATTAGAAACATGTTTTCCACCATTGGAAAACAGACGGACCGAATAAAATATATTGGATGGCGCCGCAGCTGCAAATGTACCGCCGTTTATCTATTGAAAATATAATTTACTGGCTTTGATTACAATATCAATACAAAAACTTATTATAATACAATTATATTTATATTTTGTGTATATGTAAATAGGTAAAAGAGCTTAAAATTATTTTTATTTTTGGTCATATCTTATAAATCTCTTGTGTTTTGTCCCCGCATCCGATATAATGTAACAAGCGCGGGCAACACCGCGCTTTCTGTTAAACAAAATATCAACCGGGACAAAGGAGCTGAATGGCATGGGAATCATAAAAGCGGCTGTCGGCGCTATCGGCGGCGGCCTTGCCGACCAGTGGCTGGAGGTATACGAGCCGGCGGCGATGGACAGCACGACGGTATTTGCGCCGGGCGTCAAGGTTCATAAGGATTCCAAACGTACGAGCAACACAAAGGCGACGAGCGACACAGTATCGAACGGTTCCATCATCCACGTATACGACGGGCAGATTATGATGCTCACAGACGGCGGCAAGGTGGTAGATTACACGGCGGAGCCGGGTTATTATAAGGTTGAAAGCTCCACCCTGCCCTCCATGTTCGGCGGCGCGTTCAAGGATTCCGTCAAGGAATCGTTTAACCGCGTCCGTTACGGCGGTATAACGCCCACGGCGCAGCGCGTCTTTTACCTCAACACGCAGGAAATCAAGGGCCTTAAATTCGGCACGCCGAACCCTGTCAATTATTTTGATAATTTTTATAATGCGGAGCTTTCCCTGCGCGCGCACGGCACATATTCCATCAAGGTTACCGACCCGTTCAAATTTTACACAGAGGTAATTCCCAGGTCGGCCGTAACCGATGGCAGGAGCGTCGACATTTCCGAGCTCAATACCCAGTACCTTTCCGAGTTCCTGGAGGCCTTCCAATCCGCGCTCAACAAGATGTCGGCAGACGGAGAGCGCATTTCGTTTGTCGTTTCCAAGAGTATGGAACTCGGCAAATATATGAGTACAATCCTAGACGACGACTGGAACCAGATGCGCGGCTTTGTCGTACAGGCAGTCGGTATTGCGAGCATCTCCTATGACGACGAATCGCAGAAGCTCATAAACCTGCGCAACAAGGGCGCTATGCTTCAGGACCAAGGTATTCAGGGCGGCTATATGGCCGGTCAGGTCGGCGAAGGTATCGCGTCCGCCGGAAAGAACGCGGCCGGCGCGTTGAACGGCTTTCTGGGCGTCGGCATGGCGATGAACGCCGGCGGCAACATTATGGGCGGCTACCAGCAGCAGGCGGCAAACCGTCCCGCCGCGCCGGAACAAAAGGAAGCTGCCTGGACCTGTGAATGCGGCGTACGCAACACCGGTAAATTCTGCGGCGAATGCGGCAAACAAAAGCCCGCGCCGGCAGGCAGCTGGGCCTGCGAATGCGGCGCGCAGAACACCGGTAAATTCTGCAGCGAGTGCGGCAAACCGAAGCCGGCTGCCAAATGCGCGAACTGCGGCTTTGAGCCGGACGGCCCGGCGCCGAAGTTCTGCCCGGAATGCGGCAAACCGTTTGCACAATAACCTATTATTATAAAAGAGGGAGGCGAAACGCCTCCCTCTTTCTTTTTATGGCTTTAAAAATTCCATGCTCACCCTGTAAAAGTCTTTTGGATTGGAAAGCATTGCGGGATGCCCTCCCTTTGGGAATATATGGATTTTTCCATGGCCAATCTTTTGCACCAGGCCTTCGTATACCTTTTCAAAATAATCCGAATCCAAGGCGCATGTAAACTCATCCTCCTTGCTTCCGGTGAAAAGAATATCCGCCTTCAGCTCCCGCAGCGACTTATGAAAAAATACGCCGATTTCGCGGTCATGCTTCATTATGGCGTTTGTGTCATTGTCGACAACCTGTTCCCAATCGCCGCCGTGCATATAATAATAAAACCTCCTTGCGCCTTCGTCACGCTTGGATAATTCCCTGTCCCGCTTTACATTTTCTGTAAAGGCCTTTAGGGGCCTTTCCCCTTCAAAGCTGTCCGCGATTACCTTTTTAACGAGCCCGGGGCATTCCAGCGCAGCGTTGATGGCCGCCAGCGCACCGCCGCTGCTACCAATCAGGCTTACCTCCGTATACTGTTTTTCGCGCAAAAGCGCAATTACCTGCTGCGCCTCATAAAACCATAAATCAGCCGGAAATTCTTTTAGCCTGGCTGATTTACCATGGCCTAAAAAATCGATTAAAACCACCTGAAAGCGCTCCGTGTATTCCATTACAGCCTCTGCAAACATATTGGAGGAGGCCGCGTTTCCATGAAGAAAAACCAAAGGTGCGCCCGCCCCTAATTCATTGTAATATACACGCTTATCTTGGAAAGAAAAATAGCTCATATTAAAGCCCTCCTAAAAATTCTCTGCGTACATAGGCAGGGCTTACACCCCGCAGTCAAGCAATCCTCATGCTCCTCACCCCCTTAAATTGATTGTAATCATACCACCGTCAGGTCTGCTACTGAAAAAGGCACCGCTCTTTTCAGCTCTGTAAGGCTTGTTTCCACCTGGTAACCGATTTTCCCCGCGCTGAAAATAATTGTATCGAACAGCAGCGCGGAGCTATCGATGAAGGTGGGGAACGGCTTTTTCATCCCAACCGGCGAGCAGCCGCCGTGAATATAACCGGTCACCGGAAGCAATTCCTTCGATTTTATCATGGAAACCGATTTTTCACCCGCACAGGCGGCCGCCTTTTTTAAATCGAGCTCTCTTGCTACCGGCACGAGAAATACATAGTACTGTTTTGATTTTCCCACCGTTACG
Source organism: uncultured Oscillospiraceae bacterium (assembly GCA_900540865.1). Lineage (GTDB taxonomy): Bacteria > Bacillota > Clostridia > Oscillospirales > Acutalibacteraceae > Scatavimonas. The sequence continues at coordinate 3,807 of UQHH01000068.1, forward strand.
AGCGTTTTAAAGGTGCGCGCCGGGTCTTCCCCTAACGCCCTAGCTACCTCCTCGCCGCTGACCGCGCCGGTTCCCGCGTAGCTGTGGCCGATATACGGAATTTTCAGCCTGTCGAGCAGCCGCATAACGTTTGTCTTATATTCCATACGGATTTCCTCCTGCACGTGCCTTTCTGGCTTTTATTTTACTACCGGCATAAAAAACTTGCAACCATACGGCATATTAAAAGGCTGTAGCCGCACAGAATTTTCCGTACTTTTGCACTTGAACGCATGGTATAATAAAATTACCAGAAAAAACTGTCATAAAACGCGTTAAAAAATAGCAGCCTCCATTCAGGCTCACTACAAATGTTAATCAAATCTATTTTAAGCCCGTTCAACCTATAGTTGAGCGGTTATGAAACCAACGGTTGCAAAACGCGCGCTTCTTCAACCGTTGTTCCCTTCCGTTTTATGTCCTTTTCGCAGTAAAATGAGGGCATCAAATCAAAGGAGCTGACTTTATGGAAAACACATTGGGAAAGAAAATCGCGGCGATGCGTAAAGAGAAGGAATGGACACAGGACGAGCTGGCGGAAAAGCTCGGCGTTTCCCCACAGGCGGTTTCAAAATGGGAAAATGGCATATCCTGCCCCGATATTATGCTGCTGCCCGTAATTGCCCGCCTGTTTGATACGACGGCGGACGAACTGCTTTCGAACGCCCCGCGCAAAGAAACCACCTTTTTGCCGGCACAGGACAGAAAAAGCCTTGACGATATGCTGCTGCGCGTCGTGGTCAATACCACCGAGGGAGACAAGGTGCGCATCAACTTACCCATGGCGCTTGTGAAAGTTGGGTTAGAGCTTGGTATGAGTGTTCCCGAAATTTCCGGCAACGACGTGCTGAAAAACATCGACCTCGAGCAAATTCTGCTGATGGCTGAAAAGGGTGTAATCGGCAAGCTTGTCGAGGTGGAAAGCTCAAAGGGCGACATTGTAGAAATCGTCGTGGAGTAACGGCTATGAGGGTTATTATCAACGTTAAGCACGGCATAAAGCTTTATTTGTTCCTGCCGTCACGCCTGCTTTTTAATAAGCCGGTGCTGCGCTCCATCCTTAAATCGGCAAAGCTTCCCTGCAAGCTCGACGGCACTGCCTTTCGTGAGGAGGACATAATCCGCCTGCGTGATGAAATCCTGCGCATGAAAAAGAAGCACAGACGGCTTGAGCTTGTGGACGTTCGCACGCGGGACGGTACGGTGGTTAAGGTCAGGCTTTAAAAAACGTGCGATTGAAGTGGATACGAGGCAAAAGCAAAATACCGGCATAGCCGACATTGGCTATGCCGGATTTTTGTAGCCTTATATACAGATTATGGATTCGCGGCGGCATAAAAAACATGGTAAAATAAAAAATATATCATAAATTGTCACACAGGCAGGGTTATGCTGTCTAATTATATAGGAGGTAATCATCATGAATATGAAAACAAACGAAGAATTATCCGTATTAATCAGCAAAGCCACCGCCGGCGACAAGGAGTCGCTCGAAACCATTATCATGAGCATACAGGACCTGGTTTTCAACCTATCCCTGCGGATGTTGGGAACCTTCCCCGACGCTGAGGACGCTGCACAGGACATTCTCCTGAAAGTCACAACGCATTTGTCGTCGTTTAAAAAGGAAAGCTCCTTTTCCACCTGGGTATTCCGCATTGCCGTCAACCATTTAATCAACTACAAAAAGCACATGTTCGCCCAGTTTCCCCTGAGCTTTGAGTTTTACGGGGACGACATCGAGAACGCGGACATAAGCGGCGTACCCGATTTAACGCAGAATGTGGAAAACGCGATTCTTGCGGAAGAGCTGAAAATGTCCTGCACGAACGTGATGCTGCAGTGCCTCAGCCCGGATGACCGCTGCGTTTTTGTGCTTGGGACCATGTTCAAGGCTGACAGCCGCGTCGCGGGAGATGTCCTGGGTATTACGCCGGAGGCATACCGCCAGCGGCTTTCCCGCGTGCGCCGGAGGATGGCGGATTTCCTTACCGCTTACTGCGGCGAATATGGAAACGGGAAATGCCGCTGCAAAAACAGGGTAAACTATGCCATACAAAGCCGCCGCTTAAACCCCGGCGCATTGGATTACACGTCTTCAAAAGAGCTTCCGGAGGAAACGCTTTTACAATTTAAAAAGACGATGGAGGAAATCGACGGGCTGTCCGGCCGGTTTTCGTTCAGCCGACTCTATGAATCCCCGGAGCGCACAAAGCAGTTTTTCCGGAATTTTCTGGAATCGGCCGCCTTTTCGGCCGTAACAAATCCACAGGAGGGCTGACATATGGATACTTCGATTATATTAAACTACCTAACCGGACTGCGTGAAAACAACAACCGAGAGTGGTACCATGCCCACAAAGCGGAATATCAAAAGGCAAACGGGCAATTTGAAGCGCTGGTGCAGGAGCTGATTTTCAGGATTGGGGAAACGGACGGTAGTATTTTACATAACAATCCCAAAGACCTGACGTTCAAGCTCGTACGGGACACCCGCTTCAGCCGCGACAAATCCCCCTATAACCCGGCGTTTCGCGCGCATATTTCATCAAAGGGCAAGCTGCCCGTACCCGTGGGGTATTACATTATGATAAAGCCCGGCGGGGAATCCTTTTTGGGCGGCGGCCTGTTTGCGGATATGTTCAAGGACGCAACCGCCATGGTACGCGATTATATCGCGGCTCACCCTAATGAATGGGAAGAAATCATCAGCGGCGCGGAATTTAAAGCGCTTTTCAGCGTGAGGGGAACCGCCTTGAAAAATGTTCCAAACGGTTACGACAAGGAGCATCCGCAGGCGCAGTACCTGAAGCATAAAAGCTGGTATCTGGAATACCCGGTCGGGGACGGCGAGATTTTAAACGTGGAAGGCTTTCTTGAACACTCCGCCTCCATTTTCAGGCATATGAAGCCGTTTAATGACTATCTCAACCGCGCGCTTGCGGGGTTCCAAATGCCGCAAAGATAACCGGCGGCATTACAGCCGCCCGCATATTACGACGGTTTGCCCGCGGGCAGGCGCCTTTTCCAGAACCCGCCGCAGAAAAACACCACGCCTGCCGCCGCCGGAAGAAGCGGCGAAAGGCATTCCGCCCAATAAAGCCCCATATGTCCGAGCGCAAAGCCCTTTGTGAGAAGCAGGCTCAAACCTAGGCGCATGAAAATCGACTGCGCTATCGAGTTGAACATCGCAAAAGCGGCGTGCCCGGTACCCGTCGCGAACGAATCCACCGTGTACATTACGGCGTAAAACGCGCAGTTTACGTTGCAGCAAATACGCAGGTAGCGCACGCCTTCCTCGATTACCGCGGGGTTCGGGTCAAATAGGGCTGTGATTTGCGGCGCGAAAATAAGAATCAGCGCGGTAACGGCAACCTGTACGGCAACGTTGATTTTAATTCCCGACGTACAGGACTTGCCCGCGCGTTTGAGCTTTCCCGCGCCAATATTTTGACCCGCCATCGTCGTGACCGCCTGGCCGACCGCCCAGCAGGGCATGACGGCAAAGCTGTTGATTTTAAGGCCGACTCCCGCCGCCGCGGATACCGTTACGCCATAAACGTTGAGCATCCCCGTAACCAGCAGGTAAGAGAGGTTCAGCACTACCATCTGAACGGCAGACGGCAGGCCGATTTTCAATATCGCGGTACATTTGTCTTTATAAATACGAAAGCTCCTGAGGCGGAAGTCAAAGATTTTTCCGCGTTTCCTGAAAAACAGTACGGCTATCCCAAAGGACGCGCCCTGAGACAAAACGGTCGCAAATGCGGCGCCCGCCGTGCCCATGGAGCATGCGCCCACAAGCAGGAAATCGAGCCCGACATTGAGCACTGACGCGATTGCCACAAACACGAGCGGGCCGTTTGAATCCCCTAAACCGCGCAGCACGGAGCACACGGCATTGTAGCCGAACACGAAGACCGTGCCGCCGCAGATGACCGCCATGTACTGCTCCGCGTGCGGCAGCGCCTGTGCGGGGAGGTTCATCGCGCGCAATACAGGCCCGTAAAGCAGGTAGCCCGCCGCGGTGACGGCTAAAGCCGCGATAAACGATACGGAAAAAAGCGTTCCCACCGACTGGCGGACGGCTTCCCCGTTGTTCGCCCCTTTAAATTGGGCGACCAGGACGCTTCCGCCCATTGTGACGCCCATGCATATAGAGTTGATGATAAAGCAGAGCATAGCGGCGCTGCTGATGGCGGACAGGCCGGCGCTGCCGACAAAATGCCCGACAACCGCCATATCCGCAAGGTTATAGCATGCCTGTAAAACGTTTGCGAAAAAGATGGGCATTGCAAACGCCAAAAGCTTTTTGGGTATGCTCCCAAAAGTAAAATCCTGTGCCATTTCGGTTCACTCCTAATGAATAAGACTATAAAAAGGGCAGACACATGCCTGCCCCTCTGCGCTTAAAACAGCGCAAAAAGGCCGCGGACGAAGCATCGTCCGCGGCCTTTCAAACACTCGCTTTCCGGCAAACGGCACAGCAAAACAAGGCATGGGGGTTCCATGCCGTTTTTCACACCGTTTGCCGGCAAAGCGGGATAAGGATTCCTTATCCGTAAAGCCCCGTACAATGTTTCGCCGGTTCCATTGCAGGAGCAGTTACAATGCAAAGTCTCATAACGCAAACCTTCCTTTTGGTATGGCCTGATTATAACGCACGCGGTTTGCTTTGTCAAACCCGCTCTACAGGAATATCCTTCCGGTGTTGACATCAAAGCGCAAAGCGTCTAATATAAGGGCACAAGGATAAAAACACGGCGCGGTTGGTAGTCCGCGCGCCGGAACACGCTTCCGGCCAGTAACCTGCCCTCCCATGGGTTGTCCGTTCTTTGCGTATTTTTTAATGGGAGGAATCATTATGGGCTTAACGAAAGCCAGGCTGACCGTGTTTTTTGAGGAGCCGTTTTACATTGCGCTTTATGAACGCACACAGGACGGCTATACGCAGGTATGCCGGGTCGTGTTCGGCAAAGAGCCGACGGACGCCGAAGTGTACGAGTATTTCCTCAGCAACTGGCAGCGGCTAAAATTCAGTCCGCCCGTTCCCGCGGGTACTGCTTCAGACATACGAAAAAACCCGAAGCGTATCCAAAGGGAAATCCACCGGCAGCTTTCCGGCAAAATGGCAGCCGGTACAAAATCGCAGCAGGCCTTAAAGCTCCAGCAGGAGCAGGCAAAGGCAGCGCGGCGCGACAACAAAAAACAGCACCGCGCGCTTGAAGAACAGAAAAGGTTTGAGCTGCGGCAGCAAAAAAGTAAATATCCACCGGCAAAGCCGGTGGCTTTGCAGAAACGCCTAAAAGGCTCTG
>UQHH01000069.1 GCA_900540865.1 uncultured Oscillospiraceae bacterium
ACAGTGAACTGAATAATATGTCTGTCGGAAATAAATAATTAAATTCAATTTCTATGGCCCCAAATGCCGCGAGTATAAAGGTTATAATAGAAATTGAAGCAAATCCAAATAAAAAACCTCCCCAATATGCCTTTGCCTTGTGTTTACAAATAAATCCCATTGTTGCTATTTTTCGCTTTTCCACAAGCTTTACCCAGGCAAAAAACACGAGGATTTGAAAGCCGCATATAAGAATTTTTTGAAAAGTCAAGCCAAAAGAAACCCAAAGCGGTGTGTCTTTAGGTAATAATTCAATCATTGGGGATATTACGAGCCGCCCTACGATAAGGGAACCTCCCCATAAGCAAAAAAAGATTATAATACTGAGTATTGCGTTTGGTTTATGCTTATGTCTTTTTGCGCTCTTAAATAGTCCGCTGTCTTGCAGCCTCATATTTATAAATCTGAAAGCAGAATTCTGTTTGTCCATTCATTTCCCTACCATTTATCATGTAAACTCGACTATCACTACCTCGTTTCCGTCAATATCGCTTAAGCGAACCTCGTAAGTTCCCCAATCATATCGAACGGCTTCAGGCAGTTGTATACCTTTTTCATTCAGACATTTCATTGTTGAATCAAGTGTTTTTGTTTGAAACACAAAGGATTGACGTCCAGTCGGCTGTACGTTACATTTTTTGCAATCCCATATACAAAGAGTGGGTGCGTTCTCTATAAAGCCAAGATAAACCCCATTTGAATTATCATCATCGGTTTTAATAAAAGGTATTTCTAAAATGTGCCTATAAAATTCAATCAGCTCTTTCGCTTGCTCAGAAAAAATATTTGTGCAGTAGTATCCTGTTATCATCTTCTCACCACCCAATCATCATTTATCATTCAATCATAAAATATCAATACTCTTCTTCTGTTCGCTTTATCCGCCAAAGGTTTATAGCCTTTCTATAACTCTAACCTCAAAGAGCCGAATCTGTCAAGCTATTCCTTGTGTTTTTACATCGTGTTTAAAGCCTATATAAAATCCGGGTGAGGTTCGGGCAGGCTTTGGTGCTGTTCACGGCCTGTAAGCTAAATTACGAACAGAAAAAAGACGAAAATCTCCCCATTCGAGCTAAAATTCGTCGATGACATGCGCAAGCTTCATCTGGATACGCAGGACGTCGTCGATTGCAACTATCCCGTCCCTCGTCACATCGGCGGCATTTATCTGCGTACCGGTAAGCGTAATGGCTTTTGCGAGATACTTCTGTACCGCCAGTACGTCGGACAAATCGATTTTCCCGTTGTTGTCGACGTCGCCGAGCGTATATTCCTCTTCCCCGCCGGTTTTTTCAATCCAAATAATTTCCGTGTCGTAGGGGTTATCCATGCCGGTTACGGTAACGCCCGCGTTCATCAGCTCTTTTCCGGTTTTCACGCAGTTTAACGCGGGGCGGTCCTCAAACGTAAGGGTATAAATCGAAGACGGGTTCAAGCCGTCGAGCCGGATTGTTTTCTGGCTTGGACCGTTGTTTCTGTTTTTAAAGAGGAAGACAGAGCCTTTCTCAATCTCTTTATTATAAAATTCCATGCCGTCCCAATTTACTCCGTCGGGCATCGGAAGAATATGGTAAACATCACCGCCGCGCAGAATATCGCGCTGCCTGCTGTTATAAAGAGCGAAGCTGTCCTTTGCCGCTTCGATTTCCACCTGCGTCATTTCCCTGCCAACCGCGCTTGCCATCATGGAGCCCATCATAGCCGTGCGAAGGACATGGTATGCCCACTCCCTGGGGTTTTGGCTGATATAGGGCGCGTCCTCCGGGGAGGTCCAGTCATAGCCCAAATCGAACTTGAGCTGGAGCGGGTTAATCATATAGGAATTTGCGTAAAAGGCCATCCTGTGGTTGAGCGCGCCGCCGGAATCCTCCATGGTCATGAACGTCATGCGCTTGAGCGTCGAAAAATCCTTGAGCGCGCCGCCCGCGCTGCAGGATTCATAGCGGAAATTACTATGCTGAGCGGAAAGGGTATCGAGAATATAGAGCAGCCCCTCGTGGCTGGCGTAGGTATTGGGCGCCTCCACGTCGAAGTCGCTTCTCCAATAATCTATTTTCCATTCCCCGATACGCTTACTGAGCGCCGCAATCTGCTTTTCCCTTCCATCTTTTGTGCCGATGTCGGCGCCCTGGTAGGTGTCGCACATGTAAAGGGAATTTAGCATATTCGGATAACGGTTTTTCGTAATTGTCCCGAAGGTCATGCCGTCCGGCCATTTGCCGGGGTCTGGAAGCCACTGCTGCTCCAAATAAGAATCAAAACCGGAGTTTATGTCGCCCGGAGAGGTCGGGACCGTCCACCAGTAATCCATTTTCAAAAGCCCTACGCCCCAGGAGGCCACATCGTATTTGTCTAAAAAGCTGGTAAGCGCTGCTTCGGAATACCCGGGGATATGCAGCTCTATCGGCGGCTCCGACCTGTTTTCCCGAAGCGTCTTTGTCATCTGGTTGTCCCAGAACCAACGCTTCATCCGGTTGCTGCCGTCGTCGGAATCTCCGCAATAGGCTCCGTAAAAAACGCCGGGTATCAGAAAGCTTTCCCCGTTTTTACGCGTAATGGTTTCGTTCTTTTCGCCGAGCGAGGCTGTGAGCCTTAATTTGCCGGCGTTTTTCTGTGTGCGCGCTAAAATTTCGCCGTAGCTCCATTCATAGCCGAAATAAAGCCCATGGTCGCCGGCCTGTAGCATTTGAAACGGAAGAATTCCCGTGTTTGTTTCCCATGAATTTTCTACCGGGCTTCTCAAGGTAAGGCCTGCCGAAACCTGTTGCTTCAAAACACCTGCCGTAAACTGCGCGTCCAGCCCGTTGTTAAAGCGGGAACGGTTGAAGCGGTACACGTCAGTATCCTGCGGGATGGAAAGCAGCGCGTCACCGGCAATTACTTCCCCGGAATCAATCGTGATTTGCTCGCCTGTTAAATTTGCAAGCTCGCTGTAATGTGTAACGGGACCCTGCGCGTTTACCTCCCATACCGAGCTGAGCCGCACAGCTGGGCTTTCGCTTATAAAGCGCAGCGTAAGCTTTGTTCCGTTCGTGCGGTCAAGCTGCGCGCCGCCGAAGGCCCATTTGATATTTTGGCCGGAAACCTTGCCGAGCATCGGCACCTCCGACGCCCCGTCAATCCAGTTATAGCCGTTCTCCTTATTGACAAGCTCCGTAATATACTGGCGCCCGCCGCTTTCCTTCAAAACCATGCGCACATCGCTGTTTTCAAGCGTCCAGCTTTGGCTGCCGGATGGAATTTGCGGCGGTTCTTCGGAATATTCCGGATAGGCAACAGCAGAAAATGAAATGTCGTCGAACCAGTTGTCCGCCGTGATTCCCTGATAGGAGGACGACGTCTGGTGGTAATCGCGCTCCACCACGCCGCGAAGCTGCACGCTCGTGCGGCTGCCGCTGTTCCAAAGCCCGGTAACATACTCCCATTTTCCATACGACTGCGCCCTAATTTGCAGCTCGCCCCCAATGTCGTTCATGTCGAGGTATGCCCAGCTGTTTCCGTCGCCCCGGTAAATGTAACCGGAAAGGCGGTATTCCGTATTTGGAGTGACGGGGATTGCCTTCGAGCTGAACAGCGCGACGCCGTTTAATCCCCTTACATTTGATTTTACGGACATTTCTCCCGAATGGGAACGCTGTGCGGTTCCTTCCATACCTGTCACATAAGTCCAGAAGCCGTTGTTATTTTCGAAGGAGGGGTCTTCAATCAGCTCGCCGGAAGGCGCGGGCGGCGGCGTAACCTCTTCGCCCGTGTACCTTGTCCACTCTTTGGAGGCATAGACGTACATCATGCCGTCTCCAGGAAAATCAAGGTCGGAGGTCTGTGTCTGGTTATCGCCGTTGTCGCTGAAAACCATTTTGCTGTAGCCGTCCGTAAAGGTATAACGGTAGATGCCGCCGCTTACCTTTTCCATGCCAACGCCCGGCCACGCGCCGTTTTCATTTCCCTGCCCTCCGCCGCTTTTCCACGCGTAGCAATAAGCGCTTTTCCATCCCTCAGGAGCCTGAAAATAAACGGTGTTTTCTTCCGCCGCAAAGACTGCGGAATAGCTTAGCAGTGAGCCCACGGCAAGAAGGGCGGAAAGAACGACGCACCAGGCCTTCTTTTGCAGTTTTACCATTTTAAAATCCTCTTTTCTTTATATTGTCGCGCGCCGCGCGTATGGTTCAAAACGCCCCAATTTTTTTATTATTCTTAATAGGGGCCAGTAACAGTTAGATTATAGCGCGAGGGAAAGAAAAGCACAAGAAAACGGCGTAAAGACTGTATCTTTGAACGATAAGGCGCGCTTTTTGTTGGGCGGTTTTTCCAGTAGGCATGGGCAGATAATAAAAAGGCGCTCTGCATCAGAACGCCTTTCCTAATAAATTTATTTTTTACGGCTCGGTCAGGTTGATGGTGACGGCCTTCGGCCTTGTCATGGCCTCTATTGAGTATTTCACACCCTGCGTACCCATGCCTGAGCTTTTAACACCCAGGAATGGGAAATTATCCGGCCCGCGTTCGGGCTTATTGTTGATTTGCACCGTCCCGACCTCCAGCTTGCCCGCGATGTAATAGGCGGTGTTCAGGTTATTGGTAAAGACGGACGACTGCAAGCCGTATTCCGAGCGGTTGGCGATTTCAACCGCCTCCTCAATCGACGAAACGCGAATGAGCGGGAGTACCGGCCCGAACGGCTCGACCCACGCAATTTCCATATCGGTCGTAACGCGGTCTAAGAGCGTCGGGTAGATGAGGCTTCCCTCCCGTTTATCACCTGTTACAAGCTGGGCGCCCTGTGCGATTGCCTTATGGATAAGCGACTCTACAAAGTCGGCTGATTTTTCGTTGATGAGCGGCGTAACGGTCGCGTCTCCCCGCGGGTCGCCTGTTTTGAGCTTTCTGATGCGGGTAAGCAGCTTTTCTATTAGTTCGTCGGCTACCTTATCTATAACGAGAATCCGCTTGACTGCCGTGCAGCGCTGGCCGGAGTAGGAATACGCGCCGTCCACAATATTGTCGGCGGCAAATTCCAAATCCGCGTCCTCCAGCACGATAGCCGCGTCCTTGCCCCCGAGCTCCAAAATGACGGGGCGCATTTTTGTTAGCTGTGAAATATGCTCGCCGACCTGCGTACTGCCTGTGAAGTTGATAAAGTCAATGTCCGGGTGCGCGACCACATAATCTCCGATATTGCTGCCAAGGCCTGTCACCGTATTGAACACGCCGTCTGGAAGCCCGGCCTCCTGGAAGCAGGCCGCCATCTTGAGCGCGCTGAGCGCGCCCTGTGTCGCCGGTTTTAGGAGAACTGTATTGCCGCCCATCAGCGCCGGCCCGATTTTAGAGACCGCCAGGTTGATTGGGTAATTGAACGGGGAGATTGCGAGCACCGTCCCGACCGGGACGCGCATGACGCAGGACATTTTGTTGCGGGAGCCGCCGGGAAAGCTATCTCCAAAAATCGCTTCGCCCTGCAGGCTTTTTCCGACGTCCGCCGTATAACGAAGTAAATCGGCGGAACGCCTGATTTCCGATACCGCCGATTTTTTATCCTTCGCGATTTCCATGACGAGCGTATCGACAAGCTCCGCTTCGTTTTTCTCCAGCAGGTCGGCTGTCCGGTACAGATATTCCGCTTTCTTATATACGGGTACCGTTCTCCAGTCCTCCTGCGCGCGCTTTGCGGCTGACGCCGCTTCGTCGATGTCCGCCCTTGCCATAGAAGGGATATACCCAAGCAATGAGCCGTCCACGGGAGAGCTAAGCTTTATCGCCTCGTTTTTTTCTGAAAAAATCCACTTGCCGTTTACAAGATTGCTAAAACGGTTTTCATCCTTCAAAGCCTTCCACCTCATTTTAATCAGTAATGTAATTTTCTTTAGTATCTGCCAAATACTATAAAAGTATGAAGCGTACAAGTTTAAAATTCATAAAGCGGCCGGCTTCTGTGTAAAATAAAAACATCTTAATCAGTGGAAGGCTGGGAAACAACAAATGAGTAAAATCGTAGTAATCGGCGCAAACCACGCGGGCACTGCCGCTGTGAATACCATTCTGGATAATTTCAGGGATAACGAGGTCGTCGTATTCGACGCAAATTCCAATATCAGCTTTTTAGGCTGTGGGATGGCGTTATGGATTGGCGGGCAAATACCCGGCCCGGAGGGGCTTTTTTATTCCTCGGAAAAAATCATGTCCGACAAGGGCGCCCGCGTTTATATGGAAACGCAGGTGGAACAAATCGATTTTGACCAAAAGACGGTTTACGCAAAGCAAAAGGACGGCAAGGAGCTAAGTGAGCCATACGATAAGCTGATTATCGCGGCCGGGTCGCATCCGCTGCGCGTACCGATTCCGGGACGCGAGCTTGAAAACGTGCAGCAGGTCAAGCTTTACCAGGACGCGAAGGAAGTAATCGATAAGCTGAAAACACAGGATATTAGAAAGGTCGCCGTAGTGGGCGCGGGATATATTGGCGTAGAGCTTGCCGAGGCGTTTAAAAAGAACGGCAAGGAGGTCGTGCTGATAGATTGTGCGGACACCTGCCTTTCGAGCTATTACGACCGTGATTTTTCCGGTATGATGGAGAAAACGCTCAAGGAAAACGGTATAGAGCTTGCCTTTGGGCAGGCCGTCACAAAGCTCGAGGGCGCCGAAAAGGTAGAGCGCGTCATTACCGAGAAGGGCTCGTACGACTGTGATATGGCGGTGCTGGCGCTCGGCTTCGCGCCGAACAGCTCGCTTGGAAGGGATAAAATCAAGACCTACCCGAAAATCGGCGCATACCTGGTGGATAAAAAACAGATGACGAATATCCCCGACGTTTACGCAATCGGGGATTGCGCCGTCGTTTACGACAATTCCACGCAGGACCAGAATTATATAGCGCTTGCGACAAACGCCGTGCGCTCCGGTATTATTGCGGCATACAATGCCTGCGGAGCCGAGCTTGAGACGAACGGCGTGCAGGGCTCGAACGGAATCCGCGTATATGGCATGAACATGGTCGCGACTGGCCTCACGCTTGAAAAAGCGCAAAAGCACGGAATTGACGCGCTATGTACCGATTACGAGGATTACCAGCGCCCGCGCTTTATGAGCGATAACGAAAAGGTAAAGCTGCGCATCGTTTATGAGAAGGAGTCTCGGCGTATCATCGGCGCGCAGATGGCCTCGAAATACGACATGTCCATGGGCATCCACATGTTTTCTCTTGCGATTGAAGAGCGCGTGACGATTGATAAGCTAAAGCTGCTCGATATTTTTTTCCTGCCGCATTTCAACCAGCCGTATAACTATATTACAATGGCGGCGCTGAACGCGAAATAAACGGTTACTTTACAGGCAGTGCAGACGAAGGGCGAAGTATATCTTCGCCCTTCGTGTTGTGGCGTTTGCGTTTTACCTTCTTTTAAAAGGCTTTCAAAAAGCAACAACACTAATACAAGGAAAACTTGCGGGCAGGCTAAAGTATATTTATTCTTTTTACACGAACACTAATAACGGATTGCTATCCTATTACACACATTGAAGGTGACGCTCTGTGCCTGTATGGCTTATTATTTGTTATGGTATTGTTTCCGCGCTATGTATTTTTTCGACTGTCAAGCTATTTCAAAGCAAAAAAAAGGAATATGCAAAATCCGCGTTATCCGTTTATATTTTTTATACAGCCATATTTCTTGCCGTTTGGTTTTTAAAAATTGCAGTTCCGCCCTATTTGCTCCTGCTCACTATGCTGACGGTTTTGGGCGCGTGCTTTTTCGGACATTATCTTGATTTATACACGAAATCCAAAACCTTTGACCGTTATCTTCATGGATTCGGCTCGTTTTCCTTTGCCCTGCTGACATACAGCATTCTTGTTCATTATATAGAGGCCGGCGGCTCGCTGCTGTTCCGGGCGTTATTCGTTTTCCTGGCCGGCAACACGCTCGGCGTTTTCTTTGAGCTGATAGAAATGCGCCACGATAAAAAGACCACGCAAAAAAGACGGGAAAAGCCCAAAAACGCTGAATTAAGCCAAAAGGGCCTTATGGATACCGACATGGATATGCTATTCAATTTATTCGGCTCCGCACTGGCCGCAATTTTTGCGTATTTCTGGCTTTTGCAGCCATGACCGCCCGTACGAGGAACCGTTTTGCCCCTGCCCAATGCGGCGGGCTGGAAGTTCTGCCTATAGTAAGCCGGCTGGTAATTATATGTACCGGCCGGCTTACGCTTCTGTAAATACGTTAAATTTGTTAATTTTATTCTTCCCGCCGCTCCGCAAAATACAGGCCGTTTTCCATCAATTCCTTGATAATATCATAAACCGTCTTTCCGTCAACGGTTTCCAGGGAGCATGTTCCCGGAGTGTTTTTCGTAAAATTTTGCCATACGGTTCGAATCTTTTCTTCACGGGGAACGCGGAGGTGTTCAAGCATTGATTGATACTTTTGCAAATTCCGGGTGTATATTCTGACGATTTTATATTTCATTACATAAATTTCATCGTCCGTTATATGAGAGGCAAACCCAAAACAAGCCATTCCGTCCGGCAAAAGCCATTTCCCGTACTTCCCGAGTATACCCAAGAGCTCTTCACGGCGGCATCCGTCCTTATAGTATACGTTATAGTGGAAGGGGGATTTTCCAGATTCGCGCAACTTTTCTTCTGTCTGGGACACCGGAACTTCACAAAAGAAAAAACCGGGGTCGTCCAGATGTGTGCAAAATGTTTCCAGCAAAGGTAAAAGGTTTTCAAAGCTGATATTTATTGTCAATATGTATTTTGGAGCATCGCCCGCCGCGCACGCCGCCTGCTCGACCTGGTAGCACTCATGGATTCCATCCAGATTTAAAGCAGAGTTCCCTTGTGCAAGCTGAAAGAGCTTCATTCTATCCTCTTCTTTCTTTAACCTGAAATGATAAGAAATAAAAAAACGGAGCAAGCGAAACGCTTGCTCCATGTGGCGGAGAGATGGGGATTCGAACCCCAGGTACGGCGGTAGCCGTACACATGATTTCCAATCATGCTCCTTCGGCCAGCTCGGACATCTCTCCATATGATTTTTTGACGCTTGACTATTATATCCGATTCGCGCGAAAAAATCAATAAGAAAATAAAAAAATTTTCCATCGCG
>UQHH01000070.1 GCA_900540865.1 uncultured Oscillospiraceae bacterium
ATCATGCCGTGTCCCCTGCCGGAATCGTAGTAAATGCAGTCGCCTTCACCCAGGATTTCAATATGGTCTTCCATTGCAACCTTCAGGCTGCCTTTTAAAATATAATCGAATTCCTGTCCCTCGTGCATGGAGAGGCTAATGGGCTTTTCCTGCTCGTCCTCGATGTATGGGGCGTTTACGAGGAACGCCTCGGCAAGCTTGTTTTTAAAGCGGTAGCACAAATGCTGGTATTTAAAGCCGCGCCTGCGCTTGATGTCGAGCCCGCGGCCCTTCCTCATGATGGAATAGTGCGAAAGGTGCGGGTTTTCACCCGTCAGCAGCTCTACGATGTCCACGCCGAGCTTGTCGGCGCAGTTGTACAAAAAGGTAAAGCTGAAATCGCATTCCCCGTTCTCGTGCTGTAAATAGGCCTCCTCCGGCATTCCCGCCGCCCGCGCCATGTCCGCGGGAGAAATTTCAAGCAGCTCGCGCAGTCCTTTGATGCGCTGGGCTGTTTCTACAATTCTTGTTTCCATAAAAGCAACCGTCCTTTTCAATTTAAAAACATATGTACGAAACAGCCGGCGGCGGACGAATTTATACTTCATACCCGCCGCGGACCTATTCTTTTTTAGTATAAGAGAATCAAAAAACATTGTCAACCGTAGCGGCGGGACAAAAACATAAATTAACAGGCTCCCCGTTTGTGCGGAGGAGCCTGTTGTTACCCGGATGCAAGCGCCGCGCCGATGTCGTGCCCCAGGTCGCAGGAATAAATCCATTCTACCCGGTCGCCGTCCTTTAAAAGTACGCCGCTGCTGCTGCCGGAGGGGAATTTTCCGTTGACGCTGAAAAACCAGCCGCTCTGTCCCCCGCAGGAAAACTCATAGAGGAAATTGATTCCCTCTACATACGCGCCGGCCGCGGCGTTATTACCGCCGCCCTGGTATTCCAAGTGGATTTTCTCCTCCTTTGCCGCCTTTTGAAGCAAATCGAACACGGTATCGCCGTCTGAAATAGGATAGGCGGTTTCCTTTAGAATTACTCCGTCTTTGGGGATTTCCCCGCTTTTCTTGAGCGCCTCGTCGAGGTCGTCCCAATTGTCGAGCACCGTTTTACAGGAAATGCTCAGACGCGCAGTCTGTGTATTGCTTTCCGTATTGCTTTCCTTTGCGTAATGGCCGTCTACCGATTCAATTGTGCAGGAAACCGGAATAATCACAAGGCATAAAAGCAGGAAAAGGCAGGCCAAGCCTTTACACATGCTTTGATTAAGGCTCTTCATGCTCGTCCTCCCCCTCGGGACTTGCCTTTCCGTCAGGCTCCTCCTCTTCCGGATGCTCTTCCCGGTAGGTTTTGAGGCTTTCAAAAAAGTCGTCTTCCTCTTTGTTTCCCGCCTTCCCGCTGCGTATTTTTGCGAAATGGAAGCCCAGCCCTCCCGCAATGAACGCTGCTCCGATGATAACGAAGATGACCGGGTTGATTTCATTTTCTTCCTTCTGAGCGCCCGATACATATTGCGCGCCCGTTTGGGAGGACGCCTGCGCGCCTGCAATTGCCTGCACGGCTTGAGAGGACGAAACGGGACTGCTGTTCGTTTCCTTTTCGGTGGAAGCCTCCCCTGTGCCGGAAACACGCTGCTGACTGGAAACGGAGCTGCCGTTTTCTGAGGAACCGCTCTCCCGCGGTTCGTCTGAAGCGGAGACCCCATCCTGCTGCGTTTGGTGCGCGCCGCCGGACATTCCGCCGCTATTCTGGGACGAGCTGCTGTCCGGCGGTGTTTCTTTATCTTTGCCGCCGTCCGTGCCGCCGTCCGTACCGGGTGCAGCTCCGCCTGCGGATATGGCTTTCATCGTTACGCCGTCCGTATAGTCGTAAAGACGCGCCATACCGTTATATAGGCGGTGCAGAGACACCAGCGCGCAAAGCGCCTGTTCGCCCGCCATGCTGTCGGAACCTTCCCCCCTGAGGTGCGCAAAGCCGCCGTCGCCCTGCCGGAAGGCCATGAGCGCATTGAGCGGGGAATTGCCGTTTTTAATAAATCGTTTATCGCTTTGCGGGTCAATCCCGGCTGAGCAGAGCGCGACGATTACCTGGCTTACGCTCTCGCTCGTCTCCCCCTCGGAGGCGGTAAAGCCGCCGCTGGAAAGCTGCAGCTCTGAAAGCCTTGCCATGGCAGCCTCCGCTGCCTGCGCGGCGGTCCTGGTCACTTCCTGTTTGCCCCGCTTGAGCGTGTAGGTGTATTTTTTGCCGGAGGACACATACGGTGCAAGCGCGGTAAGCGCCGCGGCCGTCGTGTCACTGTCCGATATGGTACCCGCAAAGGAAAACCCGCCGTCGGGGAGCTGGTAAGAAAGGATTTCCTTTAAAATTCCCTCTCTCGTGTAAAAGCTGCCGTTTGGCACCTCGTATTGTTTGGAATCGAGGGCAACAAGTCCCCAAATCCAGCCGTTTAGCCCCTGTTTGCCAAGCGAAGCGGTAACGCCCCTGTTATAAACACCGTCGGCAATCAGGTTGACGGGGCTGCCGTTTTCGTCCTTGCCGATGCCGCGCGGGTCGCCGCCAGCCGCGAGCACCGCAAGCGCGATGCGGTGCCATTCGGTCGCTTTGCTGCGGTCTAGCTTGTTTGCCGTCTTATATTTTTCCGTGATGTACGCCGCTATGTGCTTTAGATAGGCCGCGCGGTCGTCCGTCATGCCGTAACGCCCCGCGGCTATCATATACCAGTCGCAGCCGTCACCCGCTGTTTTTGCAAAGCTTTCCGTAAACAGCCGGCCGGCAGGGTTTCCGCTTTGCGTTTTTCTCCATTTAATTATGCCGTTTATGGCAGATGCCACGCCGCTGCCGCTGTATGCCGATACAGGCAGCCCCGGCAGGCAGAGCAGCAGGCAAAGCACGCAGGCGCAAAGCCTGGGAACCGTCTTTTTCATAAATAAAACCGTCCTTTTCAGGCCTTTGCAATGATTCTCTGTATCGCGAGCACGTCGGCCACGTTGATTAAACCGTCCCCGTTATAGTCGGCCTTTGCACGCTGATAAATATCAAACTCATTTACAAGCGCAATATATTTCTGAATCTCCAAAACATCGGCAACCTTTATTTCGCCGTTACCGTCAACATCGCCGGTTTTGTAATGGGGGTACTCCGCAAGAACAAGCGCATGAAGCGTGCGGTCTACATCCTTCTGGCTGTCAAGCACCTGCACCGCCGCCATAGCCTCGTCATATGCCGCCTTTAACCTTTCGTCAGTAAATAACCGGTCGCTTCTGCTCACAACCGCAAGCTGAATTGTCAGGTCGTCCTTCTCCACGGCGGGATAAAAGTCGGAAATGCCCATCCATTTGTCCATTTCCATCGCGTTTGCAAGGCCGATATCCGCGCCGTACCACAGGGAATACTGCACGCGCAATGTGTCATATCTATCCGGGTAATAATCGTTCAGGCTCACCTGCATCGGCTTGCCGTTGACCGTAAAGAGCCAGCCCGAAAGCGCGGTGTAATCCTGCTCGCCGAGCGTACTGCCGGAGCCTTCGTCGATATAATCGCCGATATGGTCGAGCACGCACTGCGGGATTTTATCGGTATTTTCAAACCCGATGGATTTCAAGTAATACTGTTCGGTCAATGTACCGCCGTGATTATGCGACAGCCCGTTTTCCCTGAGCACGCGGTCGAGAATCTGCGCGCCGTTTTCGCCTTCCTTATAGGAAACCACCGTGGGCTCTACGGCATAGCCGTTGCCGATAGAAAACGCTTCTACCGCCACGGTCAGGATTGGGTCAGGCGGGAGCGCCGCATTTACCGATATGACGCTGCTGATAGTCAAAAGCATGACAGCGGCAAGCAACAGGCTTGCCAATTTGATTTTGTTCGTTCTTCTTTCCATTTTTAATTCCTCCGATTAAAATAAATTTTTCGTTCGGAACAAAAAAAGCGCCGTAAAAACGGCGCACGCGGCAAAAGGGTGCAGTTCCCCTGTGCCGGCACCTTTTCCTCCGAAACGTGTCTACACAAAACAGGCAGGTCTCCTGGCTTGAATTCCTCCTACTCGCCTCGTCTTCCCGATTGCTCAGTGACCGCCGCCAAAGGCGGCTGCGGGCTTTCGTCCTTCTTACAGTAGCGGGGACTGCCGCGGATTTGCACCGCGTTCCCTTTTCATGCCCCGAAGGGCAGCCTGTTTCGCACCCTAATCATAAATTCAATTGTCTTTCCTGTCAAGGCTTTAAAGCGCTTTGTAAATTAGCTTCCCGTCGTAACGGCCCGACTTCGAGCACAGCGCTATGGTGTAATCCTCTATTCCGTAATGGATAAAAAAGCGGTATTGCTCCTTATCTTTACTGTGGAGCGTAACCGGGCTGCCCAGCTCAAAATAAAAGCTTTTCGGCGGCAGGTTAAAGCCCCTTCCTACCGCCTTCATATAGCTTTCCTTGAGTGTCCACAGCTCGTAGAAGGTCTTTTGCCGGTTTACACTCCTCTTTAGCTGTGCTTGCTCCCTTTCATGGAAGCTGAGCCGCGCGATACCCTCGTACCCCCGCTCGCGCCTTTGTTCAATATCCACGCCGACCGGCTCGTTGTCCACAGCAAGCACCACATAGTTCCCGCTGTGCGCAATATTGAAATATTCTCCGCTTTCAAGATACGGCTTGCCGTGCTCCGAAATTTTAATTCTCCCGACGCTGTCCCTGCCGAGCACCTTCGAGAGCAGCATACCGGCCGCAAGGCACAGCAGCTTGTCGTTTTCATTTTGCAGGCGGCAGAACTGCTCGTAACGCCGTGGGGAAAGGTAGCTTTGTGCGTTTTTTACGTAATAGAGCGCGCTGTCCGCCTTCGTATAATAAAGCCTTACCATATTCTATTATCCTCCGTTGTCAAGCGGTTCCGGGTCCCCTCCCAGGGAACGCCGCGGCTTCCAGATTCCAGTAAAATAAAATATCAGCGACATGACGGATGCAACTACCCAGCCCGCCGGCCAGGAAAGCCAAATACCGTCCGTCCCGAGCGCCCCGTTCAAAATAAACGCAAGCGCCACGCGCAGCACCAAATCGGTGAAGGTCGTGACCATAAACGGCACCATCGCGCCCGCGCCGCGCAGCACGCCGTCCGCCATCAATTTTGCAGCAATGAGAAAATAAAACGGCGATACAATCGTCAAAAAGCGGCAGCCGACCGACACCGCCTGTACGCTCGATTCATCCAAAAACAGCCCGACCATCTGCGGGCCGAAAAAGAAAAACAGCACCGCAAACGGCAGCGCGACGCACATCGCCATGATAATTCCCGAGCGGAAGCCCTGTTTTACCCGCGCGGGCTTGTCCGCGCCAATGTTCTGAGCCGCAAAGCTTGAAAGCCCGTTGCCGAG
This sequence comes from uncultured Oscillospiraceae bacterium, assembly GCA_900540865.1. Taxonomy (GTDB): domain Bacteria; phylum Bacillota; class Clostridia; order Oscillospirales; family Acutalibacteraceae; genus Scatavimonas. The sequence goes on from UQHH01000070.1 coordinate 5,339, forward strand.
CGCCGTAAACGAAGTAAGCGAAAACGTATTGAGCTTGACCGCCGCGGAATAGCCCGCGATGACGGCTGAGCCGTAGCCGTTGATAAGCCCCTGGATACACAGGTTGCCCACAGAAATAAAGCTCTGCTGTAAAATGCTTGGCACGGCTATGACGCTGATTCGTTTGAGCATGGATAAGCTGAAAAGCCTGTTCTTTCCCGGCGCCTCGATTTTTTTCAGGCGTTTGAAAAGGACAAGAAAGGCCAAAATAGAGGCCGCTCCCTGCGCGATAAATGTCGCCCAGGCGACGCCCCCTACCCCCATTTGGAACACGGCGACAAAGAGTAAATCGAGCAGGATGTTGCCGACCGACGACGCAATCAGCAGGTAGAGCGGCGTTTTCGAGTCACCCAAAGCCGTGAACACGCCGGTTGAAATATTGTATAAAAACAGGAACAACAGCCCCAGAATATAAATACGCAGATAAAGCGCGCTGTCGGAGAAAATATTCTGCGGCGTGTTGAGCAGCACCATCAGCGGGTTACAAAATATAAGAGCCGTTGCCGTCAATACAACGCTCAGCGCGATAATGGCAATGAAGGACGTGCTGACCGCCGTTTTCATTTCCCGGTAAAGCCTGCCGCCGAACAACTGCGAAATGACGACGCTGCACCCCACGCTGCAGCCGAGCGCGACCGCCATAAAAATCATTGTAATTGGAAACGACGCGCCAACCGCGGCGAGCGCGTCCTCGCCCGCAAAGCGCCCCGCTATGACGCTGTCGGCCATATTGTAAAGCTGCTGGAATATACTGCTGCATAAAATCGGCAGGGAAAACGCCCACAAAATCCCAGCCGGCTTTCCTACCGTCATATCCGTTACCAAAGGACAACCCCTCTTACCTATCTGCCGGAACTGTTCCAGGCTTCATCTGTAAAATAAACAGTACTTTTTAGTATAAAACAGCGTTTTTTAAAAGTCAACGCGCCGCATGACGAGAAAACGGCGCGCGTTTGCGGAAATCCTTTACATTTTCTGGCGCATCTACTATAATAATACAGAATAAACCGATAAGGATGATAACATGCTACAGTTTGAAGAACTGCGGCTGGAGCTGGAACGGCTCCTGCCCGAAATAGAGGATTTGGCCGACGCGCTTGGGCTTTCCCCCATGCGCTCGGAAATCGAACAGCTTGAGCACCGCGCGGCGGAGCCGGGCTTCTGGGACGACATGGAGAATTCCCAAAAGATTTTACAGCGCACGAGCATGCTCAAAAACAAGGTACAGAGCTACGAGGATTTGAAGGCGGCTTACGGCGATACCATGGCGCTCATTGAGCTTGCCGACGAAGAGGAGGACCTTTCCCTGCTGGAGGAAGCGCAGCAGGAGGTCCAAAAGGTAAAGGACAATTTGGAAACGCAGCGCCTTTCTACCCTGCTTACCGGGGAATACGACAGCAAAAACGCCATTCTCACCTTCCACGCCGGTTCCGGCGGAACGGAAGCACAGGACTGGGCGGAAATGCTTTACCGCATGTACAACCGCTGGGCGGAGCGCCACGATTTCAAGGTAAAAACGCTCGACTATCTCGACGGCGAAGAGGCGGGGCTCAAGAGCGCCGTTATCCTTGTGGAGGGACTCAACGCCTACGGCTATTTAAAGAGCGAGGCGGGCGTACACCGGCTGGTGCGCGTTTCGCCATTCGATTCCTCAGGCAGGCGGCACACGTCGTTCGCGTCCTTGGAGGTCATGCCGGAAATCGACGATAATATCGAAATCGACATCAACCCGGAGGACATCAAGATGGACGTGTACCGCGCAAGCGGCGCGGGCGGACAGAAGGTCAACAAGACCTCCTCCGCCGTACGTTTGACACACATACCGACGGGCATCGTCGTATCCTGCCAGGTAGAGCGCAGCCAGCACCAGAACCGCGAGGTCGCGATGAAGATGCTCATGTCGAAGCTCATGGAAATCAAGGAGCGCGAGCACCTGGATAAAATCGAGGACATCAAGGGCGTTCAAAAGGAAATCACCTGGGGCAGTCAAATCCGTTCCTATGTATTTATGCCCTATACGCTTGCGAAGGACCACCGCACAAGCTTTGAGTCGAGCAATATCAACGCCGTAATGGACGGAGACATCGACGGCTTTATCAACGCCTATTTGAAGGCGCAGAGCTTAAACGCGCTGGAAAGCGGCGGACAATAAAACAAACGAAAAAGCAAACGCCCCGGCAAGATACGCCGGGGCGTTTTTATGTTTAAGCTGAAAAACGGATAATCATACAATACTTATACCGGCTGTACTTCATCTTTTATTTTAGCTTTGTGTCAAACAAAGCGTTTGTATTGTAATTTTTGAACAACAAAAAATCCTTTTGTTATGCAGCCTGACGGTTACTGTTTTCCTCAAATTTAATCCTAACAACACTGCGTTTATAAAAATTCATAGAAAATTCACATTTATACGTTGTTGAAGCGCCCCTCTTTCCTTGCTATCATTAAATTGTAAAAAGTTGTAAGACAGCCGCATGAAGAGGATGCGGCCACTATTTTGGAGGGACCATATTTTGCGTGAAAGGAAAGAAAAAATAATCCGCGCGTTAAAGCTGATTGGCGAAAACCTTGTGCGCTTCTTATTTTCCATTGCATTCGTTACACTGTTCCAAATGCTTTTTGGCGTGGAAAACACGTTAGCAGGTGTTGCCGCAAGCGTTGCCGTCACCATGTACCCCGCAATGGATACCGGCTTAAAGCCGCTTCCGATGTGCGGTGTGATTATCGGGCTGTTCTTAGGCTCGGGGATTGCCGCGGAGCTTTCCGTCATATCCCCGTGGCTTGCGCTGCCTGTGCATTTCCTGTTCGTCGTGGCTGTCATGGTACTCTGCGGCACACCGCTTGAACTCAAGACGTTCATCTGCTTTTTATTGAGCTTTGTGTTCTGTCAGGCTGCCCCTGTTCCGCTGGAGGCGTTCCCCATGCGGATGCTCTGCCTGCTTGCCGGCAGCGTGCTCACCGCTGTGTGTACGCTCGTCTGGTGGAAGCACAAGGGCTACGGCTCAAACGGGATTTCCCTCCGCAGGCAAATCCATTTGAGCGCGAAAAACAAGGGGCTTATCCTGCGTATGGCCGCCGGCATTACCGTAGCAATGTTCGCCGCCTCTATGCTTGGGCTGAAAAAACCTTTGTGGATTAGCATTGTCGTAATGTCTCTGACACAGCTGCAGCTGAACGAAACGCTCACGCGCATCAAACACCGCGCGTTCGGCACCGTTGTGGGCGTGCTGGTGTTTGTCGTGGTATTCCAGCTGCTCGTACCGAAGGAATATTCTATGCTGTTCATCCTTTTGATGAGTTATTTGAGCTTCTTTACGCCGGAGTATAAATACAAGCAAATCGTAAACGCCGTGTGTGCTTTAAACGCCTCGCTTGTGCTGCTCGACACGACGACGGCGATAGAAAACCGCGTGCTCTGCCTGCTCGGCGGAATCGCGATTGTGCTGCTGATGCACCTGCTTGAAAAGCTTGTGGAGCGTATCAAGGAGCATTTCCCCTACTTCCGGGCGGTCGTGCGCAGTATGATGGCGAAGGAGTCAAATGGAGAGTAGCCTCTCCGCTTCTTTTTAAAACGCCCGTCTCTCGTTTTTTAAGCTTTCCATGTTATATGCTGAGGGGAAGCCGATACACGGTTTCCTCTCTTCCATTTTGAAGTGTACTGCTTCTTGCAGCCTTATGCTCCTTGTGTTTTTTGATAAACCTTTATATGTTATATCAAAAGAGGAAAACCATTTCGGTGGTTTTCCTCTTTTGCAATCACCTTTCC
>UQHH01000071.1 GCA_900540865.1 uncultured Oscillospiraceae bacterium
GCGTAAATGACGAGTAAGGCACCAACAGCAAAATATAGAAAGTCCAATGAAATCAACTCCTTTGGTTAAAATGACGAGAAAACAGCTCCTGCAGCGTGTGCCGCGGTAAGCATATTGCACAATTAGTTATAGAATTTAAATACGGCGTAAATGGCAAGAGATACGAGGGAAAGGCCAATAAAGAGGGAAAGGAAGGTGAGAGGAAAGCCAAATACTTCAAGGCGCATCGTAAAAACTTTCATAAGCGCGTCTATGATTGCTTGCAAGCTGTCCATATGCTCACCGCCCTAATATGCGCAGGATAACGACGATAACGGCACCTGTGGCGATAATCTGCCAGATGAAGCTAGGGAGTACGGCGAAGGTTTTCGAGCAAAAATTCAAGAATTCGTTTGCGTACTTCCAGAGGCTGTCGGAATTGAACTCGAAGTCTCCAAAGTCGAAGCCATCGCCACCGGAAGAACCGCCGTTTACAATATCGTTAAATTCGTCGTCGTTTTTTCCGCCGTTTGAAAATTCTCCGTCTGGGTCCTGATAATATAAATCATCTTTATTAACATCATCCGCAGTAAAAGAGCCGCTGGCATTGGGTTCAAAGTTCATTTTGAACTTGCCCTTAAAATTTGATGTAGTTGTTTCTTCCAGATGAAAGTTCCATCCTTCGGAAGTCAACCATTTTCCTTCATTACGATAATCAGTAGCTCCACTGTCTGCATACCATATAAATCCCTTAACATCTTTTGGGAAATACTCATAGTCGTTAAATATATCAAGGAAATTTTTGTCACCCGTCAATTTTCCGAGATTATTTAAAATATAATTTACATTGCGCAAGGTCTGATTTACAAAACAAAAAAGCTGGCGTTCCTTCCCGTCCGTAGAGGCAGTGAAAATGTATGTTTCCGGCTTCTTACTGAAATAGTAAATACGATTTAATTTGTCGTTAACATACCAATAAATGCAATAAGGATATTTGGAATCAGAAGGACGGGGTGGAGGTTTTACAGGGTCGCCCTCAATAAGATTTCCGTCCGAAAGAAAATCATAATAATCAGAGGTTTCCTCAAAAAAATCAGAATCAAATACCCATGAGAATTTTACTTCGCGGCCTGCACCGCCGTATTCAATAGGGTCATGAATAAACTCATAACTAGCTGGAGTATTTCCTAAATCCTTATTAGTTTTACTTTTTGGGTAATAAATGTAAGATTTATTTTCAGGGAACCAAAAATCCCAAAACCATCTATCTTTAATTTCTCCATTATCATCCTGATAGCGGTTACATAAAGCAGTAAACTTATACCGCCCGATTCCCATATCTTCAGGAGGATTCGCATTATAGGATTCAGTTAAAATAGTAGGTTCTTCCTTGAAATACTGTACATAAGAGATTTCGCCACCCTGCAACTGATAGATAGCATATTGGTAATCACCTTCGGGACGGTCATCTCCTCCAATGTCAGGGTTATCGGGGATTGTTCCAGTCCAGCCAATTGCGGCACCTTTTATAAAATCGGAAAAAAGATTAGGTTCATACGTGAATTGCGTACCAACAAACTCCGAAGGAATGTTAACAAGGAAATTTGCAGAAAAAACAATTTGAGGCTTAAAATTATAAACCCAGGGAACACAGATACCAGAAGCAGTTACATAGCTTTTGGCACGAACTACCGAAGATGAACCAGAAGCATAGAAAAAATAAGGAATATATTCAGAGTTGGAGGAGTAGTTTTTTCGTAGTACTGCATAATTAGGTTCACCATCAACATTAAAAACAGAAAATTCAAAATAATTCGGGTCATAAAAGTAAAGAGTACCTGAGGTAGAATCTATATTCCGCATATATACACACATTGAATAGGAATCAGGAACAGAAGAAAAATCAACAGGGTCAAAATGAAAACCATCATAATTAAAACCCAATTTAAAATTTGGGTCGGAAGTTGGTGGCTCTGTCTCTGGTTCAGCCGTTTCAACCGCAAGGGCGGGAAGGCAGGAGCAAATTATAATAAACGCGCACAGCAGGGCGCAGGAGATTACTTTTATAATGCGCAAGGGTTACACTCCTTTCGAGATAAAATGAGGGGCGGGGGATAATCCCCGCCCCCAGCAGTAGGACAAAAAACAAAAACAGAGGTCAAGCTGTTACCTTGCGGCGCGTTTAGCGGCGAGGAAGCCACCAGCGGCGGCGCTGATGATGCCAATACCGAAAATAGCGGACAGGCCGGGATTTGCGGTTACGACATTCCAAAGGCTACCGATGCATTCAACACCAGCGTTAAGCCAAGCGGTCAAAGTCTCCATGTGTCATATCTCCTTTCTTTGTGATATACCTTCCAAAATTTATGTAATCCGGCCTTGTGCCGGGCTACAGCGTGTTAGTCCTCGACCATGCGGTTAATGCGACCGCTCACGTTCTAATCAAGGATTTCGATTTCGAGCAGTTTCTGGTTCGTGTCAAAGTCAAGCAAGACCTTGCCGCCGACCGGGATTTCATCGTAGTATTCAAACGGAATTGTTACGTCGGAACAGCCCTGGCCTTCAAAGGTTGTGGCCTGATTGTCGGCGGGATGGCGGTGAGCGACAAAGACATGGGCGGATTGTTTCGCTTCGCCTGTCGTCTGGTCAACCCATGCGGATTTCTTTTTTCCTAAAACTTCACATTTCATAGTTACATTTCTCCTTTTAGTTAATTTGATTTATGTAAAAGCCGGAAAACGGCTTTAATACCTAGAGGTTAATCAAATATGTTGAATAAACATGCAAGAACAACGACAAGGCCAGCGAGGGAACTAACAAGCAATACAATAGAAATTACGAAAGCCATCGGTTATTCCTCTTTTTCGGGATTATGGTCATCGGAAAGCAAACTTACAAGCCAACCAAAAAGCAAGCCTAAAAACATACCGATGGGAATAGAAAACACACCAAGCAAATTTAAAATAGTCGGAATCATGTTTATTCCTCCTCTTCGGGATAATAGAAACCTTCATCGTCGGGGAAAAGAACTTTGCTTGTAAGCAGAGGCCCGGCAATCTGGTCCATGTTTTCTTTAACCATATCAAGCTTTTCGTTAAAGCGGCAGAATTCGAGAGTGTATTTTTTAAATGTGCGGCAATTGAAAAAATCACCAATGAAGGAAAGAACAACTGAAAAAACAACACCCGCGATAATAACAATTCCAATTTCAGCAGTCACAAAATCACCTCCTTGTTACGATACGGCGAGTACCGAAGGCGCCACGCAGGACAACTTCGGATTTGCCGCTGTCAAGCTCTTGCTGGTTTAAGATGGATTTTTGCACAATGCCCACAGCTTGAGCGGCGGAGCATTTCATGCTGTACTTTACATCTTTTGCAATCAACTTGATTGGAACACCTTTGCAAAAGCGGCTGTAGATGGTTTTCTCGTCGAGCATCCAAGGAGCGCGGAAGGTTTCAGATGGGGGCATTTTGGTCAACTCTTTTCTATTTTTACTCGAACGTTTGTTTGCCTCTATATCTATTATAGGAGCGAACATGTGTTCTGTCTAGTGGAAAGTTGTGGTAATATTTAATTCGTTTTGAACTATCTGTTATTATATTAGTTCGTTTTGAATTAAAAGTCAATAGTTCAAAATGAATTAAGCTATAATCTACTTTATAAACAAAAAGGAAGTGAACATTATATGTATTTTAACGAACGAATAAGAGCACTAAGAGAAGATAAGGACATTAGTCAAGAAGGCATGGGAAAAGCTCTGAACCTTAGCCAAATAGCCATATCTCAATATGAAAGAGGAACAAGAGAACCCAATTTTGACACTTTAAATAAATATGCTGATTTTTTTAAAACGAGCGTCGATTATATTTTAGGACGAACAGATGAAACAAAACCTTATCCGAGAACAAAACTTTACCTTACAGCCGCTCGAAGCAAAGATAACAAGCCGAAGGAGCTACGGGAAATCGATATTGAAAGGATAAAAAACGCGCCGGAAACAGACGAGGACTTATAACGATAAAAACCACCAAGCGGGATAAAATACCCGTGAGGTGGTTTTGTGATTTATGGAATATATAAGGGTGCAAGGAATGCGGCATGGCAATGCCTGATTGATTTTAAGATAGCGGCCTTACCCGTACAGGTGCTTACAATTGCAAGAAGCGCGGAAATTAAAATAGTGAAGAATAGTAAGGTGCAGACGCTTAAAAGAGACGAAAGCGGGATTACTGTTACAGTTGACGGACAGCCTGTTGTTATTTATAGAGACGAAGAAAAGCCGGAAAGATGCCGCTTTACAATTGCGCACGAGCTAGGACATATTTTTCTAGGGCATACGCTAAAGAACGAGAATGGGGAAGATGAAGAAAAGGCCGCAAACGTCTTTGCGCGTGACCTGCTTGCCCCAGCGTGTGTATTGTATGAGCTTAAAGTATGGGACGCTGAAGCAATTGCGCGGTTATGTAATATTTCCTTACAGGCCGCAAGCATTCGGGCAGAGAGGATACAGACCTTAGAGCAGAGGGGAGCATGGTATTTGCATCCACTGGAAAGGCAGGTTTATAGGCTGTTTGAAGATTTTATATTTACACACAAGGAATAATACTGTATAATATTGTCAAATCCTTTAGAATTATGAGGTGTAAAAAATGAATCAAATAATTGAACTTATTATTCAGCATAGCGAAATTTTTCTATATATTTTAATCGGGCTTTTGTGTCTTGTATTATTAATGTTATTTGCCTTAATATCCTTAAACCATAGAATCAAAAAAGCGCAGAATTCCATATATTACACAAAAGCATTCAAGTATCTTGGAGTAGCTGAACGAGAGGAATTACAGGCAAGAGCAAAAGATAGAAATATAGACGTAGAATCTTATGTTGCATATATAATTCAAAGAGATTTAGGTTACTTACCAGACAGCGGAGCAGAATTATTCAGGAAATAACCACGCAAAAGGACAAACACTAAAAGAAACCACCCTTTAAGCCCCCTCAATGGGGGCTTTTTTACTGCGTCCGCATGTTTCGCGCCCTGTGTGTGGACGGGCGCACTCCTGTTTCTACATGCATCAACCGCGCCGGGGCGCGGGATAGAAAAACAGCCGGCACAACTTTTTGGTTGTGCCGGCTGTTTTTGTCTGCGTGAGTGCTGGAGAATACGGCCTGTGTTCGGCGTCTGTGCATTGTCCCCGAACCTTTGGGCTGATTGTATCACGCAAGCCGTCCTAGCCGTCAAGTCTCGCAAATTTTTTACAAGTAAAAATTTTGCTCGTCCCCTGCTTTGCAGGGGCAAACTTGACTTTAGGCCGCTTGCGCTGACTTTGCCCTGCCCATAAGGTGACGGGGACGGTGTGCAACAATTTGCTGTCTATATAATATGCATCAGGAGGTAACGTTTATGACTAAGGAGCTTTGGAAGTGCGGTATGCCGTGCAGGGTGCGGGATTGCGGACGCTGTGACCTGTTGCACGATTGTACATACTGCGAGTATGCAGGCACTCAAATATGCGGCGTGTGCCGCACGAAAGGGGGTGGGGCAGAGGTGGCTACGATTGCGGAGCTTGCAGAGCTTAAAGCGCTGGTAAATCAATTATACCGTGCGCGAGAGTTGCTTGAGGTCGGGAAAACCTTAGAGGACTACATAACAGAGCTTGAGCAAGTTATCAAAGCAAAAGCCGCCAGCAGTTAAGCCAGCGGCAACATTCGGGGTAGCTCCTTGCGGGGCTACTCCACCCAAAGCTATTATAGCACCACATTCTAATTTTGTAAAGGAGAATTAAAATGAAAGGAAAAATATACTTAGTAATAGCGAATACTTATACAGAGGACTACAGAACACAATTAGAATTGCTACTAGTGACAGAAAACAAGGACGAGGCAATAGTTAAGGCACTGAAAGCAGAAGAAAGAGGCTGGGAAGTAACGATTAAAACGGTTGAACTTGGCAAAGATGTAAGACTGGAGTTAGGCGGCTACATTGAGTAAATGGAAAGGAGATTAATATGCCAAATTTAAATTGTCACGAATGTCCGCATTGGGACAGTAAAACAATGGATTGTTACTTAGACTGTGAGGATGCATACGAATGTTGCTATAGTGGGAATCCGTATATGGACGACGATGAAGATGATGCTGATGAAGCAGATGGGAGAGCGATTATAATATGACGTTTGCGGGATTTATCGGGCTGATGATTGCCCTTGTTGTGGTTGATATTATAGCTAAACATGCTAAGGAGTACGCAAAGGACTGCCGGAAGGAACGAGAGCGAAAAGAGCGAGAAGCAGAACGGAGGGAAGAGATGCGGCGGCGCATCGAGGAGCAGGAGCTTTATAGGCAAATGTACAGAGCACAGTATAAAGAGATATACAGGCCGACGAGCAGAGGGAGCGGGGTATATAACGACAGATTCATATTGTGAGGAATAGAGCAGATAGGCCGGAGTTTTCTCCGGTCTATTTTTATGGGCGAATATATCTATACTATACATAACATAGTGAACGGGTGCGCCCGTCCACACACAGGGAATCGAAACACAGAAGCTCGACGAGCAGAAAGCAGTTTTTAAATACCAATACCTTTTACGGGTTGACTTTAGTGGCAAGAGAACATATAATATAAAAGTTGATTAGCGTAATTGGCGTACAGAAAACTACGAATCAAGAGGTCAGGGGTTCGAGTCCCTTCTGGCGCGCCAAGCCTGTCATTTTTGTGGCAGGCTTTTATATTAACGGGATGTAGCGCAGTTTGGTAGCGCGCCTGCTTTGGGAGCAGGATGCCGCAGGTTCGAATCCTGTCATCCCGACCACAAAGACCGCTTATTTAGCGGTCTTTTTCTTTTTGTGTTGCATTTCGTGTTGCATAAGGCCTTCAAAATGGTCAAATACGACCTTGTTTGTTTCCTGCGTTTTATCGCTTAGAGTATGCCTATACACCTGTTTGAGCGGCGCGTCTGACGACCATCCACTGCGCTCCATAATGTATTGGTCGGGTATACCGAGCGCGTGCAGGATTGATGTGTGGTAGTGGCGCAAAGCGTGGAATTTAAAATGCGGGATGCCGCTTTTGGCTAGCAGCCGCTTGAATCCATTTGTAATGTGGTTGGGGTTGAAGTTTGGCGCCCAGCCTTTTATCTCTTTGAATATAGCTTCGGGAAACTTAACGAGCCTGTCCCCGGCGTAGCTCTTCGGCGGTTTAATTACCCAATCGCCGTTATCATCCTGCACCATTGCGTTACATACGTGTATAGGGTTATCCGTCGTGTCACTTTTGTCCAGTCCGCAGATTTCACTTCGACGCAAGGAACCAAAAGCCGCGAGCAGGATAGGCACGTATAAATCTGTTTCGCGTGCCACCTCCATTATAACCTTTATATCGCCGTCTGTGGGCACGTAAATTTTAGGCTTAGTCTTTTGTGGCAAAGTGGTTTTCAGCCGAAATTCGGGCAAATACGCGTCAAGCGTGGCAGATAGAAGGCCGTGCATGTTGCGTACTGATTTCGGAGAGTGCGTTTTTGCCTCCCGGTTGATTTCCTTCTGGATAATCTCCTGCGTGAGCTTGCTCAGCGGAATGTTCATTAAATTCTGCAAATCCCGCACCCTGGAACGTTTATATTCGCGTACCGTGGAGGGAGACAACACCGTATCCTTGCTCTCTATGTACTTGTCCATCGCTTCGCCGACCGTCATATTGGCCGCTTCGCGCTGTGTCTTTAGGGAGTAAGCAGCTGCTTGATATTCAACGTCTTTCTTTGACGGCCCTGTAAAAGACTTGTATTTTCGCTTTCCGCCCGCGTCTTTTCCTGTGTAAAGCAGCACGCGGTAATTACCGGACGGCAACTTTTTTGCAGTAGCCATGCTGTAACCTCCTAAAAATGGGCGCAACAATGCCCTGTTGATTTAACAGGGCGAAAATGGTACAATATGGTTGCGAGGCATATCGCACCGTGTGGCCCTGCTGCACGGTAGCCGCTCTTTCCTGCGCCAACAGGGGAGGGCGGTTTTTTTTATTTACTCAATCGTTATGTATTGTGCTTCAAGATATGGAATAGTCATGTCGTTACCCATTACTGTTTCATACGTTTTTGTTCCTTTTATGGTGCCGTACATGTTTATAATATCATCTTCCAAAATTCTGCTTTCTGAATCGCTTTTTCGGGTATATTCAACGTAAACAGTATCGCTCCAGATACCTTCATCAATATACTCAAAAGCTTCATAGGTGACATTAACACGGAGAACGACAAAATCACCGCTTTCCTGAACTTGGACTACTTCGCCTCTAAACTTAGCGGGCTTGCCCTTGTAGTTTTTGGGGTTGCGGGCGATATCCTTATAGGAATATTCTTTGCAGCTATTAATGAAGTCT
>UQHH01000072.1 GCA_900540865.1 uncultured Oscillospiraceae bacterium
GAATAAAAAAACTCTTATTTTTAATGTGAGGTAAAATCGGTTTTATCTGTAAAAAGGCTTTTCTATTACACAAATTAGAAACGTATTAATATTTTGTATAACTCGGGGAAGGGCTTACAGAATATAATGGCCTGTTTCTGCGGATTTTTACCTCTCATTACAATTTAATGTGTTGTCGATTGTCTGACCTCAAGATAATTATATATCAACCTCCGGACATCTGCAAATATTTCTTGCGCAGCTTCAAGCTTTGCGTTATCTTCTATGAAATGTAAATGTTGTTCATTGTCACAGCGCCTAAGAACAAATTTCTGAATTTAAAACAAAGCTGAACCGTTTGAATATTATAAAAGCGCTAACTGAAATAGATAATATCATCTTTCTTTTTCCGTTAATAAAACCATACCGCCAATGTCCGTTAGCTCACATTTGTCCAGCAAATTTATATATACGCTGTGATTTTGCGTAAAGCTTTTGATTGCGTCATAATCTGGATGCTGCGTAACATCGCCTGTAAAAAATAGCTGATTGCTTTCAAGTAAGGCGCAGCCGCCGCCGATAAACCCATGTGAAAAGCCCGGAAGCTTAATATGGCCTTCTTGTATTTTTAAAACATCGTACCCCAGCTTAACAGCAGCGCGATAAATCGATTCATCCGCCGTCATCAACGCGTTTTCCGAAACAACCGCCGCGGCGCATCGTGTATACCCTTGCCGTACCGAAACAATCTCTTTGTTAATTTTATCACAAACCTCTAAAATCTTTGTATCGGCATACTTTTTATTGCAGAAAACATGCCGCTTCATTACAAGGCTGTTCAGCAAAATATGATATGGATATTCGTCAGCTGCTATATTGTTTACCGCCTTGGAAAAAGGGATGTCTATTTCACGTAGTCTGTCCTGGAGAACACGGCATTCCTTTAAAACGATGAGCTGCTCCCTTCCCAAATAGAGGCATTGCATATCCGCGTGATAACGCTCGGGAAAAGGCATAGAAAAACAGGGCCTGGTTTGAACCGCACGGATTCCAAGCCCCTCTACCCTATTGATAATATGCGGATATTCACCTGATATTATGACTGTATCTACAGGCGACTGCGGAAGGTTCGCTTCAGATAAAAAATGCATGATAATTGGTTACACCTTTTTATAATAATTCAATAATTTAAATAATTATTCACTTCTCAAGGCCGCGACCGGTTTAAGGTTAGCGGCCTTCATCGCTGGATATACACCAAAGACGATGCCGGTCAGCAGGGAAAATATACACGTAAACAATAAAATGCCTGCGTTTAAATTCAAGGTCATTTGAAACATGCTTGCGCCGGCAAAAGAAACCGCAATCCCTAAAACAACCCCAACCAAACAGCCGAGCATGGAAATCAAGCCGGCCTCCGAGAGGAATTCAAGCATAATCGTTGCTTTTTTTGCGCCAATCGATTTCTTAATTCCAATTTCCCTTGTGCGCTCGCTGACGGATACAAGCATGACTGTCATAATACTTAAGCTTGCCACAACCAGGGAAACCGCTCCCACACAGGTTAAAATTAAGGTTACGATGTCGAGGATATTGAGCAGAATATCCCTTTGTTTTGCCAAATTGTTCGCGGTATATCCATCGTCCAGGCCGGAAGTGTCGTTCAGCTTTCGCACAATACTTTTTCCAAGGGCGTCCAAATCAGACCCGTCCTTCGCGCGTGTGATAATTTGATGATAGCCCAGTGACCCGGTCGCTTCCCGTACGGTGGTATATGGGGCGTAAATAAAATTAGGGAGATAGGTTCCCATTGCGTTTTGCAGCAGGCCGCTTCCGGTCTTTATTACGCCGACTACTTTGTATTCCTCCATTACGGCGCCGCACTGGACGGATATATTTTTCCCAACAATATTATCCCGCTGATAAATTGACTGCGCAAAGGTTTTATCGACCATACATACCTTTGCGCAGCTGCCGATATCGGACTTATTCAGGAAACGGCCGTATAAAAGCTGAAGCGAAACGGTATCGCCCGCGTCGGAATCGATTCCCCAAACGAAAGCGCTCTGTTTTTCATTCTGGCTGTATACCTGGGTCGTTTGTATTAAAACGGGCGTCGCGTCCTTTACGTCGGGCACGCTGCGGATTGCCTGCAGCTCGTCGTCGGAGAGCGGCGAACCTGAATTTTCCTTTGCGCTGATGGTAAGGCCGCCCAGCCCCAGGCTGTCAAGCTCGTTGTTGACAGCGGAAGTCCCGCAGGAGCTGATACAGCTGATAATAATGACGGATGTTACGCCGATTGCGATTCCGGACATCGTAAGAAAGCTTCTGCCCTTTTTCCTGCAAATGTTTTTAAGCGCGCCGGACAACAAATCAAGCATTGCCTTCCACCGCGCTTTCCGAAGCGTTTGCCCGCTGGTTGAGCTTTACCGCGGATTTGTTGCGCACACCGTCGGGATTGGTAATAATATAGTCGCTCATTTTTATTCCCTTGACGACCTCAAGGCCCTTCGGATATTCACCGTCCGTTGTGATGTATTTTTTTACCGCAACACCATTTTTGTATATATATACATACTCTTTGCCGTCCTCGTCCGCCTTGACCGATTGGTACGGCAGAACAAGCGCGGACGATTTCACAGAAGATACAATAGAGCATTTTGCAGTATAACCGGGCTTAATATCATCCTTGGGGTTTTCTATGCTGACAGTGACGTCTACAGTCGTTTCTTTCCCGGCGGTTGTGGCCGTCTGCTTTGCTTCATCGTCAATCGATGTAACCTTCCCGCTGTAGGTACTGTTTTTAAAGCCGCTTCCGGTAATCTTAACGGGCTGGCCAATTTTTATGTCGCTGATTTTTACCTCGCTGACGGGAAGGACGACCTGGAGGTCTCCGTCGGAAACAATTGAAAATACACTGTCTCCCGGGGAAAGATATTCATTTTCCGTGCAGTCGGCTTTTTCCACAGTGCCGGAGATGGGCGCAGTGAGTGTCTGGGTCATAGAATCCCCGGTTGCAGGGCTTTCTGGCCGCGTCGCGTTTTCCAGCAGCCCGTCATAATTGTCGAGCACACTATAATTTCCGTTCAGCACTGCCTGGTAAATTTCCTGTGTGCTTAACGCGCTTTTTGTTTCTTCACTGCCTTGGGAGGATGTAAGCGCAATATCGCAAAGCTTGTCCCCTGCCTTTACCTTATCTCCTTGGGAAACATATACCTTTGAAACAGTTCCGCCGGTAATGGTACGTACTTCCTTGCTTTCGCAATATTCGACTTTTCCAGTGCAGACAACTGTTTCTTCTATTGTGGTAGGCGCGGCTTTATATACAGAAACAAAAGGCACGGACTGCATGACAGCGCTGCCAGAAAAAAGAATCCCCGCAATCATAATAACGGTAGCAATCGCAAGCGCAATATATTTCTTCATCTCACCATCTCCTTATCTCCGTTTTATTATTAGATGAGAAGAAGATTTTATGAATGAATTTTCTTTGCCGCCATGTGTATATTTTGCCTTTGTTTCTTCATTATAAAAAGAGATAACAATTCTTTACTTAAAAAGCTGCGGCATATTTTTTAAACGCCATGAGACTGTGCTAGATTGCGTTTTCAGCGCTGTGCTTGTCTCAAAACCAAAGACTTTGGGGCGCTATGAAGAGGGAGACGATTGTATGACGTTAATACCATGCGATTGCGACTGCGTTTACCAAAAAGAAGGTTACTGCAATTTGGAAAAGGCTTCGGTTGTAACGAATGTCAACGCGGAAAAAGGCTGTGTCTATTATATCGCGCAGGAAAAAGAATCACCGGCCCGCGAGAGCTTCAAAAGCCTCGCGGATATTTTTCACGCCGATTAAATCGATTTTTTCTTTTAAATCAGCGCTGATTGCTTTTAAATTATGGTAAGGCAGTACGCAGCGCCGGAAGCCGAGCCGCTGGGCTTCCGCTATCCTCTGCTCGGCATGGGAGACGCTCCGGATTTCACCCGCTAATCCGATTTCGCCAAAAGCAAGCGCGTCCTCATAAACGGGCATATCCTTCAGGCTGCTGACGAGCGCCATTGCTACGGCAAGGTCTACCGCGGGCTCGTCCAGCCTCAAACCGCCGACGACATTGAGAAACGCGTCTACATTGGAGAAAAAATAGCCGGCGCGCTTTTCAAGCACGGCGAGCAGCAGGGACATGCGGTTATAGTCGAAGCCGGTCGACATCCGGCGTGGGTTTCCAAAGCCGGTAGCCGTCGCAAGGCCCTGGATTTCCGCAAGGATTGGACGGGTACCCTCCATCGCGCAGGCCACGCAGGTACCTGAAACGTTCTTAGGTCTTCCTGACAGGAGCATCAGGGAAGGGTTTTCCACTTCTATCAGTCCTCTGTCGCTCATTTGAAACACGCCGATTTCATTTGTGGAGCCGTAACGATTTTTTACGGCGCGGAGGATTCGGTAGGACATCTGCTTATCGCCCTCAAAATAAAGCACGGCGTCGACGATATGCTCAAGCACCTTAGGCCCCGCAATCGCACCGTCCTTGTTGACATGGCCGACAATAATAATGGGAATTTCAAGAGATTTCGCGGTACGCATCAGTAAATTGGTGCATTCACGCACCTGCGTTACACTTCCGGGCGAAGAAGAAAGCTCGGTCAAATTCATCGTCTGAATAGAATCGACCATAACAAGGTCCGGCTTCTCCGTTCTAATCAGCTCCGCGACGATTTCGACATCCGTCTCCGTTGCGATAAATAAATTATCGCTGTCTACATCGAGGCGGGTCGCGCGCAGCTTTAACTGCCGGCGGGATTCCTCACCCGATACATAGAGTATTTTCAGGGAGCTGCCCAAATGGTTGCAGATTTGAAGAAGTATGGTAGATTTTCCTATACCCGGGTCGCCGCCCAAAAGGATAAGCGAGCCCTTGACGATTCCCCCGCCGAGCACCCGGTCAAGCTCCGCGGAGCCTGTCTTATAACGCTGTTCATCCTGTGTGCTGATTTCACGCAGGAGCATGGGGCGCGCATAGGATGCGCTGCGGACGCTCGACATGGCCGCGGAGGCCTTCGTGGATTCTTTAAATTCCTCATTCATTGTGTTCCACTGTCCGCAGCCCGGGCATTTTCCGCACCATTTTGCGGATTCACAGCCGCACTCCGAGCAGATATAAACGCTTTTTATCTTTTGTGGCATAAAATCACTCCGTCTGTTTGTTACTTCCCTGTTGGTTTTGATTATAGTAATTGAGATACCCGCAGTAGATAGCAAACGCCATTTCCTGGCGGTATTCCTCTGTTTTCAGCTTTGCAAGCTCTTCGCTGTTCGACAGGAACCCGCATTCCACAATCACTGCGGGAACCTTTGCGTTATAGAGCAGGTAAATATTTTTATCGGCCTTTTTTGTTTCCCTGGTATTTTGCGGCTGCAGCATTCCGGTAACCGACGCCTTGATGCTTTCCGCCAACAGGTTACTCTCCTGCTTTTGGCCGGAATAGAATACCTGAGTCCCGCTATACTGTGTCTGCGGGAATTTGTTCTGGTGGATGCTGATAACAGTCCGTTCCAGGTCTTCATTGAAAATCGAAAGCCTTTTTTTCATATCGGAAACCTTTTTTGATTTTATGCTTTCGCTTCCCTCGTCATAAATTGCTTTATCGCTGTCACGCGTCAGTGTAACGTCACAGCCGCTTAAAACAAGCAGCTGCTGCAGGCGAAGGGCAATGTCGAGGTTAATGTCCTTTTCCATTGTACCGTCTGCGCTTACCGCTCCCCCGTCTTCTCCGCCGTGCCCCGCGTCGATAACGAGCTTTGGAACGGCCGGAAGCGCCGTCGCCTGCGCCTTTATTGCAACCGTCTGAAACGCGTTGCCCATTAGCGCTATCGCGGTAATTGCCACCGCGAGGATAACGGAATAAATAACCAGCGTTTTTCTGCGAATAATCAAAACATCACACCCCAACTCATGTTACATTTATGATTATGCAGAAAAATACACACATACGACAAACAGGTAAGAAAGAAAATTAAAAACACAGAAAACGCGGATAGTTTAATGCGGTTTTCGCTCCGGCTCTATTTATGAGGAGCCCATTTGCAGCCTGTTACAGCCATATCGGTAAATACCGCTTGAAATGACGAATTTTCAGGGCTGCACCCGTATAATCCAAACGATATTTCTCCCGCGCCGTTCCACAAATGGCAAATACGCATTTGCTGATAGCTGATGCCGTCTGTGCTGCATTCTATGCAGAAATCGGATTCTCTTCTGCTTAGGCGGTACCACATTTCCTTTATGGAGGCCGGGATGTCGGTGGTTGCCCAATCGGAATAACCGTGATTTGTAACAACACTTCCCAGTCTTTGATAATCTCCATTTTCATACTCGACAGAAGCCTTGAGCCAATTTTCGCTGTCCAGATATACGGCGATTCCGCACTGGTCAAAACGGTGTTTGCTTTCAAAGCTTGTTTTGACCGAAAAAGAAAAATAAGCCTCTGCGGTTTTCATCTGCAGGACGGGGGCGTTATCGTTTTGAAAACCATAATAGGTTCTTTGCCACAAATCCGTTTTCGGCTCTGTGACGATTACAATCTTTTTATCCTCAATCAAATATTTTTCCGGTTCCCTAACCCAAAACAGGTTTTCATTTATAAATTGTCTCATCGTGTTATCTCCAATAAATCTCAGCAGTATATTCAGCTTTATTTTTTGGCTTTATCGTTCTGAATAATATAAAAAAGCGCGTCGATAGCCGTGCGGATTGCGTTATCGGATGCAGGGATTTCAGCATTGCCGGCATCCCCGTTTTCCTGGTTCCACAGTGCGGTCAGTACGGCGCCTGCGCGTATTCCCCTGACGGCCGCCACGGTAAAGAGCGCCGCGCATTCCATTTCAGACGCAAGCACGCCGGCTTTTAGCCAAGCCTGCCACTTGCTTTTAAGCGTACCAGAGACAGGCATGCTGTCCGGGCTGTGCTGTCCATAGAAGGAGTCCTTTGACTGTATGACACCCGTATGGTATGGCAGCGCGTTTTTCTGCGCCGCTTGTGAAAGCGCGGTTATGATAGAAAAGTCGGCTGCAGCGGGGTATTCTATGGGCATATATTCCCGCGAGGTTCCTTCCATACGGACAGCGGCGGTAGGCAGGATTAAATCACCCGAGCCAATGTGCTTTTGCATACCGCCGCAGGTTCCGACGCGTATGACCGTATCCACACCGATATGCGTAAGCTCCTCCAGTGCAATCGCCGCCGAAGGGCCTCCGATTCCAGTAGACGTAACGAGAACCCTTTCCCCCGCCAAAACGCCTGAAAACGTAGTAAATTCCCTGTTCTGCGCGACAAACGCAGGTTGCTTTAGGTGTTGCGCGATTTCTTTTACGCGCCCCGGGTCACCCGGAAGGACCGCATAGCGCGCGCCGTCGTTCTCAGACAGGCCAATATGGTATTGTTTGCTTTTATTCATAATCATTCACCTGTACTTTAGGGTTTATGGCTGTTTACGGCTCCAGCTCTTTGAGAAAAAAACGGAGACTCATGGCGGCGGCCGCAAGCTTGTATTTCTCATCTGTTGGAATATCACGTTCCGCCGCAGAAAGAAATTTTTCAATTTCAGATTTTTCTACGCCCGCCATCCGGACAATCGTTTCTTTTGAGACATGATGGAAGGAAAGTAAGACCTGAAGAAAAGCGCGCAGTTTTTTGTCCGCTCCGTCGCCAGGTATGGCGTAAAGAAAAGCGATTTTATTGAAAATCCGGAACCTCTCTTCGTGATTTTCCGGCAGGACAGAAGGGTCTCCCTGCGCAAATGTGCGTATATCAGCAACGGAAAGGGAAAGATATTTGCTTAACACGCTTTCGCTGAACAGGTACTTTTCCAAAAGCTCTTTCAATTGCTGCGAAATATCAATCGAAACGTCCATAGCAATGCGCCTCTCTTTTTGTAGCGGTTTGATATGATTATACCATATTTTTTACGACGCGTTCATTAAAACATAAATATTTTTTCACTTTGCGCAAATACTGATTGTGAGGTGATGAAAATGGCAGATATTAATAATCTTGACAACGCGGCGCAGGAATATTTCTATTCGATGCCGATTATGGTGCAGGAGCAGATTATGCAGAGCGATATGGAAATCACCTGCAAGGAGGACCTTGAACGCTGCTGTAAAAATATTTTGAGCAGCGGGTGCGATTCTCATCCTGCGGTCGGCGGCTGAAAACGGGGCGTATGGCCCCGTTACATTACAAAAGGAAAAGCGGGCGATAAGCCCGCTTTTCCTTTTGTTGTTGTAAAAGACAACCACTGGCTCTGCCAGTGGAGATAAAAAGCTTTAGCTATGGA
>UQHH01000073.1 GCA_900540865.1 uncultured Oscillospiraceae bacterium
GTATTATGCCCTTCTAGGGCTATTCATGCCTCCGGCTTAGCCGGTGGTTTTGACTTATTTATCAGAGGAGGACAAAAGTACTGACACTTTGAAAACGGTGCCTTCATGCTCAAAATTTAACACACCGTTGTATTTTGCGGCCATATGCGCGACCGACTGTGTACCGATTCCCATTCCAACATGCTTAGAGGAAAGAAACAGGTTGTCCTTTCGTTTGATATTTCCGTCATAGCTGTTTTTGATTTTTATAGCAATCATACTGTTTCCGGCAATTCCCATCTTAATATCGATGAATTTATCTCCGCTCTTTTGCCGCGAGCTAGCCTCTACCGCGTTTTCAAGCAGATTCGCGGCAACGACGCATACGTCGCTTACCGGCAGCGGTAAAACACAAGGGAGCGTAACACGGTACGTAACGCGTATGCCGCGCTCTCTCGCAAGGCTGATATAGTAGCTGAGAATCGTGTCGAGCTCATAATTGTCACAGATAGATTCCATTTCCAAGGGTTTCAGTCCGTCGAAATAACGGTCGATATAATCAATAATCTGCGCGCTGTCATTCTTTTCAGCATAACCGCGCAGTACGCGCAAATGATGGCGCAGGTCGTGCTTTGCGGCTCTCGTCTCCGTCATATTTTTTTGCAGGAGCAGAACCTGTTCCTTCTGCATTTTCGTTTGCGTCTGGGCAACCTCCAGGCGCAGGTTTGCGTCTGCGTTTTGCGAGATATTATGAATCATAGCAAGAATAATGCAGTAGGTCACAAGCGTACCAAGCGACCAGACGGCAACCAGAATAACAGAGGATGGATTGCAGTAAAAAGTTTCTTTAAAAATTTCGGGATAGACCGAAAACCGGAACAGCAGGAAAAAATATCCCGGAATCAACCACAAATAACGCCAGAAACGCAGATAGTAGGTTCGTTCAACAACGGGCCGCAGAAGCTTTTTGGCAAACAGAAACGTGAACGGTATAGAGAGCACGATGATACAGATTTGGTAAAAGAACGTCGTGTTGGCGCCAAAAACAGAGCTGGCATGAATCCAGTCGCCCTGGTCGAGTATTTCTGTCAAAAGCGTTGCAATATCAAGGAATGTGCCGAAGACAACCAGGGTAAAAATCGCGGATAACAGGGCTTCTTTTTTTACCAAAAGCGCGGTTGGGATAAAAAACAGCAACGAAATCAAGAAATAAAAATTTTGCAGCTCCGTCAGCGGCTTACCGCTCAATATCTGAATTACGGGGATAGCCTGTTCCGCCGCAATCATAAATGATACGATTAATATGGTCTTTTTCAATGAAAAGCGCAGCTCTTGCCGCATGGTATAGTAAAAAACAGTATGAGCAAAAATCGTATTGGCTAAAACATAAAATACGCCTTGCAGTGCAATCAATGTTTAACCTCCGTTTAGCTTATTGAATTCATAGTCAGCATAAAGCTGGGTGATTTTCGTTTTGTCAGAACGGGAAATCGGGACCTTTTCCCCTGTTTTCATAATGAAGTCCCGCGCCGAAAGGAAATCCACCTCGTCGAGGTTTACAATACAGTTCCTGTAACAATTGATAAAATTTGAGTAGCCGAGGAGCATCGGGGAGAAATCGGCAAACGGCATGTACGTTTTTATCATCCTGTCCTTTGTATGGATTTGGATATAATGGTTGTAATAATCGGTATAAACGATGTCTGAAAGGCGGATTTTCGTGAAAATCCTGCCTTCCTTTACCTCGATATACCGCGACCGGTTAAAAAGCGCTTTGTTACATAGGTCTAGCGTGTATTTCAGGCGCTTTGGGTCAATCGGCTTTAAAAGATAATCGAAAGCCCTGACCGTATAGCTTTTGATTGCGTGCGCGCTGCTCGAGGTAGTAAAGACAAGCAGGCATTTTTCATCCTTCTGGCGGATTTCCTTTGCAATTTCCAGGCCGTCTTCCCCATTTAAATAAATATCGATGAAGATAAGGTCATAGGAACGGGCGCTGAACTGCTCTAAAAAATCGTTCCCATTTTCAAAAACCGTGCATCGTGTCAAAAGCTTATTATCTATGGCGTATTCCGAAAGAAAGCGATAAAGAATGTCCGCATCCTCTTTAAAATCTTCAATAATCGCAATATTCACAACAGAACCTCACTCATGAATCATTTTCAATAAAATGATACCACATGTAACGTAAAATTACTAATCCGAAATTTGGTAAAAATCCCGCGAAAACAGTAATGTTATTGAATTATTTGTAATTGGATTATAGCATTAATGTATAAAGTCTGGGGAATATTGCGGGAAACTGTCATATTTGCCTAACGCCCAGAGTTTAAATCAGAACAAAAAAACGGAGGAAAGTTCAATGAAAAAACTAATTGCGGAATTTATCGGTACCATGGTTCTGGTCGTCTTCGGCTGCGGCAGCGCGGTCGCGGCGAACACCCTGCTGGGCGGCGTAAACGTCGGGATACCTTTGGCGTTTTCCACGCTGCTGATTGCGTTTGCGTTCGGCCTTTCTATTGTAGCGATGGCCTATTCAATCGGCAATATTTCGGGCTGCCATATTAATCCGGCTGTTTCCCTTTCCATGCTGATTTCCGGAAGAATGAGCCTCAAGGAATTTTTCGGCTACATCGTCGCGCAGTTTTTAGGCGGCATCGCGGGCGCCGGAATCCTTACCGCGCTGTTCGGCAGCAGCCAGTCGCTTGGGCAAAACGGATTTGGCGCGGCAAGCGCGCTGGGTATCGGCATGTGGCAGGCGCTTTTGGTTGAAGTTATTTTGACCTTTGTTTTTGTAATCGCGATTCTGGGCGTGACTTCAAAGGTAGAAAACAACGCTGTCGTCGGCCTTGTAATCGGCCTTACGCTCACGCTTGTACATATTCTGGGTATCCCCTTTACGGGAACCTCCGTCAATCCCGCGAGAAGCCTCGGCCCCGCCCTTTTGGCAGGCGGCGAAGCGCTTTCTCAGGTATGGGTCTTTATCGCGGCGCCTCTCGTTGGAGCAGCCCTTGCCGCAATCGTATACAAGCTGATTTCTTCTGCAAAAAAAGAAAAACAAGAGGCTTGATAAAGTGTTTTAAAAGGGCATAATATCAAACGCATACAGGAGAATCGTGGAAATGAAACTGAGAGAATTAGAAAAAACGCACCGCAGGCGGCTTGCCGCCTGCTTTCTGCTGATTGTGGTTACGGGCGTCGTGTTCTTGTCTTATGCCGTCGTTACGCTGTGGCAGGACAGGGTGTCCGAAGACGACTATTGGGAAAAATCCTTTACGGAATCAGACTCACTCAGCCAGGAGCTGACGCAGAGGAGCAAGTCTGCGGTACCGGTTGAAATCGGCACCTATATTGAAAACCTGAAGGAGGTTTCTATTAAAAACTCCAGTTTCCGCGCCGTCATGCTTGTGTGGTTCAAATGGGAGGGTAAAAACGACCTCGATATGATGAACCATTTCAAGGTTTATAAGGGTACGGTCAACAAGATGGAAACCGTTAAAGACTATCACAACGGAACGGAAAATTACCAGCTTGTCCGCGCGGATATTTCAGTCACAAAAAATTACTGGACGAGAAGGTTCCCGCTGGAATCCCACCAGTTGCGCGTTTACCTCGAAAGCAGCTATCCGGTGGAGCAGGTCGTGTTCAAGGCCGACAGCGAAAACAGCGGATATAACCCGAACCTCGATATCGCGGGTTACGAGCTGCGCCGTTACGGTACGGACGTCTGTACCATCAAATATGACAATAACCATTCCGACCCTGAACTAAGCGAAAATGTCATGACAAATGAATTCATGACGGAAATAGAGCTCAACCGCAGCGACTGGGGGCTTTATGTCAAGTGCTTTATCGCGCTGTTCGGTACGAGCACATGGGTGCTGATTGTGCTGTTCCTCAATACATACCATCATGTCGACCCATTAAGCATGATTCCCGCGGCGCTGTTCGGTACCGTATCTAATATTATGGTCGGCGCGAACCTTCTTCCAGACGCGCTGGAGGTCGGGCTGCTGGAGTATGTAAACATATGGGGTATTTTTACCATTTTAGCCGTAACAATTTCCGTAATCAACGTCAACCGGATACGCAGCAAATTCGAGGACAGGGATTTTGCGAAATTTTTCGGGCGTGTGATGTTTTATTCGATTATTACCCTGACGCTGCTCGGCCATATCCTTATGCCGGTTTCGGCGTATATGTTCCGGTAAGGGAGGCTTTAGTCCATGCGGGCGTATATTTATTCCATCGTAAAAAAAGCGGCTCCCGGTGAAACGCTCAGTAAATTCTATGATTTTTTTATTTCTATCGTCGCCATTGTAAGCATCACTCCGCTTCTGTTCAAGGAAAGCAACGCTGTTTTGGAGGAAATCGACCTCATTACCGTATATATTCTTTTCTTTGATTATATCCTGCGCTGGATGACGCACGACTTTGTATCGAAATACAAATCCCCCTGGGCGTTTGCCGTCTATCCTTTTACCCCCTTTGCCATAATTGATTTTGTCTCCCTTCTCCCCTCCCTCGGCCTTTTGGGTCATGGCTTCCGTATTTTGCGTATGCTGCGTATCTTTAAGGTGTTTCATTATTCCAAAAGCTTTGTGCATGTCGCAAATGTATTCAAAAAAGAGCGCAAAACGCTTCTCTCTGTTCTGGTTATCGCGCTTGCGTACATTTTTGTTTCTGCGCTTGCTATGTTTTCCTATGAGCCGGAAACCTTCGACAATTTTTTCGACGCGCTTTACTGGGCGACGACCGCGCTCACAACCGTGGGCTACGGCGACGTATACCCGGTGTCTGACGTTGGGAAGTTTATCAGCATGGTCTCCTCCCTTTTCGGCGTCGCGGTCATAGCGATGCCCGCCGGTATCGTTACAGGCGGCTTTTTAGAAGAAATCAATAAGGATAAGGAAGAAAGGGCGAAATCCATACAGGAAAATGAAATGGAGGAGGATAAACATGCGTAACCGGACGCGCTATTTGATTGTAATGGCGCTGAGTGTTGTTTTAAACATTGCGCTGTATAGCCTTGCCTCGCATTTCGGCCTGCCCGTCTGGATGGATATTACCGGAACCGTCTTTGCGGCTGTCGTATTGGAGCCGGCCGCGGGCCTGCTCGTCGGACTTGCGAATAACTTCTATCTGGCGCTGTTTGTCTTCGACAGAACTACGCTGATTTATTATGTGGTAAGCGCAGCGGCCGCCCTGATTGCCGGCGTTTTGTTAAAAAAAGAGGGAAAACTCAGATGGCAGAGAATTTTCCCGACCATCGTACTTGTTATAGTAGCGTCAGCAATTTTATCAACGGCTGTAACCGTCTGGCGAGACGGCGGCATACCGACCGCACAGTGGGAAATCCATTTTTACAACTGGGCGATACAGTCCCTGCACGCGCCGCGTATTCCGGCCTGCTTTTTCGGGATTTTCGTCATGAAGGTTTTCGACACGCTGGCGGTCGCTGTAATTGTGTCTTTCCTGTATGCCGTCCTGCCAAAAAAATTAAAATATCCCCGTGACGAGCTTATCAAAAAACAAATGGCATGAATATAAGAGTCCTCCCATACAAAAAAGAGCCGCGCCTGCACGAAGCGCGGCTCTTTTCAGTGTAACAATGCCGGAAAAAATGCATATTGTAGTAAAGAGAAAATCCAATAATTGAATGCGCCGGTGTGAGGGCCGCGCATTCTGGGAAATTCCCTAACGAAACGGAGATATATAAAATGCAGACGAATACGTTTTCCTTAACCAGCCTGCCTGTGGGAAAGCGGTGCCGCGTTGCAGCACTGCTTTCCGACGGTAAACAGCGCAGGCGCATGCTCGACCTGGGATTGATTCAGGGCACAAATGTAGAAGCCCTGCAGCGCAGTCCGAGCGGCGACCCTGTCGCTTATTATATCAGAGGTGCAGTTATCGCTTTGCGTGATGAAGACGCAAATAAGATATTGGTTCAATACAGCGAATAATAACTGAAAAAGCAGATGGCTGCTTGACGGTCATCTGCTTTTCATTCCGGGAGGGATTCTGTAAATGGGATGTGACGATAAAAAAATCATTGCCCTGGCAGGAAACCCAAATGTGGGGAAAAGTACGGTGTTCAACGGACTAACAGGACTGAAACAGCATACAGGAAACTGGACGGGCAAAACAGTAAGCAATGCCTTTGGAACGTATGAATACGGCGCAACGCAGTATACCCTGGTGGATTTGCCGGGGACCTACTCCCTGATGTCCAGCTCTGTAGAGGAAAAAGTCGCGCGCGATTTTATCTGCTTTGAAAACCCTGACGCAGTCATTGTCGTGGTTGACGCAACCTGTCTGGAGCGAAACCTAAACCTGGTGCTCCAAATTTTAGAAGCTACAAAAAATGTGGTGGTATGCGTAAACCTGCTGGATGAAGCAAAGAAAAAACAGATAAAAATAGACCTGGATGAATTGTCACTGCAGCTTGGCGTTCCTGTCGTGGGTACGAGCGCGCGCAGCGGTCAGGGGCTCGACGACCTGTGCGAGGCGGTAAAACAGGTCGTTTATGGAGAAAAGAAGGTATTCCATATCGGCCTTCAATACGATGAAGCTACGGAATACGCGGTATCGATTGTGGAGCCGCAGGTGAAAAAATATGTACCCGGCGAAATTCTTCCGCGTTTTCTGAGCCTGAAGCTTCTCGATACGGACCAGGACTTGAGCGAACAGATTTTTTCATGTTATGAAATTGATAAAGAAGGAATGGACAAAATCAACGGCTGTGTGGCACAGGCCAAGGATGAACTGGAAAAACGGGGAATACATAACGATAACATCAAGGATAAAATCGTCGCCGGAATTGTAAAACGCAGCGAAGAGATTTTCAAGCAATGCGTAACCCTGCTCAACCCGTCTTATAACAGCAGGGACAGGAAAATCGATAAAATCCTTACCTCCAAAGCGACAGGAATTCCCATTATGCTGCTGCTCTTGGGTTTGATTTTCTGGATTACCATCGTAGGGGCCAATTACCCATCCGATTTGCTATCCAATCTTTTTTCCTGGCTGGAAGAACAGCTGGGCGCCTTTATGATGTGGATACATTCGCCGCAATGGCTGCAGGATTTGCTGTTGGCGGGCGTCTTTAGAACAACCGCCTGGGTCGTATCCGTCATGCTGCCGCCTATGGCAATATTCTTCCCGCTGTTTACGCTGTTGGAGGATGTGGGCTATCTTCCGCGAATCGCCTTCAATATGGATAAATTTTTCAGAAAAGCTAACGCGCACGGTAAGCAGGCGCTCAGCATGTGTATGGGCTTTGGATGCAACGCCTGCGGTGTAATGGGATGCCGTATTATCGATTCTCCACGCGAGCGGCTTGTAGCGGTCCTTACAAACAGCTTTGTTCCTTGTAACGGCCGCTTTCCGGCGTTAATCGCAATCATAACAATGTTCTTTGCCGGTGCTGTCATTCTGCCATTACAGTCCTTTTTCTCGGCATTGATTTTACTCGGAGTAATCTTGCTTGGTGTGTTTATGACACTACTGGTCTCAAAATTTCTCTCTAAAACCTTTTTAAAAGGGGTACCCTCTTCTTTTGCTTTGGAACTCCCCCCCTATCGCAGGCCACAGATAGGAAAAGTAATTATACGTTCAATTCTCGACCGTACCTTGTTTGTATTGGGTAGGGCCGTTGTTGTAGCTGTTCCCGCAGGTTTGATTATCTGGCTGCTTGCCAATATAACAATCGGCGATATTAGTATTTTAAAGCACTGCACCGATTTCTTAGACCCGTTTGCACAATGGTTCGGCATGGACGGCGTTATTCTGATGGCGTTTATTCTCGGTTTTCCGGCTAACGAAATCGTTATCCCCATTATTATAATGTCGTACATGGCGACTGGCAGCCTTGCGGATATGCAAAGCCTGGAGCAGTTCCATAATCTGCTGCTTCAAAACGGCTGGACAATTGTTACCGCAATCTGCGTTATGCTATTTTATCTGTTCCATTTTCCTTGTTCGACCACCTGCATCACGATTTTCAAGGAGACAAAGAGCTTAAAATGGACCGGGCTGGCCTTTTTGCTGCCAACCCTCACCGGATTGCTTTTATGCTTTATTGTTGCCGGTGCCGGACGAATATTCGGTCTTTAGTAAATATCCACCGGCAAAGCCGGTGGCTTTGCAGAAACGCCTGAAAGGCTCTG
>UQHH01000074.1 GCA_900540865.1 uncultured Oscillospiraceae bacterium
GCAAAACACTAATATAAACTTATAGCGAAAAAACTACGCTAAATTTTTATATTGGATTGAGATATTTATGAGCAACAACAGCATTGGTTCTCAGATAACCGTCGAAAGAAACAAGCTGCAAATGAATAAAAGGGAGTTTGCCGAAGCAATAGATATGAACGCTGCGCAGCTTTCTGATGTAGAACATGGGGTTGCTCTGTTGAGTTTACCAAAGCTGATTGAGATTACTGATTATGTGCATGCCCCAATAGACCTATTCCTGAAAGATTACGATAAAAAGTTCCTGATTTATGCAATAGATGATTATTGCGGCCGTATTAATAAGAAAGAAGCAACAGAGCTAATCGATTCTTTGAGCTATTTATTGGAGAAATAAAATGAGTGTGCATTACGCAGGTGAAGAATATGAAGGAATTGTTTTCAAAGCGGCTAAAGGCTTTCCGCCAGCAGGCCGGGTTGACACAAATGCAGCTGGCAGAAAAATTAGATATCAGCGTGACCCAATTGTCTAACTGTGAAAATGGCTATAGTATACCGTCGGTCGGTTTATTTATAAAAATGAGCTTAATACTCAACAAACCGGCAGAATGTTTCATCCGGCCTGAAAAAGATGATTTTTCATTATCCGCCGAACAAATAGATATGCTAAAGCAGCTAGACGAGCAAAAATTACAAAGGCTATTAAATTCGCTTATTGTATTGGAACAGCAATAAAGGCTTGTGGATACACCACAAGCCTTTACTTTTTTCAAATTTGCGCGGAATAGGTATCGTTATAAATCTGTAGGAGGCTGGAACCCATCTATGATACGCGCAATATACTTTTGTATCTCCAGCACGTCGCTTACCTCCAGCTTCCCGTTGAAATTGACGTCGCCTGCGGTAATCTGGTCTTCACTGAGTACAATCATCTGGGCGAGATGCTTCTGGATTTCCAGTACGTCCTGGAGATTGATATTCCCGTCTCCTGTTACATCTCCGGGCTTTCTTTCAGGAGGCGTATCGCCGCCGCCATACTGCTTATAATCCTCCCAGACGCTGTCATGGCAGTACATCCAGGTGCCCGGCTCTATGTCGAGCCCCGGCTCGTTATGGCCCGGAAACTGCGCCCCGCCGTTGCCCGCGTTGAACATGACCTTACAGGAACCGAAGCTCTCCGGCAGCTCATAGGCAAACATACCGCCGCCGATGTCCTGCATCGGCACGCCCGGCCAGTTTGTAATATCGCCCGTGGCTCCGCCGCCGTACGCGTAGATATTTACCTGCTCCCAGCCCTGCGTATTGTCAAAATAGGCGACCGTCTTCCCCTCCAGCACCGGGTAGGAAAGCTTCTTATACGTATAGCTCTCTTCTAGCGAGCCGAATTCGTTTTTCGCGCCGACTGTTACCGTTACGGATTCGCCCTCGTTCATGTTTTGGCCGAGCAAAATATCCGCACTTTTTGTAAACGGCACTTTTTCCCCGCCGTCAAGCTGGTAATAGGCCTCATCCGCGGCGAGCACATTCAGCGAAAGCGAAAGCGTTCCGCGGAAAGAGCCGCTTTCCCTTGAAACGGTTATATGAGGAGGGAGCTCCGTCTTTTCGTTTGTAAGAACGATAATGCGGCCCTCGCCCACCGTGCCGGTAAGCCTGCCGTTCTGTACGGTAAATTCCTCGTTCGTCACCTTATCGTAATAAACGCCGTCGACAAGCTTTGTTTTCGTATCGACCTCGAGCGGTTCGCTGTCCGCGCTTACGATTACAGCCCCGCGGTTGCCGCGTTCAATCATAACGGCCTTTGTGTTGCCGTTTGGATTCGACAGCGTTTCATCAAGCCCTGTCATCGCGTTGCGGAAGCTGTTGACCGCCGCTACCTCCGGGTCCTTGTACAGGTCGCTTCCCGCCGCGCCGATGAGGTTGTCTCCCCACTGGTTGGACGTACTGCTTCCCTTCGGCCGGCTGAAGAACAGCGGCGTGCCGCCGCTGCGCGCGGTAATAATGGCCCAGCCAAGCTTGACCTGCTGTTCGTCGAGCTCTCTCCACGAACCGTCGCCGCAGTAATTGTCGTGCGATTCCACCCAGGTAACGAGCTTGTCCTCCGAGGCGGGATTGCTGTAATTGCTGATGTAGTCTGCGCTGAAATTGCCGCTGCGGATTGCGTTACGGATAGTACCGCCGTATTCCGAGGCGGTGACATTCATATATTTCTGGTAGGTGCCGCAGTCCGCGCTGCCGAGGATTTCGCCGTACTGGAACTTCGAGCCATTAGCGAGCACGACAGGCCAGAAGTCGCTGGCGAACGACGGGTCGTCCTCCGGGATTTCTACATGCTTTGCCGCGTCGTAACGGAAGCCGTCCGCGCCCGCCGACACACACTGCTTGAGATAATTTAGTATAAGCTGCTGGATATTCGGGTTCTGCGTGTTTAAATCAATAAGCCCAAGCAGGCTGTTCTGCGTGACGTCTTCGCGGTCACCGTAATCGGATATTCCGCCGCCCTTGTGGAACGCGCCGCCTTCCATGTTTTTAATATAGCTTTTAATGGAGCCGGTCGACGAGGTCATGTGATTCGCGACCACATCGACGATAATCTTAATGCCGTATTTGTGCGCTTCGTCGCATAGCTCTCTGAATTCCTGCTCCGTACCGAGCTGATAGTTGCCGATTTTATAGTCGATTGGCTGGTAATGGTAGTACCATTTACCATTGCCCATCAGCTGCATGCCGCCGTTGTCACCAACCAGGCATTCGTTGATTGGGGAAGTCTGTACCGCGGAAAAGCCCGCCCTTGCTATGTTTTCCAAATTTTCTTTAATGGTTTGGAACGACCAGCACCACGCGTGCAATATCGCGCCGTCCTCAACCTTTTCTGTAAGGCCGTAGCCGCCTGCCGCTGTGCTCTCCTGTGCTGGAAGCGGCTGCGCGCCCACAGCGCAGGACAACGCTGTAAGCAAAAGCAGCGCAGACAGCGCGGCGCTTAAAAACCTGTTCCTGAATTTTCCCACCGGGATTCCTCCTTTGAATTTAAAATAATGGATGTATATCGCGCGGGTGTTTTTCATATTACTCAGTATCAGTATATCGGAAGGGCAAGTTCATTACAATCTATTCTTACACGGTAACTTGTACAAACTTTAACCTAAAAAAACAGGTAATACGACTAAAAACAAATTTTCCAAGCAATTTTTTTGCATTTTTCCCTGTTCCCTGATATGATTGAAAATACGCTCATTTCTTTAAAGGGGTGTTCGTTATCGGTATCGTCGAATTGTTTTTTATCGCGCTCGGCCTTTCTATGGACGCGTTCGCGGTGGCGCTTTGCAAAGGGCTCAATATGCGCGCATATAATAGAAAATACACTTTTTTGATTGCTGCCTTCTTTGGCGGCTTCCAGGCGCTGATGCCCCTGCTCGGCTGGCTTTTAGGCACACAGTTTGCGCGCTATATCAGGGATTTCGACCATTGGGTCGCGTTTATACTGCTTGCCTTTATCGGAGGGAAAATGGTCTACGAATCCTTTAAAAAGGATGAATGCTGCGCGAAAAAGGAAGAAGCCTTCGATATGAAAGAGCTATTGATGCTGTCGGTCGCAACAAGCATTGACGCACTCGCGGCAGGCGTGACGTTCGCCTTTCTCAGTGTCAATATTTTGGGCGCGGTTTTACTGATAGGGACCGTGACCTTTATCCTTTCCGCTTCGGGCGTTGCAATCGGAAACAGGTTCGGCATCCGCTACAAGAATAAAGCGGAGTTCATCGGCGGGCTCGCGCTTATCCTGATGGGAACCAAAATACTGCTCGAGCACCTCGGCGTGCTCTGAATCATAGGAAAAAGGCGCTGCGGAATTCCGCAGCGCCTTTTTCCTATGATTCAGGGAAGCGCGTATTTCTTTTTGTACGCCTCATATTCCCCTTCATATTCCTGTGAATGGCTTTCCTTCAAGTCGTGCAGGTATTCGTGCGTTTCCAGGCTGTCCATGCTGATTTGAATCAGGCAGACGGCAATATTGGAGCAGTGGTCCGATACCCTCTCGTAATTGGTCAGAAGGTCGGAAAGCACAAAGCCTAGCTCTATGGTACATGAACCGTTTTGCAGGCGTTTGACATGCCTGCGCTTTAATTTATCGCGCAGCCCGTCTATCACCTGCTCCAGAGGCTCCACCTGCTTTGCAAGCGCAACATCCTTTTGGTCGAACGCGTCCATTGTAATATTTAAAATTTCCGTAAGCGCGCCCGTAAGAACGTGAAGCTCACGCCTTGCTTCCTCGGAAAACGATATTTTCTTTTCATGCATTTCCTTCGCGGCGTCCACCAGGTTGACTGCGTGGTCGGCGATGCGTTCAAAATCGCCGATGCAGTGCAGCAGGCGGGCGACCTCGTTGCTGTCGCGCCGGGCTAAGCTTTTGCGGCTAATTTTGACAAGGTATGTGCCGAGCACATCCTCGTAGGCGTCTATTTTTTCCTCGCTTTGCAGGATTTGCTCCGCGAGCTTTTCATCGTACTTATCCATTAGCTGAATCGCGTTTAAGAACATATCCCTGGACAGGTGCGACATTTTGACCGCCATGTTGTCGCTCTGCTCTACCGCAAGGGCGGGCGTGC
This sequence comes from uncultured Oscillospiraceae bacterium, assembly GCA_900540865.1. Lineage (GTDB taxonomy): Bacteria > Bacillota > Clostridia > Oscillospirales > Acutalibacteraceae > Scatavimonas. Next base: position 4,581 of record UQHH01000074.1, read on the forward strand.
CGAGAAAACGCTCGTCGAGGAACGGCGTGTCATCCTGCGTGTCCTTGTCGCGCACCGTAAGGCAGGCAAGCTTTCCAAGAAGTTTGGAGAACGGCAGCAAAAGCGCCGTTGCCAGTAAATTAAACGCCGTATGGATGATTGCGATATCGGCGGGCGTCACCACATCCTTGACAAAATCAAAACGCAGCAGCGCGTTGAGCCCATAGAAGCCCGCAAGAATTAAAACCGTACCTATAATATTAAAATACAGGTGTACAAAAGCGGCGCGTTTTGCGTTCTTCTTTGCGCCGATACAGGAAATCATCGCGGTTACGCAGGTGCCGATATTCTGCCCCATGATAATCGGGATAGCCGTTGCATAGGAAATGCTTCCCGTCGCAGAAAGCGCCTGTAAAATGCCGACAGAAGCGGACGAGCTCTGGATTACGGCCGTTAGGAGCGCGCCTGCCATTACACCCAATATTGGATTGGAGAACATGGTAAGGATACTGGTGAATTCCGGTACGTCTGCCAGCGGCTTGACCGCCCCGCTCATCATATCCATACCGAACATCAGAACGGCAAATCCAATCAAAATTGTGCCGATGTCCTTCTTCTTCCCGTGCTTCGCAAACATCAAAAGCGCAATTCCAATGAAAGCAAGAATCGGTGCAAAGCCGGTTGGCTTTAAAAGCTTGAGTACGAAGCTGTCGCCCTCGATGCCCGTTAGACTCAAGAGCCACGCGGTAATCGTCGTGCCGACATTCGCACCCATGATGATGCCGATTGCCTGGGCAAGCTTCATAATACCCGAGTTTACAAAGCCGACAACCATTACGGTGGTAGCGGACGAGCTTTGGATTACAGCCGTCACACCGGCGCCGAGCAAAAACCCCTTAAACGTGTTGTCGGTCATTTTTTCGAGCGTTCGCTCAAGCCTGCCGCCCGAGAGCCTCTCCAGACCCCCGCCCATTGTGTTCATTCCGAACAGGAAAAGGGCCAGCCCGCCCAGCAGTGTAAGCACTGAAAAAATATCCATGTAAACTTCCTTTCCTTCCACACTGCGCAATTCTACGCGCCGCATTCTGCGTACAAGACAAAGAAAAGCAAAAAACCCCGCAATTCTCTATATTAAGTGTATCATAGATGACACAAGTAAAATTCTGGTCTTCCTTTTGTAAAATCTGTGTAAAGAAAACGCTCTTTTTTATTCTTCTCAAGAATTCCTTGTAAATTCTCAGTAAAAAATTTGAAAAGCGTACTCTTTTTTTGTTAATATAAAGCGGGGGTTGAGAAAAATGTAAAACTTTATTATTTTTGCCACTTTTTTGTCGGATGAATGGTTTTCCTTAAGAAGGGGGTAGGTAAGCGGTGGAATTGTTTTGTGCAGACAATTCTATGGAAGAAATCATAGAAAAATATTCCGACATGGTTTTGCGGCTTGCCCTGAACCAGACCCGGAACAGGGCAAACGCAGACGATATTTATCAGGAAGTTTTCCTTCGGCTGATTAAAAACACTGATAAAATAAAAAATGAAGACCATCTCAAAGCATGGCTGATACGTGTGACAATCAACTGTTCGCGCACCATGCTCAGCAGTTATTGGAATAAAAATGTTATTTCGCTAAAAGAGGCGGCCTCGCTCGAAGCATATCCTTTTGAGGAGGATTTCGTATACAATGCGGTATTGAAACTCCCCATAAAATACAGGACTGTGGTACACCTGTACTATTTTGAGGGTTATTCCGTTAAGGAAACCGCCCAAATCATGCGGCAAAGCGAGTCTGCAACAAAAACGCAGCTCAAACGGGCGAGGGACCGCCTCAGGCCTCTCTTGGAAAAGGAGGGATTGCATGTTTGAAAAACATTACCGGAAGGCAAACAACGCAATCAACGCCTCAAAAAAGCAAAAGGAAGATTTGATAAAAATAATCTATTCCGGTGAAAAAAGAACTTTTTGGGGCCTTCCCCGCAGAGCCGTATATACTACGGCAGCCTGCCTGGTTATTGTATTAATTGCAGCCTTTCTTATTCCTCAAATCCCAAAGCAAACGCTTCCAACAGGCAATCAAAAGCCAATTGGAGGCACTTCCCAGCAGGAGACGGAACCCGAAAGCTATCCGGAGCTCCCAACCGGCGCAACCGACCCCACGGAGCCGCCCCAAAGTGAACAGACGCCTATACCCAATCCACCCCCAGGAAAAGTGGAAACTTCAGGAGAAACGGATGCGGCTACCAATGCAGGCGGAGCTTTTGAACGGCCGACAAACTCAGGCGCTGAGCCTCCTACCCAAAACCCCGGGCCGCCGCCTACCAGTCCGCGGCCTTCCACTGACCCGCCGCAACCGCCCCCAACTAATCCCGGCCCGGAGCCTGAACCAACCGGCCCATGGGAACCTCCGACCCAGCCGACGGATTCCGAAACAGAGTACCCAACCGACGCCCCGCCGCCTACAGACCCGACAGAACCAAGTATGCCGACCGACCCAACCATTCCGACTGAGCCGGCTACCGAGGCGGCCGCCTGCCCGACCAAGCTGCCCCTGTAAATAAAACGGCAATACTATTGATTGAAAAGCTATATTTGCCACGTAGAAAAAATTTGTAAAGACCTTATAATCTTTCTGCATACATATGGCATTAAAAGGAGCGTGTACTTATATACACGCTCCTTTTACGCAAATATGTTACCCTTTGGCATTTCTCATCTATCGCGGAGCATCATATTCACATCCATTGGGAATTTTATTGACAATCGAGCCGCCTTTTGCTATAATATTTTGGCGTTCTTAATACAGCGGGGGCCATTAGCTCAGTTGGTTAGAGCAACCGGCTCATAACCGGTCGGTC
>UQHH01000075.1 GCA_900540865.1 uncultured Oscillospiraceae bacterium
TTTTCAATACAGCGCGATGCATAGCTGGATAGTTTGATGTTTTTGTTCGGGTCAAATGTGTTGATTGCTTTAATCAGCCCGATGGTTCCGATAGAAACCAAATCGTCCTGGTCGTTGATATTTGCGTAATATTTTTTGATAATGTGTGCGACCAGCCTCAAGTTATGTTCCACTAGTTTATTGCGCGCGCCTTTATCCCCTTCTTTGGCAAGCAGCAGGCACTCCTTCTCCTCCCGCGGTGACAACGGCCTGGGAAAAGCGCCGCTGCCCGTAACATGCAGAATAAAAAACAAAAGCATGTTGCCGAACATCTGGAGCAGTTCTAAAAGCATAGTTCCTCCCCCTCGATAAAATAACACTTGGTTTATTTTATTCGGGGGACGGAGGATTTGTGCAAGTCCTATCAATTTAATTAAACAGCACAGGTAAAATCGATTACATCTCTCTATCTTAAAATCATACTATATTTCTTAATCAAATACAAGAAATAAATTCCCTGAATTTGCTTTATCTTCCAAATTCCTCTAAAATAAGCCCTTTGTTATGCTCCAGCGCCCAATTAATTGTCCATTCGCTTGTAAACAGCAAAAGATAATTTTCCTTTAAATCCTGAATCCGCTTCGTATCGCTCGACAAATCAAGGGTTTTCGGCTCGATTTCCTTGTTCCCTATCCAACGGATATACTGATACGGCAAACCAGACATTATAATATCTACGTTATATTCGTTTTTCAGACGGTATTCGAGCACATCGAACTGCAGTGTACCGACAACGCCTACAATCACTTCTTCCATGCCGGCGCCGATTTCCTGAAAAATCTGGATAGCGCCCTCCTGGGCAATCTGGTTTGTTCCCTTTATAAACTGTTTACGTTTCATTGTATCCTTTTGGCGGACCAGCGCAAAATGCTCCGGCGCAAAGGTGGGAATCCCCTTGAACTGGAATTTCGCATTCGGCGAGCAAAGCGTGTCGCCTATAGAGAAAATACCGGGGTCGAATACGCCGATGATATCTCCCGCGTAGGCTTCTTCAATTACCTCTCGCTCCTGAGCCATAATTTGCTGTGGCTGAGATAAGCGAAGCTTACGTTCTCCCTGCACATGGTATACCTCCATGTTTTTTTCAAACCGTCCGGAGCAGATGCGCATAAACGCAATCCTATCGCGGTGCGCTTTATTCATGTTCGCCTGGATTTTGAAGACAAAAGCAGAAAAATCCTCAGAATACGGTGAAACCTCCCCGTCGAGCGTTTCGCGCGGAAGCGGCGGAGTCGTAAGGCGCAGAAACTCCTCCAGAAAGGGCTCCACGCCGAAGTTCGTCAGCGCTGAGCCAAAGAATACCGGCGTAAGCCTGCCGCCCTGTACCGCATCAATATCGAAGGAATCACCGGCAATATCGAGCAGCTCCACGTCTTCGTCCAGCTGCTTTTTAAAGCCTTCGCCAACAAGCCCAGGCACACATGGGTCGGAAAGCTCAATCGAACGCGACTCCACCTCTTTCTGGCCGTTGTTCGCCGTAAAGGTAAGAATTTTTTCGAGCTTCCTGTCATATACGCCTTTAAATTCCTTGCCGCAGCCGATTGGCCAGTTCATCGGATAGGTGTTGATTCCCAAGACGTTTTCAATATCCTCGAGCAATTCGTACGGGCTTTTTGCCTCTCGGTCCATTTTATTGATGAACGTGATAATCGGGATATTGCGCAGCAGGCAGACCTTAAACAGCTTGATGGTCTGAGCCTCGACGCCCTTGGAGGCGTCGATTACCATAACGGCGCTGTCGGCCGCCATCAGGGTACGGTAGGTATCCTCGGAAAAGTCCTGATGTCCGGGCGTATCGAGAATATTGATACAATAGCCCTCATACTTAAATTGCAGCACGGATGACGTTACGGAAATACCTCTTTGCTTTTCAATTTCCATCCAGTCGGAAACCGCGTGCTTTGCAGTCTTTTTTCCCTTAACAGAGCCAGCGAGGTTGATTGCTCCGCCGTATAGCAGCAGCTTTTCCGTCAGCGTTGTTTTACCGGCGTCCGGATGTGAAATAATGGCAAAGGTTCTGCGTTTTTGAATCTCGTTTTTTAAATCAGGCAAAGCAATTCCTCCAACAAAACAATTGTTAATTTCTTACACTCTAATTTTTAATTTTACTATTTCTGCCGGGCCTTTGTCAATCGAAGAAAATACAATTGTAAAAATTATGTAAATTACAAGGTTCTGCAAGGTATTGACATTTTATTGAAAAAACACTATCCTTAATATCGTTCCAAAAATATTCTATTGCTTTTTCCTTTTTTTCATATACCTTCCAAATTGAAGGGGCAGAAACTGAAACGTTTCTGCCCCTTCCCCTTTCTATTCCTTTATTTTATGGCGGGGTGAATCAATTATGCAGCCGATTGGATTATATCTTCATATTCCCTTCTGTAACGGAAAATGCCCGTACTGCGATTTCTTTTCCACACAATTTACAGAGACAGAAGCCGACCGGTATACCGACGCGCTCTGCCGGAAAATCGTACTGACGGCAAAAAATAACAAGAGGCAGGCGGATACGCTCTATTTGGGCGGCGGAACGCCCAGCCTATTGGGTACAAGCCGCCTAATTAAAATTCTGGATACCGCGGCAAGCGCCTATGCATTGAAGAATGCTGAAATTACTATGGAGCTAAACCCCTCTCCCGGTCTTTCACTTGATTTTACTGAATTAAAAAAACATGGACTGAACCGTGTTTCCATTGGGCTGCAATCAGCGGCAGAGGAAGAGCTCAACGCGCTCGGACGAAAGCACAGTGTACAGGATGCAGCCGAAACCGTAAAACAAATCCGCAGAACGGGAATATATAATATTTCTCTTGATTTGATGGTCGGTATTTCAAAACAGACAAAAGAAAGCCTACAAAAATCGATTGATTTATGCGCCCATCTTCAGGCAGAGCATATTTCTGCTTATCTTCTCAAAATAGAACCAGGCACCGTTTATGAAAAAAAGAAAACAGAACTCGCCCTGCCTGACGACGACAAGCAGAGCGAGCTGTACCTTATTATGTGTGACTACCTGGAGGCACTGGGTTATCAGCAGTATGAAATATCGAACTTTTCAAAGCCCGGGAAAGAAAGCCGGCACAACCTAAAATACTGGCGCTGTGAGGAATATCTGGGTATCGGGCCGGCGGCGCACTCGTTTTTAAATGGCAAACGCTTTTATACGCCGCGCAGCTTTTCCGATTTTTATGATGGCAAAGCGATAGAAGATGGCTCTGGCGGAACTTCGGAAGAATATATTATGCTTGCCCTGCGCCTTTGTGAAGGCGTTCGATTTCGCGCTTACGAGGAACGTTTCCAGATGGCTTTTCCTGAAAAATACATCGGGAACGCCCTGCGTTTTGAAAAAAGCGGGCTTCTTATCTTAAATAAAGAAGGTTTCCATTTCACAAAGAAAGGATTTTTGCTTTCCAACACACTTACCGCAAAAATCTTATGGGGCTAGCCATTAATCATAGAAGAAACGGACAAATTTAATGTTGTAAAAATCACAAGTGGTAATGTCGGACGTGCCAATCTCGTTTATGAGGATATAATTAGCGCCGACGCCGAGAAGATAGCCTTCCTTTGTGACCAGGTTATCTGTTCCAACCAGCATCTGGATTTCTACCCTTCTGCCGATTTGTGTGCGCAGGAAGCCGTTGAGATACTGAATGCTTTCCGCCGTAATCGGGAATGGCTGGTTGTATTCAGTAATAGGAGCCAAATCGTTTGCTGCCTGCATACCCGTTGCTGAAGCCATTCCGGCCGCCGCGTTTGCCGCATCGTTTGAAATCATTGCAGGCGTCATGCCCGGCATCATACCGGTACCCGCAGGCTGCGAAGCGGAGGCCATGCCTGTTGAGGACATACCAGCCAAGGGCGGAACCGAGCCACTGATGCTTGCCTGTTCACGCGCAGCTTGCTGCCGTGCCGCCTGCTGGCGAGCGGCTTCGAGCGTTTGCTCAAGCTCTGCGACGCCCTGCTGCAGCTCCGGCGTAGCATATCGGGGGCTAAGATATTGCTGGGCGTAGTTTACGGCGGCGATTTGTTCGAGTGACGGTATATTGGGAATTACCTCCCCTGTATATACACATCCGCCTTCCGGACAGCCTGTCAAACCATATATTCTTCCTAGGTCTAGCTGATTGTTATCCATAATGTTACCTCCTAAATAATGTATTGGGCCGTTGTATCGATTGTTATGTGTCAGCGTATTTTTCGGTAGGCGCATAGAAGCAGTGCTCCCCTACCCGGTTATAAATAATACCGATTCCGTTCGCGGGAAAAAAGCGCGGGCAGGTATCGCTGTATGGATTGAAGAAAAACAATGAGTTCCCGACTGCTGAAAATGTATTTCCGGCCAGCGCCCAGTCGGTAATTTGATAAGTGAGCGGTTCCGGTGAAATATTGTATACATTCTGGGGATTGTATTGTCCTCCCACAGAAGTACGCATACAAACAAACTGCCCCATTTGTTCAATGATGTTTCTGACATCTCCCCCCTGGCTGATCCTGAAAAATTCTCCATATGGGACGGTCGCCCGATTCATAACAACCGAAGCGACTGAAGCAATCCCTTCCGGTCCTTCACCTCCGGCCTCGCATTGAAGCAGTCGTGCGAATAACTCTCTTGTATCCATCGCCATTAATATCACCTGCCTTTGGGGTTGATATATTACTCTGCTTTTTTATATTATGCCGGCAAAAACAGGTTGTGACATTTCACAAAATGAATTCCGGCGGAAAGAATAAAGTGTACTTTTGCCGATTGTTTTGAAAATTCATTATAAATTTCAGCATAAAATTTTTATGCACTTGACTTTTTATAGAAGAAAAAGTAAAATAAATACTGCTCCCTTAGGGACAGTCGGTATGCAGAATTAAATCAAATTCGCTAGTTGCCGTTTTCCAGAGATGCATAATTGGAGAGTTGTCCGAGTGGTCAAAGGTGCGAAACTCGAAAACCAGCGGGGATTTGGGAAGCGGAAGGCTCAGGAGGCCGCGGCACAGCTCACTTTTTCGGGATTCGGCGGTTTGCTTGACCGTCCAGTTCTAACGGGAATTCTAATAAAACTGAATAAGCGTCTGACTCCAAGAAATTGGAGTTGACATAGATGGAAGCGTATCGAAGTGGTCATAACGAGCCGCACTCGAAATGCGGTTGTCCGCAAGGGCACGTGGGTTCGAATCCCACCGCTTCCGCCAAAAAGCCGCACAAACACTAGATTTGTGCGGCTTTTCTCTTTGTCTTTCATGCTTCAATTTTTAGGCTTTCACCGAAATGGTGACAAATTCGTGGTGACATTGGCACCACGTTTTTTCTTTCTTCATTCATCCTATGCATTCTGGCAGGGTTCTCTGGTGACATTTTGGTGATAAGAAGTTTTAACGGGCTTATGAGTCGCCAAAGCCCTCCGGGAATATTCATTCGTCACTCTGCCGATTCTCTTGGATTTTATCAGTGTCCGCTTTCGGAAACAGCGCGTTGTGATAGGCGTCCAGCACGAACTTTTTTCTCTCCAATCTCACATCTACGTATTGCGCAGTTACAGCATCAAAGTTGGTAGACATCCCAAGTTGTAGGCCCGTCCCTTTGAGGCTGTGGCCCAGGTTTGGACATAAGAATACCGCCCACCAAAGCACCGTTTTATTTATCCGGTAGGCTTGTCCTATTTATAGCCATATAAGAACAGAGCCGACAAACTGTGATTGCTCACAAGTTCATCGGCTCTGCGTCTTTGCATCTGGCTCTGTTTTATCATTTTGAATTTTTCTACTGTAAATTCTTCAAAAAATTCAAAATGGCACTGTTTACCACATTTGGATTATCTACATTAGAATTATGGGCAGCGTTCGGAATCCACACTAATGGGAATCCTGTTCTTTTTGACCACTCCTTGTTGTAAGATTTTATCTTACCTGTCCTATCCTTTTCACCGACAATCAGAAGCACTGGACATGGAATATTCAGCTTTCTATTGTCCTCCAAAAAGCCAGCATACCCAATTCCCATCAGATGACAAAGCTCAGACTTATCATATCCCTCAATCATTGTGAACATATTTGCTTGACCCATCTTAAAAACTGCGTTTTGCTTTGCCATAGATGCTTTTAACAATTTTTCTGTGAAAAGCATTGACATCCATTCCATTTGGCTGAGCCACCAAATATCTGATTTAGAATAATAATCTCCGTAAGGCGTAGAATCAATCGCTATAAACGCTTTCACCAAATCTGGATACCTGCAAATGAAAGCCTGTGCAATAAACCCGCCCAAGGATTGACCTATTAAAATGACCTTAGAAGAACCACACTCATTAAGGATATGCTTCATGCCATTTACCGCATTCTCAAAATTAAAATTAGTGTAGGGTCTGGATTCTCCATGTGCAGGTGCATCCCACGCAATAAGATTAAAATTCTTTTCAAATAATGGAAACTGCTGTTCAAACATAGTGTGATTTGCTGTCAAACCATGAAGAAAAAATAATGTTTCACTCACTTCATCAAATCTATCTGAAATCCAATAAGTAATGTTTCCATTTGGAGTATTAACTTGTTTCCTTTGCACTATTTTACCTCCCATAAATCTCCATCTGTCGCTCTGCTAATCATTTTTGCATTTTCGTTTCAAACCCTTTAATTACTGTTACTTGTAAATCCTTTGCGTCAATCAAACTTTCCTGCTTGCATTTCAGACAGTAAAGCGGAAAGTTTTTAAGTTCTGTATTTGCCCGTATCTGTAACCTTGTTTTATTTCCGCAAACAGGGCAGCGTATCCACTCAGAAATTATTTTCGTCATATCGTCTATCCACCTCGTCATTCCCATTTTTTCGCTGTCTTTTCGGGAGCGTCTTTGTGAGGATTAAAGTGTAGGCAACAGTTAGTACAGTCATAACAAGAACACGAATAATATGCTTTTCTGCCGTAAATCCTACTTCATTTGCAAAAGTACTGAGAGTGTTAATAGCAGAATGAGTAATAATACAGGGGAGCAGACTTCCACCACGATAAAATATAGTTACAAGCAAAAAACCTACCGCAATCGCAAAACAAATTTGGCACAAATTACTTACCAAGTCCATACCGCTTCCATTGAATAAATTTACCAAATGCCCCACGCCAAAGG
>UQHH01000076.1 GCA_900540865.1 uncultured Oscillospiraceae bacterium
TGACAGACGAGCGAAAATAAGCGAATAAATTCCCGTTTAAAGGCGGTGCATAGAATGGCGATTAAATACGATAGATTGTTTGATTTATTGAAAAGCAAGGGCTACACGACGTATAAAATCAGAAAAGAAAAAATATTGGGACAAGGGACATTGACCGCATTAAAAAACGGCACAGGCGGACTGGACGCACGTACTATAGACAAACTCTGCAATATATTGGATTGTCAGCCGGAGGACTTGATGGAATATGTACCCGATGATAAAAATAAAAATCCCGCAACGGGCGAAAGCCACTAGCGGGATTTTTTGCTTTTATCTCAACTCTATATATAGTTTTTTCCCCAGCCCTTCCGCGAGACGGCCTAAAAACTCAATTGTGGGGTTATATTTACCGCTTTCCGCGCGGCTTATATTGCTTTGTTTTAATCCTGTGCGCTCTGCTAATTCGGCTTGTGACAAGCCTAGCTTTTTTCTTTCCTCCATAATTTGCAGGGCAATTGTATCAGGCATTTTTACCACCACAACAAACGCCGCCGGAATACAAAGTCTCCGCGTCTATATCAATTTCCCCGTCCATCCATACAGGATAACCAAAATCAATATATACGCCCTTAAAAAAACCGCATCGTCTTTAAGCGGAGCATAGCAAGGCATTTCAAGCAGCGGCGCAAAATCAAAAGTTTTTTCTTCGCCCGTAGTTAAACGCACCCACAATTTATAATTATCAAGGGCGCGAATCCCGTTTACCCGGATAGCCGGGGCAGAAGTTCCGGCGTAAGCTATACCATCATCCTCATGGAGCACCGCCCACGCCTGCACAAGCTTTATTTGCTTTACTGGCAGGCTTCCGGCAAGCAGTTCGCCGTCAATTCCAACTGATGCTCATGTTCAGCATAAAAAACGTGGAAATGCGGCTTGTGATGTTGCGAATTGTCGCTATAAATCATCTTGATAATAATACTATAAAATCTGCGAAGTTCGGGCATTTTGTCCGCCTTCTTAACTATCTTATTATATCATATATGATATAATTTATCAAGGCTTTTTTAAAAATTATGGGGAGTTTTATTTTTTATTCGTCGATAATTGTTAGTACCCTTGTGTTAAACTCAATCGGATTATTGTAGTAACCGTGTAGTAACCGGTAAATATTTTCGTTATTTTTACAGAGAATTAGAATATATGTTCGCATTGTGAGATAAAAGAAAAACCTTCAAAAACGGCTTATACAAGCCATTCTTAAAGGTTTAAATGGTCCGAGTGACTGGAGTCGAACCAGCGGCCTCTTGAACCCCATTCAAGCGCGCTACCAAACTGCGCTACACCCGGATAACTTACGGTGGCGTTTTATCCGCCACCGTTTTATGATTATATCATGCGGCAATGCATTTGTCAATTTAAAATTTGCGCTTATTCGCCAAAGAATCTGGCGTGGATTGCGCTGACAGCACGGTCCGCGTCGTTTACGTCGATGAGGACGGAAACCTTAATTTCGCTGGTAGAAATCATCTGGATGTTAATCTGCGCGTCGTAGAGCGCCTCAAACATCTTGGAAGCGACGCCCGCATGGCTCTCCATACCCGCGCCGACAATGGAAATCTTTGCGACCTTATCGTCGTACAATACATTCTTCGCACCAATAGCTTTGATGTATTCGCTTAAAATATCGACCGCTTCGCCGCCCTTTTCCTTGGCGACCGTGAAGGAAATGTCCTTTGTGTCGTCGCGCCCGATGGACTGGAGGATGACGTCGACATTGATATCCTTTGCGGAAAGCTTGGAAAACATTTTAAACGCAAGGCCCGGCTTGTCGGGTACGCCCGTTACCGATATTCTCGCCACGTCGGTATCCTTCGCTACACCGCTTATCAACATTTCTTCCACATTAACTGCCTCCTTAACAATGGTGCCGGGTGCGCAAGTCAGGCTTGAAAGCACCTCAAGCTCGATATTATATTTTTTGGCCATTTCCACGCTGCGGTTATGAAGCACCTGCGCGCCCAGGGTCGCAAGCTCCAGCATTTCGTCGTAAGAGATTTCCTTGAGCTTCTGCGCGTTTTTGATTTTGCGCGGGTCGGCGGTATAAACGCCCTCCACGTCCGTATAAATCTGGCACAGGTCGGCGTGCATGGCTGCCGCGATTGCAACGGCGCTCGTGTCGGAACCGCCTCTGCCGAGCGTCGTTATATCGTTGTAGCGGTCGATTCCCTGAAAGCCCGCCACGATAACGATACTGTTTTTGTCGATGGCGCGCTGGATGCGCTCCGTATCGATTCGTTTAATCCGCGCGTTCGTATGTGCGGAGGTCGTCTGGAATCCGGCCTGCCAGCCAAGCAGGGAAAGGACGGGGAAGCCCAGCTTTTCAATCGCCATGGCAAGCAGGGAAATCGAAATCTGTTCGCCTGCCGATAAAAGCATGTCGCGTTCCCTTTTTGAAGCGTTCGGGTTGATTTCCTCCGCTTTGGCAATCAGGTCGTCCGTGGTATCGCCCTGTGCGGATACGACAACGACGACGCTGTTTCCCTTTTTATAGGTATCCGTCACAATGCGGGCGACATTGAAAACGCGCTCGGCATTGGCAACGGAGCTGCCGCCGAATTTCTGTACGATTAGGCTCATGTGAATACCTCCAGTGTATTGGAACCCCGCAGGGTTTTAAAACAAAAATATCCAGTGAAGATTGTAAAGGGTAATAAAGAAAATGTCAATAGAAAGGGTTAATCAATCATTATTTTTGCGCCTTCACTGTCCGCCAGCAGCTCTTCAAAGCGCCAGCCGGAAATACCCTTTTCCTCAAGCGAGGAAAGGGCGTGCTCCTTAAATACGCCGATTCCCTTATCGTCTGTAATCGATATGACGGTCGGTCCCGCCCCGCTGATATATGTGCCATAGGAGCCAAGCTCATAGCTTAAACGAAATACGGTATCGAGCCCAGGGATAAACGATTTGCGGTAAGGCTGATGCAGCTTATCCTGTACGGCTACGCGCAGGTTCTGCAGGCTGCCCGAAAAAAGGGAAGAGGTCATCAGCGCGCTGCGCGACAAATTATATACCGCATCCTCCCGCGAATACCGTTCGGGCAAAACGCCCCTCGCAACCTCGGTTTTCAACTCGAATGGCGGGATGAATACGCCAAAGCGGATATTGTGCGCGACCGGGACGCTCACACTGTAAATGCGTCCGCCGTCCATCGCTGAGGTGACGAGCCCGCCCATAAGCGCGGGCGTCGTATTGTCGGGATGGCCTTCCATTTTTGCGGCAAGGTTGATTAAATCCTGTGCGCTCAGCGGCGCGCCGAGAAAGCGGTTCGCCCCAAGCAGGCCCGCGACAATACACGCGCTGCTGCTCCCGAGCCCCCGCGTCATGGGAATGTTGTTTTCCTGGATAATTCTGAGGCCGGGCAGCCTCTTGCCGCACTCCTCATACAGGTGCTTTGCCGACCAGTAAATCAGGTTCGATTCGCCTGTTGGAATATCGACGCCGTCGTTCGACGAAATATCAATTTGGTCGCAGACCTCCATATATACCTGGTTGTACATAGTCAAAGCAATGCCCAGGCTGTCAAAGCCTGAGCCTAAATTCGCGCTTGTTGCCGGTACTTGTATCCTAATCATGTTTAAAGGTCACCAATTCTGATTTTAGAGACGATACGCGCGCCTGTGCTTTCAAACGCGGCGGCCTCTTTTAGTATTTCTCCGACCGTCTTTTCTCCTGTGACAAAGGCAAATTCGTCATCCTGCTCGCCGTTTCGGCTGAGCATCTGCACCTCGCCGAAAATTTCCTTGATTTTTGCATATGTTTCGTCGGTGTTTGGGGCAAACGCCCTGATGTACATGGCGGCTGTGCCTTCCCCCCACGGGAGCACGTAATTTTCCTTGCTGTCTGTCCAGTAAAGGTATTTGCGCTGCCTGCGGTGCTTGATGCAGTCGATTACGTCCGCGACTACAGCGCTTGCCGTCGGGAGCTTGCCCGCGCCCTTGCCGTAAAACACAACGTCGCCTGTGGCGTCGCCGCGAACCATAATACCATTGAACACGTCGCTCACGCCCGCAAGCTGGCTTTCGTTTTCAATAAACATGGGGGAGACGAATATATCGATTCGCCCATCCTCAAGCATTTTTACACTGCCAATTAGCTTGATGACGCCGCCCCAGGAGGCTGCGTATTCCACATCCTCCGGCGTGATTTTTGTAATGCCCTCCGTGTGGATGTTGTCTGGATAGACATGCTTGCCGAAGGTAAGGGAAGCCAGGATGCAGATTTTCCGGACGGAATCGAAGCCTTCAATATCGGCGGTCGGGTCTTTTTCCGCGTAGCCGAGCTGCTGAGCAAGCTTTAAGGCCTCGTCAAAGCCCATCTGCTCATGTATCATCTTGGTTAAAATAAAGTTCGTCGTGCCGTTTAAAATACCTGCGATTTGGTCGATGTCGTTTGCGGCAAGGCACTGACTTATGGGCCTGATAATCGGGATGCCGCCGCCGACGCTCGCCTCAAATAGAAAGTTTACATTCTTGTCGGCCGCAATCTGTAAAAGCTCCGCGCCTTTTGCGGCCACCAGCTCTTTATTAGATGTGACGACGCTCTTGCCATGCTCCAGTAAACTTTTTACGTATTGGTAAGCGTACGTGAGGCCGCCCATCGTTTCGACGACCACGGAAACCTCGCCGTCGTTGAGTATATCGTTAAAGTCCTTGGTGAATTTATCTGCAAGCGAGTCGCCGGGGAAATCCCGCAAATCAAGGATGTACTTGATTTCAATTTCCTCCTGCGCCTTTTTCTCCAGGCTTTTTTTATGCGTCTGCAAAATTTCCGCAACGCCGGAGCCTACCACTCCATAGCCCATAATTGCTACCTGTACCATTTTGCACCTCTTATCGTAATAGTTATTGTACCATACCATTATACTGCCGCATGGCCCAGTTGGTTAACCTGCGGGATTGTCCACCGGAATATCGCCCCCGCTGGAGTCTTCTCCTCCGCTTTCGCCGCCGGAATCGCCGCCGTCGGGCGTGCTGTCCGGCGGAGCCTCAGACGACGAGGGCTCGTCGGACGGTACCGGCTCGCTTGTTGTGTCTGACGGGACGTCCGAAGAGGCAGGCGGTTCATAGCTGCTCGTGTAGTCGTCGTTGTAATCGTCCGAATTGCCGCCGCTGTAATCATAGTAGCCGTGGCCGCCGTAGCAATAGTCGGGACGGTTGTCTTTTGTGTAATAGCCCATAAAGGTATTGCCGCACCCACTTGTCGCGAGAAGACCGGTGTTGGCACAATAGGGAATTGCTTCAACACTTGGGGCGAGCGTGTATTCCTTCTGGTTTTTATCCTTCAGGTATTGCGCCATTAGGTCGTGGAAGGTTCGCTCTGCGACTTGTCGGCTATCGGAACCGTAAATTGCCGCGGGTTGGTCGAAGCCCGTCCATGTCCCCATTATCGCATACGGAGACATTCCTATAAACCAGTGGTCCTTGCCGTAGTCGGTCGTACCGGTCTTGCCAATAATATCCCAGCCGTCGATGGCCGCCAGGCCGGCAGCCGTATGGCTGAAATTGGTATACTGCATATTATAGTGCAGCAGGCGGTTCATAATGGTCGCGGTTTCCGTGGAATACGCCTGCGTCGGGATATTATCACGGTTGTCGAGGATGACGTCGCCGTCCTGGTTCGTAACATAATAATAGGTATAGGGCTCGTAATATTTACCGCCGTTGCCCATGTACTGGTAGGAAGCGACCATTTCCCTGACGGTTACACCGCCGTTCAACCCGCCCAGGGACAGCGCGCCGATGTTCTCGGAATCCTCTGTCGAAAGGTGGGTAAAGCCCATTTTATTAATTGCCTGGTTATACGCGTTTTTCGGACCGACAAGATTCTGCATGGTCTGTGCGGCCGCGGCGTTCAGGGACTCCTCAATCGCGTCAGGCAGCAGCCACAAGCCGTGATAGATGCCTCCTGAGTTATTCGGGCCGGAAATCCAGCCTTCATCTGTCAGGGCCCAGCGTTCAATCTCGGTATCGTCCACATAAGATGAAAAGTTAAGCTTTTTATTTTCGATTGCCAGGGGATAAACGAATACAGGCTTTATAGAGGAACCGGGCTGCAGTGTAGAGATGTTCGCTCTGTCCCAAAGCAGCATGCCGTCCTTTTTCGTCCTGCTGCCGACGGTTGCGATAACGCGGCCGTCAAAGTCCATCATGACCAAGCCCATTTGGAGGTTTGGATCGTTCGGCGTGTCGACGTTCAAAACATACTGCTCCGCGTAATTCTGCATGTCCACGTCCATGGCGCAATAAATATTCAGGCCTTCCGTATAAAGCTTGCGCTCTGCGGAGTCCTCACTGATATTGAATTCCTTCGCCAGGTCGGAGCGCAGGTCGCGGAACAGCGCGTCGATATACCAGTTCGGTACATCGTCGTCGTCTTCTTCGTCTTCCTCTTCGTCATCGACAAAGCCGACGAAGGTCATATTCTGTGACTCTTTCATCGCCTGGTCGTATTCTTCCTTGCTGATTTTGTTCTGGTCGTACATTTCTGAAAGAACAGTTTCGCGGCGTTCCTTGTTGTTTTCCGGAAAATCGAGCGGCGTGTAGGCCGCCGGGTTCTGCGTAATGCCGGCGATAGCCGCGCACTGCGCAATGGAGCAGTCCTGAATGTCCTTGCCGAAGTAGAGGTGCGCCGCCGCTTGTACGCCGCGGCAGCCGCTTCCGAAGTTAACGACGTTGAGGTATGCCTCTAAAATTTGGTCCTTTGTGAATTCACGCTCCAAATTGAGCGCACGGAAAATTTCCCTTAGCTTTCTGGTAATGCTTACCGCGTTGTCGTCGGTAATATTTTTAATAAGCTGCTGTGTCAGGGTGGAGCCGCCGTATCCGTCAGAGCCGGACGCAAGGTTTAAAACGGCGCCCATGGTGCGGAACCAGTCCACTCCGCTGTGCTCGTAAAAACGCTTGTCCTCAATGGCGACCATCGCGTCCTTCATCTGTTTAGGAATGTCTTCATAATCGACCCATACACGGTTTTCCGTACTGTGCAGGCGTTGATATTCCACCGGCTTCCCGTCCTCGCCGTTGACATAAATAAAGCTCGTCAACTGCAGCTTCGACGCGTTTAAGTCGATT
>UQHH01000077.1 GCA_900540865.1 uncultured Oscillospiraceae bacterium
GCATAGCAGCTTCCCGAAATATACCGCTAATTCACCCTGTGTTCAGTCAGTACCGCATTCGAAATCGTATGACCGTTTTGGTAATCCCTATCCCGAAAGCCCTTGATATAATGGAATTTTTCGAGTATAATCAGTTTATGATTTTTGGCGAGTTCTCTCTTTGCGTTCTCTCCAACTGCGGCTTTAAAAATCAAGCGGAAATTGGGGTTACCAAACACGATTTTGCGGTGAAATTATTTTCTCTCAAAATACAGTTTTGGCTATGTAAATTCAGTAAAGTGTTTTTGAGTGAGCGCACTCGAAAGGCTTCTAGGGTTCGAATCCCTAGCTCTCCGCCATATGAAAGCTGGCAAAACGGGACTATGGTTTGTAAGTATTTTACTTTTATATAGGAGGGTAAATTATGTCTATTACAAAAAAGCTAGATTCAAAACTCAACACCGGAGAGATTATTTCCGTATTTTGCAACCCGGATGATAACTACAGCTCAATTGTTGGATTTCTTGCCGCGTCAGATAAGAAGTATTTCGTTTTAAAGCACGTTACGACGGAAGGCCGGTATGACGGTTATGTTCTGCGCTTCAAAGATAAAATTTTTAGAATCGATGAAAAAACATCATATGAGAACTCTTTGAAAAACTTATATGAATATTATGGAGAAACACACGATGAATTTAACTTTGGAGATAACTTGCTTGTTGATTTTTTGAATTTTGCAAAGAATAAATGCTTTGTCATTGGCATTGGTATAAAGGACTATGAATATAGTTCGATTTTGGGGTATGTGGAATCAATTGACAATGAAAATGAATCGGTTACCGTGCATCTTATAAATGACGATGGAGCTTTTGACGGATTCTCTACAGTCGCGTTCCACTCTATCGTCAGAATGTCCTGTGATTGTCAAAAGGATAACACTTTAAAAATTTTGAATTCTTTGAATAAGTAGGACTAGATATGAACCAATCTTGGTCAAAGATAAGAAAAATACTGGAAGAGGATTTTCTCTGTGATTCTTTAAAGGGAAGAGTACGGTATTTTAATACACGTTACCGTCATGCGCATGATGGTACAGGACGGATTTGTATACTGGTAGACGGAGTTGAAAAACTTAGTATGCCGCTTGAAACTGAATACAAAATCAGTGCAGAAGTTAACAAAAGAAAAAATGATTTTAAAAGCCTTCATGATTGGTATGAAGAGGTAACAGAGGAATTTAAAGAAAATGGAATTTTTCAGCCATTTGATTTCGGCCATGCAATAGAAACCTATTTTCTTATGGGCATTGAAAAATCACTTCTGTCAGAAGACTATCTCGTTCGCCTCCTTACCATTCTTGACCGCCGCGTCGGCAAACGGACATTAGAGAAGATAAAACCCACGCTAAATGAACTGCCCGAGTGGCTTCGGTATTTTTATCTATTGAGATTGGACAGTGAACATATATAGGCCAAATTGCAGTGGATTTAGTAACGGTTAAGGTAACACCCCGTGCT
Source organism: uncultured Oscillospiraceae bacterium (assembly GCA_900540865.1). Classification (GTDB taxonomy): domain Bacteria; phylum Bacillota; class Clostridia; order Oscillospirales; family Acutalibacteraceae; genus Scatavimonas. Next base: position 1,497 of record UQHH01000077.1, read on the forward strand.
TTTTGAAAGCACGGGGTGTTACAATATTCCTATTCCGTGTCCTTTAAATCTTCAATTTCTTGAAATCAGTTACCGGTTCATGGCAAGTCCCGTTTTCGCATAGGTACCACGCCTCGCCTTTGTCAGGAATGGGATATTCTCGTGTGAAGGGTGCGCATGCGGCGAGTATTTCGGCGTTTTCTTTCGTTTTTACCAAAATATACAAGTCCTCCGCTGAATTGTTTTTCAAGAATTCGTCCAGCTCATTTGGCACGCCACCGCTCACCGTACAGACCAGTTCCTGATGGGGATACAGAACGCTTGCCAGCGCGTTAAGCGCAAAGCTGGAGCCCATCGGATAATGCTCGATTTCCCCAGAGATAAAACGGAATTGCCGGTCAGCCGCCTCCTGCCAGAAAGACTCGCCTGTCAAGGCCGCCAGTCGCTGCAGCACCGCCGCAGCTACCGAATTGCCGGAAGGGATGGCACCGTCGTAGGTTTCCTTTGGACGTGTGATTAGCTGTTCCGCGTCATCTGCGGTAATAAAATATCCGCTATGCTCTTTGTCTTCGAAAAGCTTCACCATCTGCCGCGCCCTATCAAGAGCGTTCTGTAGATAGGCCGGTTCAAAGGTAAGACGGTACAGCTCCGTCAAGGCAAGGGCATATACGGCATAATCCTCTAGCTGACCAGTGTTTGCCGCCTCTCCGTCCCGCCAGCGTAAAAAGAGGCGGTTATTACCGTCTATCATATTGTTTTCGATGAATTGTACCGCTCTGGCCGCAGCTTTACCGTACCGCTCGTCCGCTAAGGCACGCCCTGCCCGCGCGAGGGCGAGGATGGTCCAAGCGTTCCAGGAAAGCAGGATTTTATCATCCTTATGGAGTGCGGTGCGTTCAAGCCGGTATGAACAGAGCTTTTTCAGCCGTTCGTCGTCCATAGGCAGGGCTGGCTCCTCTTGTCCGATTCTGTTCGGAATGCTCTTGCCTTCAAAATTTCCTTCACCGGTAATTCCGTACAGCCGGCAGATTTTCTTGCCTTCCTCCTCCCCCAGCACCGCGCGCACTTCCTCCGGCGTGAAGACGTAATACTTCCCCTCCTCACCGTTACTGTCCGCGTCCTGCCCGCAGAAAAAGCCTCCGGATTCGTGAGAAAGCTCACGGAGGATATAATTGGCCGTGCGGCACGCCGTGTCCGCATAGATTTCCTTGCCGGTCGCTTGATAAGCGTTCACATAAGCCATGAGCAGCAAGGCGTTGTCGTAGAGCATCTTTTCAAAATGCGGAGCCAACCATTTTTCATCGGTGGAATAACGTGAAAATCCGCCTCCGAACTGGTCGTGAATGCCGCCGCGGGCCATCGACTCCAGCGTCGCCTCCGCCATAGCAAGAGCGTACGGCTCCTCTTCCAATGCGGCGTACCGCATTAAGAACAACAGGTTGTGGGGCGTGGGAAACTTCGGTGCCGTGCCGAAGCCGCCCCATTTTTCATCGAATTGGCGCCGGAAGAGCCGGTAACCCTTGTGAAGCAGGCTTTTATCCGGCTCTAGCCCAGTAGTAGAATGCCTTTCCTGCGCAAGAGCTGCCGAAATTTGTTCTCCAGACTGAAGAAGCTGTTCCCGTTTGTTTTTCCAAAGCTGTAGGATTTGATTCAGTATATCAATCAGTCCGGGTTGGGCGTAGCGGCGGTATTTCGGAAAATAGGTACCCGCAAAAAAGGGCTTTTGTTCAGGCGTCATAATAACGGTGAGCGGCCATCCGCCCGAGCCTGTCAAAGCCTGGCAAACAGACATATATACGGCGTCGACGTCTGGGCGCTCCTCCCGGTCGACCTTAATTGGCACAAAGCCCTGATTGAGCAGCGACGCAATCTCCGCATCCTCGAAGGATTCATGCGCCATCACATGGCACCAGTGGCAGGTGGAGTATCCAATGCTTAAAAAAACAGGCTTATCTTCCGTAAAGGCCTTCTTGAACGCTTCCTCCCCCCACGGATACCAATCGACCGGGTTCTCCAAATGCTGAAGCAGGTAAGGTGATTTTTCAGATTGTAAATGATTCATCTTTGCTCCTTTTATACAATACGTTTTTCATAGTGTTTCTCACAGCGCGGCACATATTACAAATGCGCGTAAAAAGAATGGACATATATGTTCGGGTAAGGCCGCGGCAGCAGTGTTTCAAGTTGTTATGTTTTTATTCCTGATGAAACTGCGCCGATTTTATGTTATACTATATAAAATGCAAACAAAACATATATGACTTGCAAAGGTGGAAGGTGAATGAATAATCAAAGCAGGGCGGATATTAAAATTGGAGCACAGGTACAAATCGTGCTGAAAGCGGACCAGCGAACAGGAAAGCTGACCGAAGGAACCGTGGCAAAAATATTGACCAAAAGCGCATTTCATCCCCATGGGATTAAGGTAATGCTGAAGGATGGACAGGTTGGCCGCGTACAGGAGATTATAAAATAACGTTCTTTATATGCGCACGCTTACATTGTTAGAAAAAAAGCTTGCAGAATCGTGCAGGAAAAGAGAGGAAGCCAGTATTTTAATATGATAAGCTTTGATACAGAAAGGAGATTGCTATGGATTGGCTGAAACAAATGAATGACGCGCTTGTGTATTTGGAAGAAAATTTGGACGGAGAAATCGATTTATCGTTAGCTGCTCAAAAAGCCTGCTGCTCTGTTTATCATTTTCAGAGGATGTTTTCCTATATGGCAGAGGTACCGCTGTCGGAATATATCCGCAGAAGGCGCTTATCACGCGCCGCCTTCGATTTACAGAACACGGACGGTAAGGTTATCGATATTGCGCTGAAATATGGTTACGATTCCCCTACCGCGTTCACAAGAGCGTTTCAGAACCTGCACGGCATCGCGCCGAATACGGCGCGAAAAAAAGGAGCCACACTCAAGGCCTATCCTCCAATCGCTTTTCAAGTATCAATAAAAGGAGCGGTTATCATGAATTACAGGATTGAAGAAAAAGAAGCGTTTCGCGTTGTTGGAGTAAAGCTATCCACCACAATTGAGGATGGTGTTTGCTACAGGGATATTCCGAAATTTTGGGAGAACACTGGCAAAAGCGGCAACTTGGCGAGGCTTGTCCCCATGCTCAACCAAGAACCCCACGGCGTGTTGGGTATCAGCGCCTGCTGTGAACCCCTTACAAAAACCAGCAAATTCGACTACTATATTGCGGTTGCAACCGACAAAGAGCCTGAAGGCTCTATGGAAGCCTTTACCGTACCTGCCGCTACATGGGCAGTATTTGAATGTATTGGACCAATGCCGAATGCCATTCAGGATATGCAGAAGCGCATTACAACAGAGTGGCTGCCGAGCTCTGGCTACCTATATGGTAATGCGCCGGATATAGAGGTTTATTATGACGAGGACGGCTCCAAAGCTGATACACGGAGCGAGATTTGGATACCTGTCGTAAAAAAATAATGATTTGAATTCTCTTTCAGGAGGCGTCCGGTTCAACGGATGCCTCCTGATTATATATTCAAATGCATTTTGCAATAATTAATAAAAAGATGCGCCGTTTTTCGTCGATTCCCCGCTAAAAACAAATCTGGGGCTTCCCTATTTTTATTTTATCCGTCGCGTCGTTGAAAACGGCGAAATGAGATTCAGCCGGAAATATTTATTGAAACAACCAAAAGCCTCATGGAGACAGCGCTCTGCTCCATGAGGCTTTTGGTAAAATAAAAGAATTAAAAAATCATTCTGACAGGGCGGCTTCCCATTCCTTTTCTCTAAATCCGACGAGGACAAAGCCATCCGCAATCAAAATCGGCCTCTTTACGAGCATACCGTCGGTTGCAAGAAGCTTTAGCTGCTCTTCCTCCGTCATACAGGGCAGCTTATCCTTGAGAGAAAGCGATTTATACAGCAGGCCGCTCGTATTGAAAAAGCGTTTGAGCGGAAGCCCGCTCTTTTCATGCCACCGGCGAAGCTCCTCTTCGGATGGGTTGTCTGTTTTAATGTCGCGCACCGTAAAGGGTACGCTGTGGGAATCCAGATATTTTTGCGCCTTTTGGCAGGTCGAGCATTTTGGGTAACAAACAAAAAGCATGGGTTTATCCCTCTCCTTCCAGCATTTGCTGTAATTTTTCTGAAAACATATCATCTTGCTCCTGTGTTCTCTTTTTCGGGCCTTTCGTCCTTTTTCCCATACGGCGCAGCTTTTGACCCGTATGGCGCGATAAAAGAAGGGAGTCAATGTTGTCCGGCGTATATTCCATGCCGTTTTGGTCGAGCGCGCGGGCCCCGCGCGACATGCACATTGCGGCAAGGCCATAATCCTGCGTTACAACGAGGTCGCCGGCACGCAAAAGATTGACGAGCGTAAAATCCACGCTGTCGGGCCCCTTTGGGCAAATTACAGTTTGGGCGCCATGCCTCTCAATACGGTGGGCGGTATCGCATAAAATTGTGCATTCTAGCCCTTTCCCGAGGGAAAGCCGAACCGTCTCATCCACGACGGGACAACCGTCCGCATCAATAAAAACGCGCATGTTCTTCTCCGTTTCTTTATTCTTTTAACCGGCTTTTATGCCTCCGTTTTTATATCAAGGCTGTTTTTTCAGAAAAGCCTCAAATTCAATGATGGGAAGAGGCTTTGAAAACAGGAAGCCCTGTGCCATGTCGCAGCCGATACTTTTCAGGAAATCTGCCTGTTCTGTAATTTCCACACCTTCCGTTACCGTCTGCATGTGCAGGCTTTTGGCAAGCTCTACAACGCTTTTTATAATTGACTTCGTCCTGTCCACATTTTGTGCCCTGCTGTCAAGAAACGCCTTATCAATTTTTATGGTATCGACACGTATATCCTTCAGGATATTCAGTGAAGAGTATCCGCTTCCAAAATCGTCTAGTGAACAGCAGAAGCCGATTGCGTGGATTTGTTCGATGACGCGGATTAAAAATTCCAGATTTTCAAATACGACTGA
>UQHH01000078.1 GCA_900540865.1 uncultured Oscillospiraceae bacterium
AGGCTATCCAATTATACAAATCGGACAACCTGTTTCATTATAGATTCCTGACCATCAACGGTAAATGAGTTCTTTAAATTAGTTTTGATTCAAAGTATACATAAATAATTTATTGGTATCAACACATATAAATTAACCAGATATAGACAGATTCAAATTGTACAGCCATTCTGCGACACCAGCCTCTGCTTTTTCCATGTTATCTCTTGTAATAGAATAACCATTGGTCAGAACTGTTGCATCAGGCTCCAGTTCCTGCATCTTATCAATTGTGCCGGAAAAACCGCTTGAGCCTGACGTAATGAAAGGTACGATTATTTTGCCGGAAAAATTATACTGTTCAAAAAAACTGTATAGGATTCTCGGCATATCCCCGTACCAGATGGGATAGCCGATAAAAATAGTGTCATACTGATCTATGTTTTCTATTTGCCCCGCGATTTCCGGCATGGCCGATTCTCGCGCTTCCTGCGTTGCCACAGCCTCCAACTCCGCATGCTCCATAGGATACGGGGTTTGGGGTTCGATACGGAAAATATCCGAACCGGTATTTTGCTGGATGAGATAAGCAACATACTGCGTGTTCCCCAGCACTTCCCCGTTGATGACAACGGTACTGTATTCTTCCTCCCTATTCATGTTGTCGGGAGAGGTGGTTTCCGGTACAGAAAAGTAAACGGCCAACGTATTGCTTTTTGAATTCTGCTCTGGCTTACCTGAGGATTCTCCATGGCTTTGATTAAGACCTTCTGGAGCACTTGTGCTCTGTGATGTAGTTGGTGTATTGTTGCCGCAGGCTGCCAAACCGAGTACTAAAATTAGTGACATCAAGATAGTCAGTAGCTTTTTCATGACAATTTATCCTTTCTATTACCCTTAATACCATTCGTGTTTTTCATTTCTGTCCAGGGCGCCGATTTGACTCATTTCTTCCTCCGTCAATTCAAATCCGAAGAGATCGAGGTTTTCTTTGATATGCTCGGGATTGCTGGAACCGGGGATGACGACAACGCCGCGCTGCAGATTCCACCGAAGAATCACCTGTGCCGGAGTTACATTGTACTCCGCCGCTATCGTTGAAATTACATGATCGCCAAATAGCTCCGCCGTGTGCCCCCTGCCGCCGAACGGAAACCATCCCTCCACGACGATACCTAGATTTTGAATATAGGGAACGACCTCTTTTTCCTGATAATAAGGATGAATTTCATTCTGTACGACGGCGGGGGGTATGGTGACCTGCGGTAAAAATTCTTCCAATTCTTTAATATACCAGTTGGACAACCCAATGGAGCGGATTTTTCCGTCACGGACGGCCTGCTCCATTGCATGATAGGCTTCCACATCGTTTGTTCCGGGGTGATGCAGCAGTATCAGGTCGATATACTCTATATCCAGCGTATTAAGGGCTTCCTCAATCGCCTTCGCCGCATTGATATATTGGTTTGGGTACAGCTTGGTGGTGACGAAGATTTCCTCTCTGGGCACATTGCTGTTTCGGACGGCTTCCCCCACGCTTCTTTCTGTGCCGTAAATCGAGGCGGTATCGATGAGCCTGCCGCCGTTTTCCAGCAGAGCGGTCACGGAGCCGATACAGGTATCATCGGACAGCGCGTAAGTGCCAAGCCCCGCAATCGGCATATCATAACCGCTGTTTAAGCGTACTGTCTTCGTTTCAAGGTCGAAAACGGGGGCGGTGTTTTCATCCGCTCGGTTGTTTTCCATATTAGATGCCTCCTTGTCCTGCACAGAGCCCTCTGTGACCGGTTGCGATTGTGCGGCTTGCGGCCCTACGCTTTGGTTCGAACGCGCTCCTTGACTGTCGCTGCAAGCGGCAAAAGCAAACACGAACAGAAAGCCGAGCAGCACGGCAGCTATTTTTTTCATCATGACCCCTCCTTTTGCTTTTCTTCCGTCGATGGATTCAAAGTGGCGTTTCCGCCGGGAAATCCCTGCTGGCGCAGCATTTATCTGTAAATGATTCGTCAACTTTTCAGGCCGTTCGTTTCCAGCCAATTTTTCACGCTCGCTTCCGCGCGCTCCCCGCCGTCTTCGTAGATACTCAGTGCGTCCAGCACGGTAGCACCGCTGGCAAGCTTGCGAATATCCGATACGATTCGTCCGAGTCCACCCCCGCCGTTGGTACAGAAAGGAATGATGGTTTTACCAGCCAATTCATTGTCAGCCAGAAAAGTGGCGACGGGCGGTGCAATGGTATTGAACCAGTTGGGAGTGCCGAGCAAAATGGTGTCATAGCCATTTAAATCCACATACTCCCCGGCGAGGGGCGGATGATACCCGTCGCGGGTTTCCTTGCGCCCCTGTGCCTCCGTCGTGTCGTAATCATCGGGATAAGGTACGGCAGGCCGCAGTTCAAAAAGCATGCCGCCGGTAAGCGTCTCTATCCGCTGCGCGATTCCTCGCGTATGCCCGGTGTAGGAAAAGTAAGTGATTAAAGTTTTCATGAAAACATCTCCTTTTCTCTTTTAGCGGTAGGATTTATCGAAAATAGCCGCGCACTCTTCATCGGACAGCTCGCACGGGTTTGCCAGGAAAAGGCCGCCCATCGTTTCCCTTGCGTTTACCGCCAGCGTCATGGATTCCTCTGGGGTAAATCCGTAGTCGCTCATTTTCAAATCGTCTACGCCGCAGTCCTTTTGAAGCTGGACCAACACGGTGATGAAATCCTCCGGTTTATCAGCGTCGGGAATTCCCATTACTCTCGCCATTTTGATAAACTGCCCGTCGCAGGCGTGCCTCTCGATGAAGAACTCCGCAAACGCCTTAGAAATCATAATGAGGCCCGCGCCGTGGGGCAGGTTATGATGATAGGCGCTCATCGCGTGCTCCATGGAATGCTGTGCGGTGGTGCTGGTAAGCTGCATGGCAATACCCGCAAGGGTGCTGCCATAAGCGACGTGCTCGCGAGCCTCCAAATCGTTCCCATTCTTAACGGCGCGGGGCAGGTACTTGGCGATGCTCTCAATGGCGGACAGCGCGATCGCTTCGCTGAGTATATTGACGCCTCTGGACATCATGACCTCGGTATTGTGGAACAGCGCGTCAAAGCCCTGAAACGCGGTGTATTTGGGCGAAACGGTTTTCATCAGCTCCGGGTCGACAATGGCGAGGACCGGCACCAGCTCCGGGTAGCCGAACCCAATTTTTTCATGGGTCTCCGGGTTTGAGATTACGCCCCAGCAGTTCACCTCAGAGCCGGTGCCGGAGGATGTGGCGATGGCCACAATGGGCAGGCCGGGATGCGCGAGGGGACGGCCCTTGCCGGTGCCGCCGTTTACATAGTCCCACAGATCGCCCGGATTGGTCGCCATGGCGGAAATGGCTTTGGAAGCGTCCAGAACCGCGCCGCCGCCCAAGGCCACGATGAAATCGCAGCCGTTCTCTCTGGCAAAGGCCGCGCCCTCCATGACGGCGCTCTTGAGCGGATTTTCCATAATGCCGTTCCACACGGCCACATCTACGCCGGCGCGCCCGAGCTGTTCCAGCACCCTGTCGTATGCGCCGCTGACTTTGGCGGATTTGCCGCCCGAAATCAGCAGCAGCGCCTTTTTACCGGGCATTCTTTGGTTTCCAAGCTCGCCAAGTGTACCGCTGCCGAAAATCAGGTGAGTCGGGTTGTTAAAATCAAAGTTCAAATTCATGATAAGTACCTCCTAAATTTGTTCTTTTTTCATGGCGTAAAGTAAATAGTCCAGACAGTCGATTCTGCGCTGGCTGACATGAAGCTGCTCCAGTAACGATACTCTGTAGAGGGAAAGCAGCCGGTATTGCTCCTGGCGTCTGCCTTCTTTTTGTAACCGTAAAAAATTCTTGATGATGGTTTCATCACATCCCGCGTCTTTCAGGTTGCAAAGAAGTGCGTTCGTTCCCTGTAACTCATTCATTCGGTCACCACCTCTTTCCATTTTCAGTATACGTTCTCAATCGTGAAATAGCAAATACCTAAATTAAAAGCAAAGAATTGCTTTACAGGCATATCACAAACGTGTATGATAAGAATTAAAGAACAGGAGGATGCTTTATGGAAATCAGAGTGCTTCGATATTTTCTGGCCATAGCCAGAGAAGGCAGTATTACGAATGCCGCAAATTTTCTTCATGTAACACAGCCCACGCTTTCCCGGCAAATCAAAGAGCTGGAGGAAAATCTGGGACAGAAGCTGTTTTACCGTGGCAGTCACAATATGACCTTGACACCTGAAGGAATGATTCTGCGCAAAAGAGCGGAGGAGATTATTTCTATGGTGGATAAGACCGAAGCGGAATTTGACGCAATGGAAAACATTATCGGCGGTGATATTTATATTGGCGGCGGAGAAACGGATGCAATCAAGTTGGTAGCTCAGGTTGCAAAGGAACTGAGAGATATGTACCCTGAAATTCATTATCACCTCTACAGCGGCAACGCGGCGGATGTAACAGAGCGCTTGGACAAAGGGCTGTTGGATTTTGGTCTTTTAATCCAGCCTGCCGATCTCTCGAAATATGACTATCTGCATCTTCCCGCCAAGGATACATGGGGTGTTATTATGAGAAAAGACTGCCCCCTGGCACTGAAAACGGCGATTCGAAAAGAAGATTTAATAGGCGCTCCCCTGATTTGCTCAAGGCAGGCCATGTCGCAAGAACGTGCCAAAAATGAATTTGCACAATGGTTTGGCGATGAGTATGATAAGCTGGACGTGGTAACAACGTTCAACCTGATTTACAACGCGGCCATCATGGTGGATGCAGGAATTGGCTATGCGGTCACGATTGATAAATTGGCAAATACGGAGGAAAGCAGCAGCCTATGCTTTCGGCCTCTGGAACCAAGGTTGGACTCCGGTTTGGATATTGTCTGGAAGAAGTATCAGGTTTTTTCTTCTGCGGCAGAGCTGTTTTTAGACAGGCTCAAAACTCGTTTCGAATCTTAATTGAGCGGCGAATGAACGTTTTTAACCAGCTTCTATAAAAAAGTTCAAGGAATGCCTTGTTTTTTGAGCTGGGAATTTCTATATAAGAATTGCCGCTTTGAAATAAATTC
>UQHH01000079.1 GCA_900540865.1 uncultured Oscillospiraceae bacterium
AAAACCGCCGAAACGGTTTCCCTCTTTTGAATAAACATATGAAGTTTTATGAAGAAACCCAAGAAACAGCATGTTTCATGAAAAAAGAAGCAGAATACTTCATTCAATAAAATTATAAACGCTGCGTTTCAAAAAAAGAAAAATAGGTTTTTAAAAGGGGAAAGCAATACTGCTTTCCCCTTTTTCTTTATAAGTCGCGTTCTACAACCATCCCCTGCTTCAAAGACTCCTTCGGGTCGATAACCCGCTGGTTCTTCGAGCCGCGGAACCGCAGCATCAGGCTCTTCTGCTCCAATACAAAAGGCCCGTCGATAAGGATGTCCGTCTGCTCGAGCAGCTCCTTCCACTCAGGATGCTCAGGAAAGCCCGCTGTGAGCCTTTCAAACGTATAGCCGGTATATGTCATAATGTTCATTCCAAGCGCGTGCACCTGCCTTGCAAGCTCCGCGAGGGCAGCCGCCTGGTCAAACGGCTCGCCGCCGGAGAATGTGACGCCCTGTATCATCGGGTTTTTTTTGAGCGCTTCCATAATATTGTCCGTGTTCGTCTCGTACCCGCCCTGCGGGTCGTGTGTTTCCGGGTTGTGGCAGCCCTTGCAGTGGTGCGGGCAGCCCTGCGTAAACACAACGAACCGGATACCCGGACCGTCGACGATGGATTCCCTGATAACGCCGGCAAGGCGCAGCTTACAATTCATAAAAAATCATCCTCTACAAAACAGGAGGCGGAAATCAACATTTCCGCCTGCCCCGCTATATTCTTCGTTTTGCGTAAACGCTTAGACCTCTTCCATTTCAGAGGTAATCGCGTGCTTGACCCTGTCCTCAACCTCAGCGCGCTTGGCGTTGTTGAACCGGTCGACCGTGCCGACGAGGTAACCCGTAATCCTGCGGATACGCTCAAAGCCGTAATGCTCGTCTTCCTTCCTGCCGCACTTGGGGCACTCGTCGCCGATGATGCCGGTAAAGCCGCAGCAGGGGTCCCTGTCGACGGGATGGTTAATGGAGCCGTAGCCGATGCCGCACTCCTTCATAAAGCGGACGACCTGCTCGAACGCCTCGAGGTTCTCCGTCGGGTCTCCGTCAAGCTCGATGTAAGAGATATGGCCGCCGTTCGTGAGGTTATGGTACGGCGCCTCCAGCTTGATTTTATCGTACGCGGATATGTTGTAGTAAACCGGTACGTGGAAGGAGTTCGTATAATAATCCCTGTCGGTCACGCCGGGAATCTTGCCGAAGCGCTCCGCGTCCATACGGACGAAGCGGCCGGAAAGACCTTCCGCGGGCGTTGCGATAAGGGAGAAGTTCATGCCGTATTTTTTGGTCGCCTGGTCCATGCGCTTGCGCATATAGCCGACGATTTCAAGCCCAAGGTTCTGGGACTCCTTGCTCTCGCCGTGGTGCGCGCCCACAAGCGCCTTTAAGCATTCCGCAAGGCCGATAAAGCCGAGCGTAAGGGTACCGTGCTTTAAAATATCGCGGATACAATCGTTTGGGCTGAGCTTGTCGGAATCAATCCACACACCCTGTCCCATCAGGAACGGGAAGTTGCGCACAAGCTTCTGCGCCTGAATTTCATAACGCTCAAGAAGCTGGTCGATAATCAAATCGACCATGCGGTCGAGCTGCTCATAGAAGAAATCGATATTGCCGTTGCTCAAAATCGCAAGGCGCGGCAGATTTACGGAGGTAAAGCTCAGGTTGCCTCTGCCGTTTACAATTTCGCGCGTGGGGTCGTACGCGTTGCCGATTACCCTCGTACGGCAGCCCATGTACGCGCATTCCGTCTCAGGATGGCCTTCTTTATAATATTGCAGGTTAAACGGCGCGTCGATAAACGAGAAGTTCGGGAACAGCCGCTTTGCGCTGACGCGGCAGGCCAGCTTGAACAAGTCGTAGTTCGGGTCGCCGGGGTTATAGCTTACGCCCTCTTTTACCTTGAAAATATGAATCGGGAAAATCGGCGTTTCGCCGTTTCCAAGCCCCTCTTCCGTTGCCAATAGCACGTTTTTAATGACCATGCGGCCCTCTGGGGAAATATCGGTCCCGTAATTGATGGAGCTGAACGGAATTTGCGCGCCCGCCCTGGAATGCATGGTGTTGAGGTTATGGACAAACGCCTCCATCGCCTGGTAGACAGACCTGTCCGTTTCCTTGTTTGCGTGGTTGAACGCAAAACGCTGCATTTTGCCTGCCAGCTTCTCGCCGTACTTCTCAGTCAGCAGGGAAAGCTCCGCCTCCATGTAAACCTCGCCGTCGTCGAGCTTCGGCGTGCTGCCGCTGTCGGCCTCCGCGGTATTCGCAAGGTCGAGCACCGTCTGTGCGGCGTCCGCGTCGTCAGTCAAAAGCTCTGCCGCGCGGGACAGGTTCTGCCTGTAAATCCTGCGGTAGGTTTTCGCGACGCCCTTTGCCATACCGTAATCGAAGTTCGGGATACTCTGCCCGCCGTGCTGGTCGTTCTGGTTCGACTGGATGGCAATACAGGCAAGCGCCGAATAGCTTGCAATATCGTTCGGCTCGCGCAGGAAGCCATGCCCTGTGGAGAAGCCGCCCGTAAAGAGCTTGTCAATATCAATCTGGCAGCAGGTCGTCGTAAGCGTCAGGAAATCCAAATCATGGATATGGATGTCCCCGTTACGGTGTGCCTGCGCGTGCTTTGGGTTCAATATGTACATCTCATAGAACTGCTTCGCGCCCTCGGAGCCATACTTGAGCATGGTTCCCATGGCCGTATCGCCGTCTATGTTCGCGTTTTCCCTCTTGACGTCGTTATCCTTCGCCGCCTTGAAGGTAAGGTCCTCGTAAATTTTCATCAGGCGCGTATTCATCTCACGGATTCTCGTACGCTCCGCGCGGTAGAGGATATACTCCTTCGCCGTGCGGGCATGCCCGTTTTCAATCAATACCTTTTCTACGGCGTCCTGTACCTCTTCAACGGTAGGCGAATCCACCCGCTCGTTTTCGAGCTCTGCCTCGACCTTCAGCGCAAGCTGCTCCGCCGCCTGATAGTCGTTGCCGCCGATTGCCTGCGCGGCCTTATAAATCGCATCCGTTATTTTTTTCAGGTTGAACTCAACGGTGCGGCCGTCTCTCTTCTGGATGGTTCTGAGCATGGTACATTCTCCTTTTAACAACTCTTAATCTCACAGGAGCCAAATCTCCCGTATCACAATATGTAGTGTTTATTTCTTCCAACGCTTGAATAGTATAGACCATATACAGAAGTTAGTCAATGGTAAAACTGACAATTTTTCCATGGCTTTTTCGTGCAAAAATTCGGGTAACAAGTCTTTTTCACTTATTGGAATTAAAACAAGGTGTTGTGATTTGTTTTTATATTAACACAATATATAGAGACAATTCAAGAACTATTCTTGTTTTTTATTTTTCCCATGCGGAAAGCCCTCCCTGTTTTCCGCATGGATATGCGAAAAAGGGCATGGAAAATGGCGCAAGGCTTTTTCTTTTTATTAAAATACAATATCTTGTGTGAACCTCCGTAAAAACCGGCGCAATCCGGTAAAAGGAAATACGCGCGCAGTAATGACAATATTGTAACTCTTTCTGAAAAGGAAAAATCCCAATCCTTTCGGGATAAATCGCGGCGGACATCCTGTTTTTGTCAGGCAAAATCCATTGCCTGGGGCCGCCGGTCTATAGTATAATAGTTTGGATAAAATTTTGCTTCAGTAAGGAGCTCCTATGAAAAGAAAAGCAAATCCCATTCAAATAGAATGCCTTCCTTTAAAGGAAATACAAATACCGCTGCTTTTGTGGTACCGGCAGAACGCCCGCGAGCTGCCCTGGCGCAGCGACCCTTCCCCCTACCGCGTGTGGGTCAGTGAAATCATGCTGCAGCAGACGCGCGTGGAGGCGGTCAAGCCGTATTTTGCGCGCTTTATGGAGGAGCTTCCAACTGTGGAAGCGCTGAGCCGCGCGGAGGACGACAAGCTTTTGAAGCTATGGGAGGGACTCGGCTACTACAGCCGCGTGCGCAACCTGCGCCGGGCCGCGCAGGTTATTATGGCTGACTGCAGCGGACGCATTCCAAGCAGCCCGGAGGAGCTTAAAAAGCTGCCGGGAATTGGAAGCTATACGGCGGGGGCAATCGCCTCTATCGCCTACGGCGCTGCGGCGCCCGCGGTAGACGGGAACGTACTGCGGGTCGTGTCGCGCGTGCTGCGCTGCTATGAGAACATCGATTTGCCGCCCGTGCGCCGCGCGGTAGAGGAGGCGCTGCAAAGCGTGATGCCCAAGGAACGCCCCGGTGATTACAACCAGGCGCTTATGGAGCTGGGCGCAACCGTCTGCCTGCCAAACGGCGCGCCGAAATGCATGGAATGCCCGCTGCGCACACTGTGCAGGGCAAAAACCGGCAATGTGATTTCTGAGCTTCCCGTCCGGTCGGAAAAGAAAAAGCGCCGCGCGGAGGATTTGACCGTGTTTGTTTTTATACGGGAAACAAGCCCCGGCAAATACCAGACGGCGCTGCGCCGCAGGCCAGGGACCGGCCTGCTCGCGGGGCTGTGGGAATTCCCCCATACAGGCGGTACGCTCAATGAGGAGGAAGCCGCGGCGGTGCCCGGGCAATGGGGCATAAAGCCCTTGCAGCTGCTTGAAAAACGAACCGCAAAGCACATCTTTACCCATATCGAATGGCATATGACAGGCTACCTCTGGAAGGTGGAAGCGGGCGAAAACACGCCGTTTACCTGGGCGGACAGCGGCGCACTTTCCAATATTTATGCCGTACCGAACGCCTTCTCCGCGTTTTTAGAGGCGGCGCGTGGCTACCTGCCCCCTGAGGAACCGCTGTTGAAATGATAAACCGCTTAAAAAGCCGGACGAAGCGTCCGGCTTTTTTATATTATTGATTATTTACCCAGCTTCGTGCGCTTTTACTTTTTGACAGGGAAGCCTGCGGTTTAACCTTTATTTTTTCTCGGCCGCCTCATCGAACCGCTTTACATTTTAATTTCAGGCCGTGTAAGCGG
>UQHH01000080.1 GCA_900540865.1 uncultured Oscillospiraceae bacterium
TTGACCCGAACAAAAACATCAAACTATCCAGCTATGCATCGCGCTGTATTGAAAACGAAATCCTTATGTTTTTCCGAAACAGCAAAAAAACATCCCAGGATGTTTCCCTCAGCGAGGCAATCGATACCGATAAAGACGGAAACCCGCTTACGCTGATGGATGTAATGAGCGTGGAGGATAATATCGTCGACAGCCTCGATTTGAAAATCAACAGTGAAAAATTAAAGCAATATCTTAAAGAAGTGCTGGACGAACGAGAGCAAACGGTAATTATCCTGCGCTACGGCTTAAACGGGGCGGCGCCCCTTACACAGAGAGAGGTAGCAAAAAAACTAAATATTTCACGTTCCTATGTTTCACGTATAGAAAAAAAAGCGCTTGCGCTTTTAAAGAAAAGGTTTGACAAGGCGGACGGCTTGCTGTAACAGCTGTGTTTTTCGCCGTGTCTGGGAATAAAACAGAGAAGTATATTAATAATTTGGGAACCAGCCGGAGATTTTTCCGAATAGTGGTTATGGGGAGGTGGACGCTATCGTCACAATTAAGGATGTTGCGCGGGAAGCCAACGTTTCTGTCGCAACGATTTCCAGAACCCTTAACAATGACAAGAATGTGTCCGAAAAAACAAGGAAGCATGTCATGGAGGTTATCGAGCGGCTCGGCTACACGCCAAACGTACTCGGCAGAAATCTCAGGGTAAGCAGAACCAACAGGATTTTAACCCTCGTACCGGATATATCCAATACCTTTTACAGCGAGGTCTTACGCGGAATCGACGATCTTGCGGAAAAAAACGGGTATATGACTATGGTATCCACGACGAGAGGCAACCTCGACATTGAGCTAAAGTATATTATGCAGCTGTATAATAAAAATTTTGACGGTATTATTCTTACAAGCTCGGAGCAATCGCCGGAGGAGCTATCCGCAAGCGCCAATAAGGCGCCGCTCGTTATGTGCTGCGAATATAAATACGGTGCGGAGATTTCTACAGTCCTTGTTGACAACCGGCAGGCGGAATACGACGCGTGCCGTACATTGATTGAAAAAGGGCACAGGAAAATCGCCCTGGTCACTAACGCATATTCCTATTCCGCAAAAGAAAGAACGCAGGGATATACAGACGCGCTTACAGAGCACGGTATCCCTGTTGACGGCCAATACATAATCAAAGGCGGGTACGAGTATAATAACGGCCTGGAAGCTGCGGCGCGTTTAATAAACCTTCCGGAGCCTCCGACCGCAATCCTGGCAATTTCCGATTTGCTCGGCGTTGCAATCAACAATTATATGATGAGTATCGGATTAAGGCCTGGAACCGATATTGACATTTTTGGATTCGATAATACGATGTTTTCAAACGCGTCCATCCCGCCAATCAATACAATCGCTCAGCCGGCTTACGAAATCGGTACGACAGCTATGGAGCTTCTGCTGAATAAAATCAAGGATCCTGCCGGCAAGCCGGAATTTATTGTCAGGCCGCATGCGATTATAGAAAAAAATCTTCATATCATTTAATAGCTTATAAGGGCTCGTGTTTACCGCGGGCCCTTTCTTTTGATAAGCAGCCCCCGGATTGCCAAACCATACAGAGATAACTATGAAAAAGTTGCAAAAAAGAGCGTAATCTTGTATACTAAAACAATAGCATGTCCATAAGCTGTCGTTTATACGGGGGCGGTTTTTTAACTTTTGAGAGGTTGATGATGATGTTTTCAATGGCGGCAGCAGAGAGTCAAAGCCCTCTGCTGAAAAAGGCGCGCAAGACAAACAACTGGATGCTGTATCTTGCCGGGCCTTTGATTGTGTTGGCGCTTCTTTCTGTTGTGTTTTTAATAGAAGGGATTTGGCCCTTCGGCGGAAAGTCGATTGCATACGCTGATATGGCGCAGGGCTATGTTCCTCGCTACTATCATTTATATGACGCCATGCACGGTTCAAAATCGTTGTTTTTTGATTGGTATACGGGAACCGGAGTCAGTATGGCAGCTAACCTTTCTACTTATTTAAGCCCTCTCAATCTGCTGTATTTGTTAATCCCACGGGATATGATTCTGCAGTCCATGTCCCTGTTCCTGGCAATTAAAATGGCGCTGATGGCTTTTACGGCCTGCTTCTTTCTCAATAAGGTTTTTCCGAAGTTACCCGCTAATTTTAAGGTTCTATTCTCTGTGATGTATGCGTTTTGCGGTTATGTACTGCAGTATTATACGAATATCATGTGGCTGGAAACCGCAATCATTTTCCCAATCCTAATTTGGACACTGCTTTTACTTCTAAATAAAAATAGAATCATGCCTTATCTTATCACTTATACCATCTGCTTGATTCTCAGCTTCTATCTGACCTTTATGACGACGCTCTTCATCTTATTTTCCTCCGGCCTTTATATTTTGTTGATGCTGCCGAAAGAGAAAAGAAAAAAATGCTATTTTAATTTGGGTATAGGTACACTAACACCTTTTTTACTTGCCGCGGGACTGCTGCTTCCCTCTTATTTCCATATGACATCGTCCGCCCGTATGTCAAACTCAGGCGGACTGCTATCGTTTCTCGGCGTCAATATGGACATGTTCAGCCTTCCTAATATCAATAAGCTTCTTATGCTGCTGGGAGCCGAACTTTTTATTGTTCTCCTTTTTCGTTTTGCCTGTAAAGGAAAGCGCTTTAAAAAGCAGAAAATGTTTTTCTTTACATTGATTATTATGTTAGTAATTCCCATCTTTTTTGAAGGAGTCAATCTGCTCTGGCACGGCGGCTCTTATGCGAGCTTTCCTCTTCGGTTTGGATTTATGATAACGTTTGTGCTGATTTGCGCCAGTGCCTACTATTTAACAAATTGCTATCAGCCCGCAGAGGAGGAAAGACTGTTTTTAAGGCCAGTGGAAGAGGTTATCGATGAAGAAGCACAGGAAAAAGCGCAGCAAAAAATCAGCATGCGTGAACGGTTCTCCGATCCACTTTTAATAAAACGTCTTTGGTTTATTATTAAAATCGTCTTGATTTTAGCGCTTATTTGTTTTTCGATTCCCCTGCTGGTACATATTTACCAGTTGTTCAATAAGTACGGAATCTATTTACTCAACCGCAGCAACAACGAGCTTTATCAAAATGTCGTAATGGCCGCAATTTTGTTTATCGCCGTTATTGTTCTGGGCTTTTCGCTCCGTTCGAAAAAGGTACGCAATGCGATAATTTCAGTTGCTGTCATTCTACCTATTCTGTTCTATGCCGCCGGATTGATTGGTGTTGAAGTTTTTGCCAGCAGCGAGCATGACGATGAATTTGTGGAAAGAACACTTGCTGTTAAGCAATCGATTCCCACGGAAGAAAACGCGTTGAAGCGAATCAAGGACACAGGGGTACAGCTCAATACGAACTATCCGCTGATTTTAGAGCGCTCCGCGCTTTCAAACTGGACGCATCTGATTCCGGATTCCCTTCAGGATTCCTTTAAAACTTTAGGTTACAGTACAATATTTACCCGCACGCTGGATTCAGGAGGTACTGTTTTCTCCGATGCGGTATTCGGAGTAAAAAACACCCTGTCCCTTTTTGAAGAAAATCCAAAGCTTTACCGATTCAATAAAAAAGCCGGTGAATTTAATTATTACGACTGTGTTTATACGCTGCCCTTTGGCGTTATGGCCGACCAGTCGATTTTAAAACCACTGTCAAACAATATATGTGATGCTCAAAACGCGCTTTATAAAAGTATTTCGGGTGACACGCAGGACATTATGACACGCCTGGCCACCGCGCAGGGGCAAGGAAACAGTAAAATCCTAAGCTCACAGGGCATTCAGGGCGGAAAAAACTATCAAATACAGATTAAGGGAAATGAAGCCTTATATTTTTGGAGCACTTCCTCTGATATGAGCCTCACTGTCAACGGGGAACCGCTTAAAATTCCCACGCTGAAGCAGCCAAACAACTTGAAATATCCCGCGAGCTTTAACAATAAGCTAATTCTTCTCGGCGCATTTGATAATGAAACGGTAAGTGTAACAGTAAAGTCAAGCAAACAGATAATTGATGACAATACTCGTTTTGGAACTGTTTCACTCAATAAAATGGCTGCGCTAAGCGCAAGCCTTAAAAATAACGATACGCAGGCAAAAGCCTCTGGAAACAGACTGGAAATGACAGTAGAAAACGGAGATTCCAGCAAGCTGCTTTTTATTCCTGTCAACTACGATAAGGGCTGGAGCTGCAAAATCAACGGGGAGGATACGCAAGTACTTAAGGCAGCCGGCAGCTTTATGGCGGTACAGCTCAAGGATGGAAGCAACCAAATTGAAATGAATTTCCTGCCACACGGATTGATACCTGGTCTGTTGATTAGTGGAATCTCATTGCTTGGCTTGCTTGGAATATGCTTTCTCGTGAAGCTTGGTAAAAAGAAAAACTTTGACGTTCCGAATCCGGTTCTATCTATCGCGAAATATATTTATTATGCCGCCTTTGCATGTGCGGTCTTGATTATATATTTGGCCCCGATAGGTTATTTGATTTATAAAACTTTTTATAAATGAGCAAACGCCCGCTTGTTGTGCCAACAACAGGCGGGCGTTGTTATTGTAATCGAAAACCCCCGGCTGTGCCGGGGGTTCAGAAAAGCTTTAGCGATGAATAGGAAATAAAAACTCCTTTTGGTAGAATAAAAGTGCGGCCTGACAACTGCACAAAAAACCAAAAGGAGGACATTCAAGAAATGAAT
>UQHH01000081.1 GCA_900540865.1 uncultured Oscillospiraceae bacterium
TTCAACTGCCGTTTTACCCGAAATAGATTCCTGACAGGCAACCTTGCGTGGTGCTGTGCCGTTCTTACTTCCTTGGCAGGCTCGCTTTCGTTATTGAAAGGTCTTATCCTACTTCCCCAGAAGGTAGCTGTTCGGACGGTCATTTAGTTTTTGCTAAACTTATTTGCTAAGTTTCGCTTATTATACTAAACAAATTTGTTTGTATCAAGAGGTTTGCAGGAAAATAATTAAACTTTTTTGCTTAATTTTCTCTTGACTATTCTTAAACAAATATGTTATACTAATTTCAATGAAGCGCTACATAGGAGCTGATAAAATTGGCAATTGGAGAAAGAATTCATTTTTTACGGGTTCTGCGTGGTATGACGCAGAAATATCTTGGCATGGCGGTGGGCTTCCCAGAGAAAACCGCTGATGTTCGCATGGCTCAATACGAAACTGGCACAAGGACACCAAAAGCCGATTTAACTGCTGCTTTAGCGCACACGCTTGATGTATCACCGCAGGCACTTGCTGTTCCTGATATTGACAGTGATATTGGCCTCATGCATACGTTGTTTGCTCTTGAAGATTTGCGTGGTCTAAGAATCAGCGAAGATGACGGAGAAATCTGTCTGCGGCTGGATAAAGGAGCAGGGCGTACCTATGACGATATGATCAAAATGCTGACGGCATGGCGGCAGCAGGCCGCAAAGCTGGAAGCTGGGGAAATTACCAAAGAGGAATATGACAAGTGGCGGTACAGATACCCTGAGTTTGACACCACACAACGGTGGGCGAAAGTTCCATCACAGGAATTGAGTGATATGCTTTTAAAGGAACTGGACAAATAACAAAACGGTCTTGCTGATTTTTCGTTCAGCAAGACCGTTTTATATGGTTAGAGCTTATTGACACTCGCTAACCGTTCGCTGTCCGCAATAAGTGTCCTAAAGGCTCCTGTTATCAAATTGTTATCAAAAGGCAAAAAAGAACCCCGAAAACCCGCTTAAATAGCGAGTTCCCGGGCTTTATAGATTTACTCAAACTCAATCGTCGCGGGAGGCTTTGAGGTAATGTCGTACACTATCCGGTTGATATGGCTTACCTCGTTGATGATGCGGTTCGACACCTTTGCGAGCAAATCGTACGGAATACGCGCCCAGTCGGCCGTCATAAAATCGTTTGTCGTAACGCCGCGCAGGGCGATGGTATAGTCGTAGGTGCGGCCGTCGCCCATGACGCCCACGCTTTTTACGTTCGTGAGCACCGCGAAATACTGGTTGACGGTACGGTCGAGCTTTGCAAGCCTGATTTCCTCGCGGAAAATCGCGTCCGCGTCCTTTAGGATTTCAAGCTTTTCTTCGGTAATATCGCCCATTACGCGGATAGCAAGGCCCGGGCCGGGGAACGGCTGGCGCCAAACGAGAAAGTCGGGGATTCCAAGCTCTAAGCCCGCGCGCCTGACCTCGTCCTTGAAAAGGTCGCGCAGCGGCTCAACCAGGCCGGTAAAGCCAATATCGTCCGGCAGGCCGCCGACGTTATGATGGCTTTTGATAACCGCCGCCTCCCCGACGCCGCTTTCCACGACGTCCGGATAAATCGTACCCTGGCAGAGGTAATCGACCCTGCCGATTTTTTTTGCCTCTTCCTCGAACACACGGATAAATTCCTCGCCGATGATTTTACGCTTGCGCTCCGGGTCGGAAACGCCTTTGAGCCTGCTCAAAAAGCGCTCTTTCGCGTTGACACGTATAAGGTTCATATCAAACTGCTTACGGAAAACGGATTCCACCTCGTCCCCCTCGTTTTTACGGAGCAGGCCGTGGTCTACAAAGATACAGGTCAGCTGCTTGCCGACCGCCTTGTGCACGAGCAGCGCGGCAACGGAACTGTCCACGCCGCCGGAAAGGCCGCAAAGCACCTTTTTATCGCCGATTTCACTTCTTAATTTCTCTATCGTTTCGGTCACAAAGGAAGACATTTTCCAGTCGCCCCTGCACCCGCATACATTATAAAGGAAGTTATAAAGCATTTTGCCGCCTTCCTCCGTATGTGATACCTCGGGATGGAACTGCATGGCGCAAAGCCCTTTTTCCTTGTTCTCCATCGCCGCGACCGGGCAGTCCGAAGTTTTTGCCGTTACGATAAAGCCCTGCGGCGGGGATTCGATATAGTCGGTATGGCTCATCCAGCAAATAGATTTTGGTTTAACGTTTTCAAACAGCGGGCTGCACGTATCGAAGGCAACGCTCGTCTTGCCGTATTCCTTTACCTGCGAGCCCTTTACCCTGCCGCCGAGCATCTGTGCCATCACCTGCGCGCCGTAGCAGATTCCGAGCACCGGAACGCCGCAGGAAAACAGCTCGGGGTCACATTTCGGCGCGTCCTTGGCGTAAACACTGTTAGGCCCGCCTGTGAAAATAACGCCCT
This sequence comes from uncultured Oscillospiraceae bacterium, assembly GCA_900540865.1. Classification (GTDB taxonomy): domain Bacteria; phylum Bacillota; class Clostridia; order Oscillospirales; family Acutalibacteraceae; genus Scatavimonas. The sequence goes on from UQHH01000081.1 coordinate 2,413, forward strand.
TATATCCGGCTGTTACAATATCCTTTACAGGGGTTTTGTACGATTTAATTTCACAATATACGTTATGCTCGCGAACCCTGCGCGCAATCAGCTGCGCGTACTGTCCGCCAAAGTCCATAACCAGTACCGATTCGTTTGTTTTGCTCATAGACCTTCCGCCTTATTTCCTCAATTTATCTGTAAATAATATTATCCCTCGCGGCGCCGTTGGATATGATACCAATCGGGATACCGATTTCTTTTTCCGCAAACTCAATGTATTTGCGGCAGTTTTCCGGCAGGTCCTCGTATTTTTTGATGTCGCGGATGTCGCAGTTCCAGCCGGGGAGCACCTCGTAAATAGGCTTTGCCCTTTTAAGCTTTGTCGTCGACGGGAAGTAATCAATGCGCTCTCCGTCGAGCTCATAGCCGACGCATACCGGGATTTCGTCGAGATAGCCGAGCACGTCGAGCACCGTAAAGGCTATTTTTGTCGTGCCCTGCACACGGCAGCCGTAGCGGGTAGCCACCAAATCAAGCCAGCCCATCCTTCTGGGCCTACCGGTCGTCGCGCCGTATTCGCCGCCGTCTCCGCCGCGGCGCCTCAGCTCGTCGGCCTCTTCCCCGAAGATTTCGCTGACAAACTCACCCGCGCCGACAGCGCTGGAATATGCCTTGACCACCGTTATAACCTCTTTTATTTCATACGGCGGAAGTCCAGCCCCGACCGAACCGTAGCCCGCAATCGTATTCGAGGACGTAACCATTGGGTAAATACCGAAGTCCGTATCCTTTAAAGCGCCAAGCTGGCCTTCAAGCAGAATATTCTTGCCGTCCTCTACCGCGTGGTACAGGTAATCGAACGTATCGGCGACATAAGGGGCAAGCTGCTCTTTATATTCCATCAGTTTATTGTATATTTCTTCTACCGTGATTTCCGGCTTATGGTACAGGTGCTTGAGCGTCGCGTTTTTAATTTCGAGCACGCGGGCTATTTTATCCTTTAAAATATCCTGGTCATCGTAAAGCTCGTTGACCTGAAAGCCGATTTTTGAGAACTTGTCCGAGTAAAACGGCGCAATACCGGATTTCGTAGAACCGAAGCTCTTGCCGCCCAAACGTTCCTCTTCATAGCAGTCGAACAGGATATGGTACGGCATGACAATCTGTGCCCTGTCCGAAACAAGAATTTTGGGGGCGGGTACGCCGCGCTCCTCCAGCGATTTGATTTCCTTCACGAAATTTTCGACGCTCAGCGCCACGCCGTTGCCGATGATATTGGTGATATGGCCGTGGAACACGCCGGAAGGAAGCTGATGCAGGGCAAATTTACCGTAATTGTTTACGATGGTATGGCCCGCGTTGCTGCCGCCCTGAAAGCGGATGACGATATCTGACTGTCCGGCAAGAACGTCTGTAATTTTGCCCTTGCCCTCGTCGCCCCAGTTTGCACCGACAATGGCTTTAATCATGGAAAACCACTCCTAAAATTATAAAATTCAAACACGTAATCACAGGGTATTTTTCCATCTGCGAACCGCAAAAAATGAAAAGTCCCCCAGACTTTTAAGAATAGCAGAATAAAACAAATTTTGCAAGGCAAATCGCTGATTTGCCTTGCAAAAAACAGAAAAACTTATACGTTGATTTCCGCCTTTTCCAGACTAAGGCTCTCATAACCGGAAAGGGCTTCCTTCACAGGCCCGTTTAAAAATTCCTCCGTCTGCCGGGGCGCCCTGCCGACATAGCGTTCCGGCGTGATAATCTGTTCAAGCTGCGCAAGGCTTACGCCGAACGCCGGGTCAGCCGCAATACGCTCAAGCAGGTCGTTTTCGCCGCCCTCTTCCTTTATGACCTTGGAAGCCGCCATGGAATGTACGCGCACGCGCTCGTGGAGCACCTGCCTGTCCGCGCCGAGCTTAACCGCGTCCATCATAATATTTTCCGTCGCCATAAACGGCAGCTCTTTCCTTAGGCGCTGTTCGATAACCTTCGGGTAAACGACAAGGCCGTCGGCAACGTTTGCATATAGGTTCAAAATACCGTCTACCGCTAAAAACGCCTCCGCAACGCTAATGCGCTTGTTCGCGGAATCATCAAGCGTGCGCTCGAACCACTGGGTAGAAGCCGTCATGGCGGGGTTTAGAGCGTCCGCCACTACGTAACGCGCAAGGGACGCAATGCGCTCAGAACGCATCGGGTTGCGCTTATACGCCATTGCGGAGGAACCTATCTGGTTTTTCTCAAACGGCTCTTCCACCTCCTTCAAATGCTGGAGCAGGCGAATATCGTTTGAAAATTTCGCGGCGCTCTGCGCAATGC
>UQHH01000082.1 GCA_900540865.1 uncultured Oscillospiraceae bacterium
GCTTTTAGCCCTTGTGCATACCACACGTTTTTCGGGTGGTCATGATTTAAAAGCTGTGCGGCTTTTCTTCTGGCTGCGGCCCAAACGGGTCGGGGCTTAAATGTGTGCGGACAAATTCTTTTTGCCCGTCCGTAAGCTTTCCCGCGCAGTGGTTTTGAAAGACCTGCGTAATAAATAAAAGCTCTCCGTCACACATATGACTGAGCAGCCGGCGGCGTATCCCAATTGCCGTAAAAGCGCAATTGAGCATAACACAGCATTCTGACAGTTCCCTTGTTTCCCCGAGCCTTGCAACCGCGTCAAAAAACGGCGATTCCTCTTCTCTTTCAAAACGGCGCGGCATATAGGCTATTAAATACAGCAAGCGGCATCCCTCCGCTCTTAGTATGCGCGGAAGAATCAAAAACCAGCCGCGCGTCCCTGCTGTTTAAAAACTGCATAAATATTGTATGGAAAGTCGAAAGTTTATCAGGGTGAATGCCCTTTTTATTTTGATACGGATATGATAGAATAATGTTTATTTCAGAGGGGCGGCACCCTCTATTATCATTTTATGGGGGCGGTCGTTTGAGCAAGCATTCAAAACGCGCGCACATGCAAAAGAGGAAACAAGAAGCGCCGCGTGCGGAAAAAGAGCGGGGAACTCCGCAGGAGCGCCAGACCTTCAAAAAGCTTCAGGAACAATACGGGGAATTCAGCCAAAAGCGGCCGCGGTACATAAAGTACGGGCTTATGAGCATTTTTATTCTTCCGCTCGTGTTCCTTGTATTGATGTTCAGCCTGGAGTCGAAGCTGGTTTTTCTGACGCTGTGGATTATATCGATTATCGCCTGCGCGGCGTTCCTGGTTATTGTGGAATACAAGGATTACTGGTATAGGAAGCTGCTTGGGCTCGACGAGGAGCCGGACGACGGCGGCAAGGAGGAACAAGAGGAACCTCAGGCTGCTGTGGAACCCGATAGAACCGGGCCGGAAACCGGTATTGAAGAAAGCGGGGAGCGGGCTTCTGAAAATGGTGAAGCCGGGAATATAGGAGAACAGTGCGGCGCCGGGAGCGGCCCTAAAAAGAGCACAGGAGAAAGCATGGCATTAAGCCGTACGCAGGGGGAAACAAAAGTATGAAGAACGTATTTAAAATATTTAAACGCGATTTAAAACGCCTGTCGCGCAACGCGATTGCGCTTATTATCGTCATCGGCATCAGCGTAATTCCCGCGCTGTACGCGTGGTTCAATATCGCGGCGAACTGGGACCCGTACGGCAGCACCGACGGCATCAAGGTCGCGGTAGTCAATAAGGACGAGGGCTGCAGCCTGCACGCGCTTGAGCTTAACGGCGGCGATGAAATCGTCGCAAACCTCAAGCAGAATACACAGATGGGCTGGACGTTTATCGAAGAAAACGATGCCAAAAACGGTGTGGAGAGCGGGGAGTTTTACGCGGCTGTCGTCATTCCGGAGGATTTCAGCGCAAACCTGACGAGCATCGTCACGGGCGAGCTGGAACGCCCGCAGATAGAATATTACGTTAACGAAAAGAAAAACGCGATTGCGCCCAAAATTACGGACAAGGGGATTTCCGCGATACAGAGCGAGGTAGACAGCAGCTTTATCAGCGTGATTACCGAGAGCATCGCAAAAATATTAAACGCGACCACGGACGATATGGGGCAAACACAGCAGGAAATCGTCGGGAAGATTACGGATTCCCTTGAGAATGCGCGGGACGATATTGAGGGCGTTCAGACCTCTATCGGCGCTTTCTGTGACACGGTCAATTCAATGGACGCTTTGCTGAAAGCAAATCAAAAGCTCTTGCCCAGCCTCTCTAAAACACTGGACGGAGCAGAGGGCTTAAACGAATCCGTAAAGGATGCGGTCGACGCTTCAAAAGCCGCGACACAGCAGATTTCCGCCGCTCTGGGGGAAATCATCGAATCGATGGATTCCATCTATACCTCCGCCGACGATACGGTAAAGGAAGCGTTCATACTTTTAAAAACCGACACGGATTCCGCCGCCGCTAAGCTTGAAAAAGCGGTTTCTTTCAATGAGTCGATTGTTTCCATGAACAACCAGGTTATCGGTATATTGCAGCAGCTTTCCGACAAGCTGGGTATCGACAACAGCAAGCTTATCGGAAAGCTCGAAAGCGAAAACGCAAAGCAGCAGAAAATCATCGATAAGCTGACAGCGGCCGCGGGTACAATCCGTGGCACGGGAAAGCTGCCGTCCGACTTGCAAAATGAAATCAACACCTTGCTTTCTGACAGCAGGTCTTCATTCCGCGACATCAAGTCCACATACATAACCTCCGCTAAAAGCAGCATCGACAAGGCCGCAGGCAAGCTTTACGGCACAATGCAGGACGTCGCCGGGATTTTGACGGCAGTAGGCGGTGACATTCCGAAAATCGACGACGCGCTCGGCAGCGCGGGCACCTCCCTTGCGTCTTTAAAGAACACGCTCGAAAAAACGAGTGCGCTTTTGGGAAAGGGGAGCGAAAAGCTTCAAAAGACCATCGATAAAATCAACGACCTGGAGGCCGGCGGCAGGCTTTCAGAAATCCTCGATTTGATTACCCACGACCCGAAGGGGCTTGGGGAGTTTATGGCCTCTCCGGTCGAAATCAAGACAAAGTCAGTTTACCCGATTAAAAATTACGGCTCCGCCATGGCGCCGTTCTACTCCACGCTCGCAATCTGGGTCGGCGGAATCGTACTCGTCGCGATTTTAAAGGTGCGTGTCGACGAGGATAAAAAGCTAAAAAAGCTTTCCCCGTCCTCCTCGTATATCGGCAGGTATCTGCTGTTTTTGGGCATCGGCCTGATACAGTCTACGATTATCTGCCTGGGCGATTTGTTCTTCCTGCAAATCCAGTGCGCCCAGCCGTTTTTGTTCGTACTCGCGGGCTGGGTTTCAAGCTTTGTGTTTACTTTAATCATATATACGCTGACGGTGTCGTTCGGCGATATCGGTAAGGCGCTCGCTGTCGTATTTCTTGTCATACAAATTGCGGGCGCGGGCGGCACCTTCCCGGTCGAGGTCGTACCGGAGTTTTTCCAGGGCGTTTACCCGTTCCTGCCGTTTACTTACGGCATCAACGCCATGCGCGAGGCGGTCGCAGGCCCCTACGGCGCGGATTATTGGTTCGACCTGCTCAAGCTTCTGGCGTTTGTACCGTTTGCCCTGGTTTTAGGTCTGCTGCTGCGCAGGCCGCTGATACGGTTCAACGAATTCTTTGAAAAGCGCATTGAAGATACGCACCTGATGTAAACATGTAAAGCAAAAGCTCCGCTGCACAGGCAGCGGAGCTTTTTTATAAAAACGAAGCTGTTATTTTTTTGCCGGGCCGAACCAAACCTTCATCTGGAAATCCTTCCCGCATTTGGGGCAGGCCACCGTATGCTTTCCTTTGCGGCGGGGCAGGCGAAGCGTTGCCTTGCAGCCCGGGCATTTGTGGTAAACCCTCGTGCGTGATTCCTTGATACGCGCAGACGTCCTGCGAAACCACGAAGAAACCGCTCCCCAAATTTTTAAGAACCGCGCGTTTTCCGCAGACCTTTTCACCGCGTTGCGCGACAGCGTACGAAAAGCAAAATAAACCAGCAGGAGCAGCTCCAGGATTGTAATGATATACGTTCTGGTAAACAGGCTCGCAAGCGCAATTACAAGGTAAACCACAATTAAAAAGATGGAAAACTGGTCGATGCCGTGCCGCCCGTACATAAAGCGGGCAAGCGACTCCCGAAACCTCCACATCATCAGGCAAGTCTCCTTTTTCTGTGTTTGATAACGTACCCTATCATAACACCGCAGCGGCGGCGGTTCAAGTAGAGAAACGGCGATTTCAGGCGAAAGGCAAAAACTTTTCAAACCGTTCACAATTACTTCTGCTGAGGACTACGGCACTGCAGGCGCGGATTTAAATTGAAATACTAATCGAGCCTCCACTCGACAGTCTCTTCCAATGCCTTTCTGGGCCTTTGAAGAGGCGCTTCATCAGCGTAGCCGAGCGCGACGGCGGCGAACAGCTCGCCCTGTGCGTCCAAGCTGTCTTTCAGCTCCTGATAAGCAAAATAGGTATCGCAAATCCACAGGCTCCCAAGCCCCAGCCCGGCTGCCGCAAGCGACATGTTTTCAACCGCCGCGCCGACGGACTGCGCGTTACAGATTTCGTATACGCGCGCTTCCGGGGAAAGCGTCTCAAACAGGCTGATTCCCAGCGGGTTTGTCACAAATATGACGACCGGCGCCTGCTCCATAATTTCAAGAGTATGCTCCGCGCCGCCCAGGTGCTGCCTGCTGCCCGGCAGCAA
>UQHH01000083.1 GCA_900540865.1 uncultured Oscillospiraceae bacterium
CAACCTACCTGAAAACAATTCACAATCAGTTGAGCGCTATTTTTAACCACGCAGTCCGCTACTATGATTTACGGCTAAACCCTGCGGCAAAGGCCGGGAACATGGGGACAGAGGAACGCAAAGAAATGCTGTTTTGGACGAAAGAAGAATATCAGAAGTTTTCCGACGCCATGATGGATAAGCCAATGTCTTATTACGCCTTTGAAATGCTGTACTGGTGCGGCATTCGTGAGGGTGAACTGCTGGCGTTGACTTCGGCAGACTTTGATTTTAATAAAGAAACTGTATCCATCAATAAATCCTACCAAAGGCTGAAAGGGAGGGATGTCATTACAACGCCCAAAACAAAAAAGAGCAATAGAATCATCAAACTGCCCCAGTTTCTAAGCGTTGAAATGCAGGAATATCTGAAAATGCTATATGGCGCAAAACCAGATGACCGAATCTTTCCCGTAACCAAGCACTATTTAAAACATGAAATGGAACGTGGTTGTAAAGCAACGGGAGTAAAGAGAATCAGGATTCACGATATTCGCCATTCTCACGTTTCGCTTCTGATCGATATGGGATACGGCATTGGCGATTGCTGACCGTGTGGGGCATGAAAGCATTGATATCACGTATCGCTATGCACATCTGTTTCCATCAAGGCAGACGGAAATGGCAGGGAAACTCAATATGGAACGGGCAGAAGGAGGGCTTTGAGAATGTCACTGAAAGCATATGACAAGCAGGGACGCTGGCGAATAAAACCGTAGCGTTTCGTATGTCCCCACAGGAAGATAAGCAGCTTGAAAAAGCGGTAGCGCTTTCTGGCTTGACAAAACAGGATTATATCATCCGCAGATTACAAAACAAGGATATCGTGGTGGCCGGTAATCCCCGTGTGTTCAAAGCACTCCGTAACCAGCTTGCCTCAGTTTTGGAAGAGTTACAGCGCATTGAAACTGGAGGTCAAGTTGATGAAGAACTTTTGAAGACAATTCAACTAATTACCGTTACACTGAACGGCATGAAGGAGGGCGAGGTATGAACGTTGAAACAGAAAAAACGACTGCCCCATTATCATCTGTTGGCGCAGATGTGGGACAGCCGTATGGTAAAGAATCTATCCACAGTATATCAGAGGAACCCGCTGAAATCAACGACTTCCATGAAAGTTTGGATGAATGGTAAAGGGAAATGCTCCGAAAGATAGAGCCGTCCTATCTGAAAACCGTGTCCATGAACGAGCTTTATAATACCGTCTTTCAAAGCAGACCGCCGCTTATTGACGGTCTGCTGTACCCCGGAACGTATCTATTCGTCGGAGCGCCAAAGCTAGGTAAGAGCTTTTTTATGGCGCAGCTTGCCTATCACATCAGCACGGGGCTTTCCCTTTGGAATTACCCTGTACGAAAAGGCACAGTGCTATACCTTGCCCTTGAGGATGATTACCGAAGGTTGCAGGAACGGCTTTTCCGCATGTTTGGGACAGACAGCGCAGAAAATCTGCATCTCACTGTATCGGCCAAACAACTAGGAAACGGACTGGATGAACAGCTTGAAGGTTTTGTAAGAAAACACCCAGATACCAAGCTGATTATCATTGACACCCTGCAAAAAGTCAGGGAAATTGGCGGTGACAAATTCAGTTATGCCAGCGATTATGAAATCATTACACGGCTTAAACGCTTTGCAGATTCTCATGGCATTTGCTTGCTGCTGGTACACCATACACGCAAGCAACAGGCCGACGATAAATTTGATATGATTTCCGGCACGAATGGTTTGCTCGGTGCAGCGGATGGTGCCTTTCTGCTTCAAAAAGAGAAGCGTACAAGTAACAGTGCCATATTGGACATTTCCGGGCGTGACCAGCAGGAGCAACGGCTATTTCTCACAAGGGATACAGAACGATTGCTATGGCAGCTTGAAAAAGCGGAAATAGAACTTTGGAAAGAACCTCCTGATCCAATCCTAGAACCTTCGGCTTACGCCGATTACCCGCCGAAAAAGAAAGGAGGGTTCTATGCAACGAACCATTAGCGTTATGGTCGGGAAAGGCTCGGTCAATCATAACAGCCGTGTGTTCCATGCTAAGAACACAGACCCGGAGCGAGCTTCTTTGAATCATGATTATTGTAATGAAAATATAAAGACCGTTTACCACGAGTTATTTGATGAAGCGTTAGAGCGTTTCAATGCCAAACAGATACGCGCTGACCGTGTAATAAAGGATTATTACGAAAAGATTCGTTCAGGCAAACAGGAGAAGCCATTCCATGAGGTGATTTTGCAGATCGGGAACATTAAGGATATGAACGCCCAAAGTGATGAAGGACGGCTTGCTGAAACGGTATTAGATGAATATATGCAGAGATTTCAAGAGCGAAATCCCTATCTCCGTGTTTTTTCAGCGCATCTCCACATGGATGAAGCTACTCCCCATCTGCATATTGACTTTGTGCCATTCACCACCGAGAGCAAGCGTGGGCTTGATACCCGTGTATCGCTCAAGCAGGCGCTTGCGGCACAGGGATTCAAAGGCGGCACCCGTGGCGATACGGAATGGAATCAGTGGGTGTATTCTGAAAAACAGCAGCTTGCCGCCGTAATGGAACGCCACGGTATTGAATGGGAACAAAAAGGTACGCACGAAAAGCACCAGACGGATTGGGATTATAAAAAACAGGAGCGTGCCAAAGAGGTCAAACAGTTGGAGGTGGAAATCAACGATAAAAAAGACGAGGCGGGCGAGCTTTCCAAGCGTATAGCTAATCTTGCCGACTGCGAAACCGCCATCACGAAAATTACGGAAACCTTTGAAAATGATCCGCAGTATCAGTTACCAGAGCCTACTGCGCTAATGTCCGCTAAAACCTATAAAACAAAATTTGTCGAGCCATTAATCAATCGGTTAAAGCGCTTTGTAAAGAGTGTCTGGTTCGATATTTCGAGTTAAAGAACGAGTTTGGTAAGTGGCAAAAGGCAAACCATAGTCTTACTGTTGAACGTGATACTTTACGCAGCCGGGTTGGAATCCTACAGGAAAAGAATTCTCAACTTGAGGACGTTGTGAAGGATTATAGGCTCTTACGCAAGGCTATCGGAAGTAAACAGGTAGATGAGCTTTTGCAGCAGACAAGAGCCGCAGAGCGGTCTAAAAAGCGTGATAGGCGCTTTAGAAATAACAATTATGAAAGATGAGGAGTATACCCATGAAACAGTATTTTACAGATAAAAAAACAGGTATCAGCTACACGCTGCAAGGCGATTATTATCTTCCTGAACTTGCTTTACCCACTCAACAAGAAGAACCTATTGGTATTTGGGGACAACGGCACCTACGGTATATTAAACAGAATCGCAAAATCCTTTACACGGATTTGTTGACAGGCGGCAAACTGAACAGTTACCTTGCAGATGTCAATGAACAGGCGGAAAATCTCTTTTTTCGGCTGGTAAAGGAACTTGCTGAAAAAGAAGGGGTAACAGAAGAATTAAAGGCTCACGATCAGATGGAGTGGGCGGGGCGGATGAATAATATCCGGGCGCGTGCTAAGGAAATTGTAGTGAATGATATAATTTGCAAATAGCCAAGAGCTTTTGTCTCTCAAAGCTATATTTATTTTTTGGGACCTCTTGACTTACGGCGGCCTTTAGTGCTATACTTATGGCGGCCCTAAGTTGGAGGTGATGATTCTGGGTACAAAAAAGATGGGGCGTCCAACAGATAATCCCAAGCCGTACCGCATGACCGTCAAGTATGATGAAGAATGTAAGCAGATATTAGAAGAATACTGCAAACAAGAAAATGTCAATAAGATGGAAGCCGGTAGGCGTGGAATTAAAAAGTTAAAAGACGACCTCAAAAAATGAAAGGAAGCGGCTCCCTCTCATCAAAGCTGAAGCCACTTCCAGTACGGCAACTGCCTAAAAGACAGTTACAGCGTAAATATTATACCATGCGCTGTGATTTCTTTCAAGGGTTGCACGATTTTTGAAAGGATAATTGTTATGAATAGAATGACCCGCGACGCTGTACGTTCATTAATTAGCGCAAGAGAGGAAGTTTCTTTTCAACGTCTAAATGATGATCTTGACTATCAAGAGGTTTGTAGACAACAGGAGAAAAGTGAGGAAGTAGTTGAAGAGTTGTACCAGCAATTTGAAAAGCCTGACCGCCTTACCATCCGTCGGCATTATGAAGGAGAAGTTTATAAAACAAGCTTTCAGATCAAAGAGGCTTACATCCAAGGATTACGCGATTGCTTCTCTTTGGTCCATTTTTTAA
>UQHH01000084.1 GCA_900540865.1 uncultured Oscillospiraceae bacterium
ATTGGAGACGCATACATATGAAAATTTTTATTAGTCATTCAGAAAAAGACGCAGATTTAGCAGCCGAACTAGTATTTTTATTTGAAGGAAAGGGTCTGGGGTCTAAGGATATTTTTAGTTATTCTACACTAGGGTATGGAATTAAAATTGGGAATGATATATATGAAAATATTAAGCAAACACTTACTAATAATGATATTTTTTATATTTTTATTTTTTCCAATGAGTTCCTAAAAAGTGCGACCTGTTTGATGGAAATGGGAGCGGCTTGGGTAACTAGTGAAAACGTTACATGTTTAATAGCATCACCAAATCTTACTTTTGGTGATATCCCTCCAGCTATCGGTACAGGGCGCCTTTCAATTAATTTATTTGAGAAGAGTACAACAGAATTATCACATCAACTGATTAAATTAGGAACTCAAATAGATTCTTTATTTAATAAAAATCGAGACAACGAGGTTTGGATTAGAAGGTTAGAGCTTTTTATAAAAAGATGCAATCCCATCTTAGAAGAAAGAATTCATCAAAATAACCTATCAAAAATTGTCTCAGAATTTTATCCTGACTCAAGTAACCTACTTAGATTTTCAGAATTTATTAGTAAAGCTAAAAAAAACATTTTTATAAGTGGTGCTTCATTAAACTGTTTATGCTTAATATTTACTGAACTTCAAAAAAAGATAGCTGAGGGGGTAGAACTCCATCTGATTTCTTTAGATAAAGATTCTCCAGAAGTATTTTCATCATACGCCAGCTTTTATCAATGTTCATCCGGCGAACAAATAGTAAATGAACTACAAAGCAATCAATATCTCAAGCGTTTAATCCAACTAGGTGCAAAATATAAAGTTTCAAAGATAATAACACCTATTGCTCTAAGTGCAATTGACTATACAACCGATCACGGATGTATTATTGTTAGACAAAATCTAATGGGTACGCCGACAGCAAATTGCCCTCATTTTTTAATTCCTTTTACTGATAAAATTTGGTACCCCAAATACCAAGAACAAATAAAACTTTTACAAGAATCATCAATCTAATTTTAATAAGCGCGACACACTATTTATAGGATACTTTACGAAAAGCTACTGAGGGTTTAAAGTGGAAAAGGCAATTATAGTTTTTCACTCTATTAAGTCCACATTTCACATAAAATTTGACTTTTATTATTTTAAAATGTTATATTATTGATAAAATACATAATAAAATGAGTGAAATTGATGAAAAATGCAAAACATCCTAAAATATACTATAGGAATAAAATTTTTACTTTTCTTAAAAAATGGCGAATTAAAATTTCTTTTTCTTGTATCATTCTAGGTTTTATATTTATTTGCATTGCTTACTCCATGACCCCTGAAAGTGTATTGTTAATGCCTTATTATTCAATAACTGGTGGTTTACTTGTTGGGATTGGTCTTGGTATCTTGTTGCATCTTTGGGGACAAAAAGAGGGAAAAAGAAATAAAAGAATTCTAAGTATTTATCCTGTTTCTTTTGCTATTCTTTCAGGCGGCATTGTGGGCCTTTATCTTTTTTCATTGAATATGAACAATATTTTTTATTTCTTGTTTTCCACTATCCTACTTTTGTTTTCAACAATTATACTTATAGACATTTTACATAGCCTTTTTCTGACCTTAACAGGAGTTTTAAAAAAATATTGTTCTAAATATCTTAGCGAAAAAATAAACAAGTCACCTACATTTACATTTTTTCAAAAAATAGCCGCGTTGGTTGCAGCACTTGCTTCCCTGCTTTCAGCTGTTATTGCACTGATTAGTTTTATATCTAGTTTTAAATAAATCTGCAATCACAAGCGAATGCGGCGCTCTCACGTCCATCAGCTCCAGCTGGTAATACCACCGTACTTCTTTGTGGTGTACCCGCATGGTGATTGCTGTCACGGTGTAGAAATGACCCTGATATTCTACCTGCGTCTGATGTGCGATTGCTTTCTTTGCTTCCATCAAATCCATTGTTTTCCCCTTCAGAACGGAATGTCGTCATTCGCACTGAACGGCTCTTTTGAATCGTCAAGCTGTTCGCTGCGGTACGTATCCGCCTCATAAAACTTCTGGTGCTTAAGGTCAAAATACAGGTTTATTTTGCCTGTACGTCCGAACTTGTTCTTGTCGAGCAACAGCTCCGTTTCCTCCGGCCGGACGGACTCATCGTCCTTTTTCAGCACATACGGCCTATGCAGAAGCGCGATGTAATCGCCGTCCTGCTCAAGTCCGCCGCTTTCCTTCAAGTCGGACATTGTGGGCGCCTCCCTGCCGTTTCTCGACAGCTGGGAGAGAACCAGTATGGTGCAGCCTGTTTTCTTTGCGACCCGCTTCAATTCGCTCGATATGTAATCTGTCTTGACGCGCACGTTTTCATATTTCTGCGCGGCCGTCACAATCTGGATAAAATCCACAACCACCAGGTCGGGCTTCACTTCAGCTATCTGGTTGCACATCAGCTCGACTGCGTATACATCATCCACGACGATGAACCGGTTATTTTCCTTCAGCTTTGCCATCTGGCGTTTGACCGTGTTTACTTCGTCCTCTAACAGCCGGTTCTGCGAAAATTTCTCGTATTTGATTTTATTCTCCGCCGCCATCACACGCTCAAAAATCATCTCAGACGACATTTCAAGCGAGAAGAACAAAACCTTCTGCCCGTATTTCATCTGGTTGTACGCGATGTTTATCGCAAACGTCGTCTTGCCTGTTGATGGCCGGGCGCCGATGATAAATACACAGCCCTTACGGATGCCGCCAAGGATTTTATCCATTGTGGCAAACCCCGTCCGGATGGTCGGCCTGGGCTTGTTGAGGTTTTGTGTAAACGCATCTATCCGCGCCTTGTTCTCCTCCAAACAATCCACAAACAGCTGACGGCCTGTTTCGTCCTCCACAATCCTCTGTATGTTCGGCAGGCTGCATTCGCCCGAAAACATCAAATCGTTTATCTTCCCCATCAGGCGCCGCTGGGAGGCCAGCTCCTTCAAAAGCCTCAAATGCTCGTCGAAGTGGTGCCGCGATACCGCCGTCTCACAGCAGACAACAACCTCCCGCCGTTCGTCCGGGTCCTCAAGCTGTGACAGCACCGTCACGCTGTCGAGCTTTCCATCCTTTTCGTACACGCGCTTCAGCTGCTTAAAAATGGAGCGGTAAACGGTATGCTCAAAATCCCCTTTTTCCAGCAGTGCGAGCTTTTCGCCCAGCTCCGGGAACAACACCAAACAGCCAATCACGCTGCGCTCTGCGTAAATACTTTCACGCTGCATCCTGTTCCCTCCTAATCGTCGTCATCGTCATCCGCCAGATTCCTGATTCCCTGATATCCGCCGGCATAAGGCTTTTGTTCCTTACTGCTCCACCTGCGCAGGAGCGCCTGCCAGTCCGTTACGGGTTTTCCCTCTCTGGTCGTCCATTCGTTTTTCTGGTAATGCTCGAAAAATTTCACTGCGTCCACATTGAGATGCTCGCGCTTTACAAAATCAAAAACCTGAGAAAAAGTGGGCAGTACTACTTCTTTACTTTCTTTATATTCTTTTATATTCTTTGATTGTTGCCCTTTGATTGCCCCTTGAATGCCCTTTGATTGCCCGTTGCCTGCCTCTGTGTCTGCCCTTTTCTGATACTTATCGTAGTTTTTCACCGTTACAATGGTGTATTTGTTGGTTGACCTGCATGCCGCTTCGCCTGTCTCTTTTAAGTGTTTTAAGGCGGTACGAACCTGCTTAATCGACAACCCTGTTTCTTCGGCTAAACTCGCGTAAGAAATCACTTTTTCGCCCCTGCGGACTGTCGTATCCTGAAAGTCGCAGTCCCGGATATTTGCCGTCAATAGCAGGTGCAGGAACACCACTTTTGTGTTGATGTCCCGATACCACCGCCAGCTTAAAATACTGCGGTCTATCTTGATAAACGTGCTCCTGTTTGCCAATGTATTACACCCCCAGACGCTCTGCGAGCCTCTTGACGGCGTTTTCATACTGTGCGGGAGTTAAGCCCTGTTTTTGCAGTTCACGCTTCCTGCGCTCAAATTCGAGCCATATATCAAGTGTGTTCTGTTTCGCCATATTTTTGCTCCAGCCT
>UQHH01000085.1 GCA_900540865.1 uncultured Oscillospiraceae bacterium
CCCTCACTTTAATTTTTTAGTTTCCAGTAATGAAATTTTGCTGAGAAACTATATATTAGTTCCCTCTTTCATATCCCTTAAAAGCGTGCTGTATATCATCATTTATTTACACCATTCTCAATCACAGGTTTTAGACCATTCAGCTCGGTTTTCACACAAATGGAAGGATTGCGCCCGTTTTCATCCAATTGAATTTCAATGCTATCATGTACATCGGCAGAAGCGTACTGTCCATTCTTGCAGTTGTGCTTCCACCACGCAACCTGCTCCACCTTCATGCTTCCCGCCGGGCGAGCGGAGGATTCGTCATTGACAAACAGAGTTTTTAGAGCGTCGCACAGCTTTTCAGCATCCTCGTCGCTGAAGCCTGTTTTCTCTGCGAGCTGGCAATTGATACTGCCATAAGTAACATAAACACCATATTCCACCCGGTGCTTCATTCCCATGGTAGCGCTGTCCTTTCTGTCCGGATCTTTTTCTGTCTTTAGATTAACGCTTTTCGTAATCTGTTGAGAAAAGATTTCAACCGGATTGAGGCTGAAGGCGTTTTGGATTGTAACCGGGCCGCGCACACCAAAAGATACAGAATTGCTGTCCTCGGCATCTTCATTTTTTGATTTTTTAAAGGCAAACACCTGTCCAAAGGCGCGTACATCATACCACTTCTGACACGCCATCCATGCCTGCTCTTCCGAATCTTTACTGCCTTTTATTTCCTTATCGAAGCGGTCTTTCAGGCTTCTGCAATAGTCCCTTCGGTTGTCGTCGGATTGGACAAAGATTTTTTCCCCCATATCCTGCAGACGGTTGCGCAGCTTTCTCTTCAGGCATACGTCGGAAATTTCCCCATAGCCGTCATAATCCACGCGCGGGCGGTTGCCATTTAAGGGGTCCCCGTTGGGGTTTGCCCGTTTCACCGAGAAAACCACGGCAAAATCGATTTTATTACTCAGACTCATTTTCTGTTCCTCCTGTTGCTTTTGTTTTATTTTTTTGACGTAGTTCATGCCTTTGTGCAAAAAAGCCAAGTAAATATCTTCCGTCAAGCGGCAAGTTGCTTTCAAAGGCATCCGCCTCAAATCGTTGTTTAATATCCTCTATCAGGCTTAAATACCAGCCAGCTCCATTCAGCTGCTGAATATAGGGGTTGAGCAGCTGGGTAAACAGCATGTTCCAGGTACGAAACGGCTGCTGCGAAAACGCTGTCATATAACGTATGGCGTTGGTCGCGCGCTGGTCGGCACCCGCGCCCTTTTGCCTGTACCGTGCGGCATTTTCTATTTGGTCCGCTACAGCCAGCAGCCGCCCGTACAGATAATCCCGGTCTGGCCTGTCCGTTTCCAATCTCACACAGAATTCCTCCTTTTGATAATCATGGTAATAACGTTTTACTAAAGCGCACGCTGTACTAAGGACAGCCTCCCAGTCCTGCCAGTGCGCTCTGTTTTCTTTGACGTCTGTATTTTCCAGGGCAAGCGGATTAGATGCCCGGTTGCACGCGGAAAGAACTATGGACCGCGGAATTCGCTCCCCATCAAACACAGAGTGCAGCAGTTGCTCGTTCAGGTTCTTGACAAGCTTATCGTAAGCTTCATCCTTTAACGATCTCCGCTTTCCCAAAACTGCCAAAGCAATGCGGTCAAAAGAAGGAGCGCCAATAAAATAGCTCACCCGTCTCGATTTATCTTTTCTCTTTCCAAACGGCTGGTACCACTTGCAGGTGGTGTGCCACTGCGTCAGGCGTTCTTCATATTCGTTTTCCCGCAGCTCGCGATAATAAGTAACCGACATTCTTCCCTTTGTTGAAGCGTCGACAGCAAGGACCGCAACCGCCCTTTTATGTTCTTTGACCCGATTTATAGCGTTGTAACCGCACAGCGTCTTATTCATTGCCTCCGCATAGTCCGCGCAAGTGGCCGTATCAGCAAAAATCAGTTTCTGGTCGTCTGTTTTTGGCGTTTCGTCGTAAATATGGTAGCTGTCTTCGTAAAAATCCGGCACATCAATGTTACGATCAATTGCCCAGGCAACAATCGCCTGTGAAGCGCAGCAGTGGCAATTCGGATTAGAAATGAGCCATCTCAAAACCTGGTGCGCTTTCTGAGAAGCTTCATAGCTTATGGTAACAGCATCTTCCAATCGTACGAACCGCCCCCGAAACGTAAAATTCGTTTTATCGTTTCCGCTGATGAGCTTTGCGTTTCCGGCAGCACGATTGATGCTTTTGGGATGCTTGTCCGTACAGACCGCACTATCAGTCCCAGTCACATAGCAGATACCCCGCTGCTTTGTGCCTTCGATGCCTGATTGCAGATAAAAGTCTGTCCACGCTTTCCATAATTCCGGCATCCTCCACAGCTTATCCTCAAAATGGCCATCTACCCCTACACTGAAAGCAATAAACCATTTGCGGTTCACTTCTTGTTTCAAATGACTCTTTAAATCCTCTTCCAGCGTTTTCTTGGCTATGTACTGATACACGGAAATCAGCGCCTTACAAGCAGCAGAATCAGCATCCTTTTCCTTTAAAAAAGCAATCCAGCCGTCTAAATTAGTAAGGTATTTTTCTGTTAAAAGATATTCCACCTGGTCAAACAATGGATGGGGCCTGTGAATAGCGCCCGTCCCGGATCTTGATTCAGATGCTTCCGTGCAGGGAATACAGATGAGTGTTTTATCATTTTTTGAAGACTTTACTTTTTCTGCTTCTTGAAATTGACCATTGCTGTTCAAACGGATGATTACATCAACCTGTGTAAGCAGATGACCGACCGGAAGCAGCATGGTTCTCTGGTCTTTTTCTTCGCTGCATATGCCGACAGCATCTGCGCAGGCATCAAAGGTTTCACATAAATTTTGCATCCAGCTCATGGACGCGCGCCTCCTTCCCCAGCCAACACGGCGAGTTCCAGTTCTTCAACCCCAATAAAATTTTTCTTGTTTATAAATATTTTCTTCTTCATCGGCTTTATGAATTTCCATACAAGTACAGAAGACTCCTCCGAAGGAAGCGGAAAGGCAATCCCGCCATCCTTCATTACGGCGTTTTTCCACAGACGCACGCACATTTGATCGTTTCCCGTTTCATCTGGGTAATCAAACCCATGTACCATAACGCCAAAGTCGATTTCACCGTACTGGTCGTAATATCCTTCACCTTCGCCAAAAACGCACGGCTTTACATACCCCTGGCATTCTCTGGTTCCAAGGAAAATGTCCCGGCGGCCGCCGCGTTCAATCATACGTCGGGCGATATGATGGTGTTTATGCTCATTGCGGTCACAGGCAAGCTCCGGCCTGTGCCAGTTCCAGTCAAAATGGGCGCGCACCTGATAACAGACATCTTTTAAATAGGTATAGTATGCAAGGTCATTTTGGGGCGAGCTGTATGCGATGGGCCGCATTCCCTTGGACTGGGTCTGAATTTTGTTCATTACACGGACTTCATCGATATACCAAATGAACGTTGGCTTCCAGTAAATGCTTTCGAGAATCCCCTTGAGCGCCTGATAGGTCGGAATCTGATAAGAAAATTTTTCGCCGCCTACCCTTGTAATCGGATCAGAAAACAGGGCGTACTTGCCATAGACAACAAATTCGACCGTGTTACGATAGCTCATTTTAGTAACCTCCCTTAATTTGTCTATTGTTACACTACGGTTCAAAAATTACACCAAGCTGATTGCTGTAGTATTCTTTGTCCAGTAGATATATTTCGTTATCCAGCAGGGTCAGGGCCTGTAAAGCATTTAATCGACGAATTTGATAGGGAAATAGTGAAACAGAGTATCGGCCGATTTCCCGCAGCAGATGCTTCTTCTGCTGCAAATCTGACTTCTGGTACATTTCAGCAAGTTTCTTTCCGGCACCGTATGG
>UQHH01000086.1 GCA_900540865.1 uncultured Oscillospiraceae bacterium
GACTAAAATATAGCACTTTTATTTGCGAGATAAAAGTAGTTTGGTAAGTTTGGTAGCAAATCTGTGATGTTTGGTAAGATTTTATTGATAATCGTACATAAAAATCAAAATAAAAGGAAGTGTTAAAGTGACATCAACCAGATTAAAGAGCCTTCGTGAGGACCATGATTACACACAGGAGCGGCTGGCAAAATATTTGCATATTTCCCAGTCAACATACAGCGCGTATGAAAATGGAAAAATCAATATGCCATATGACATACTGATTAAACTAGGCGACTTCTACAATACAAGCCTCGACTATATTATGAAGCGGACAAACAACAGCAAGCCTTATTAAAAAGGAGCAAACGATGAACTATACAAAGATAGATGAATTGAAAAATAGGTTAAAAAACCTGCGCCCGCTCAATGAAACCGAATTAAAGCGTCTACGCGACGAGTTCATCATAGACAACACGTACAACTCCAATGCCATCGAGGGCAACACCTTAACCCTGCGGGAAACGGCTCTCATTTTGCAGGAGGGCGTCACAATTGCCGAAAAGCCCGTTCGGGAGCATCTAGAGGCCATTGGGCATAAAGACGCGTTCGAGTATATCGTAGCCTTAGCTGACGCAAATACAGAGCTTTCAGAGCGCGTTATTAAAGAGATACACTCGCTTGTCCTGATGAATGACGTCAACAACAGGGGCGTTTACCGCAGCGTCCCCGTAACAATTATGGGGGCTGTGCACACCCCGCCCCAGCCTTATCTAGTCCCGGTCCAGATGGAAACGCTTTTAAGGGATTACGAGGTAATGAAGCGCGAAAAGCATATAATTGAAGCGATTGCAGAATTTCATCTACGTTTTGAGGGCATTCATCCGTTTATCGACGGCAACGGCAGGACCGGCCGGCTGATTTTAAACCTTGAGCTGATAAAAGACGGGCTGCTGCCGATTAATATTAAATTCGCCGACCGCCGCAAATACTATGAATGCTTCGACAGCTACTACAGTAACGGCCACACGCCGGATATGCTCGCACAGCTTATCGCAGATTATGAAATTGATGAACTGCAAAGGCATATTAATATCGTCGAAGGCGCGGGTTGAATCCGGCAGAATAAGCTTTATTAAAATTTTGTATATTAAAGATGTAATCTTCTTTATTCGTAAAAGTCTTGTTAAAAATCAAAGATTTTAACAAGACTTTTTTCTAAACGCTTTCTTTATGGATATTAACACCGTCTATTTGTGTAAATCCCGCGGCAACAAGGGTTTGCTTTCATTCGTACATTTTGTAATATATTCAATATTTGTATGATAAAAGCGGGCCAGTTTGATAAACACTTCTATCGGGATGTTAATTTTCTCATTTTCATAATCGCAATAGGTCGGTTGGGAGACATGCAGATATTTCGCAAGCTGCTCCTGCGTGTAATCGTGATCCTCACGAAGATCCTTTAATCTGGTTTCTATCATATTGGTTCACTCATATTCTAATATTTTTAAATAGTGTAAAATACCATTTTTTGTTATTTCGATTTTACTATGAATTTTACCTAATATAAAGTTTTATATGTATTGCCTATGTTTATCTTGTCAAGGTATATAACATGTGTTAAGATAATACATGTCGTTTCTCAATGGGAAACGTGGATTGAAATATATTCGGTAATATTCAGCTTCCCCTCTTTTTGAGGGGGAGGAAGACCGGGCAAAGAATGATTTATACTGCAGGGGCATACTTGCAGTGAAAGTGCTGCTAGTGACCGCGTTGTAGTAACCTGCGGGTCTACAACCCAATAAGCCTCTGCATTCATGCAGGGGTCTTTTTGTTTTAGAACGCATGATTCCATAAAAGCTAGATAAAAAATAATTAATAGAAGGAGGCCATATCATGGAAGATGATGCTGCTTATATCCGTAAGTCACGCTTTGACCAGGGGACTTTGGAAGAAACGCTGCGCAAGCATAAAAAAACGCTGCTGGAATTTGCAGCCGAGCACGGCCTGCACATAGCGCCGGAGGATATTTACGAGGAGGTCGTGTCGGGCGACAGCCTGTATGCGCGCCCGCAGATGCTCCGTCTGCTCGAACAGGTGGAGCTTGGGCGGTACGGAGCCGTGCTGTGTATGGACATCGACAGGCTCGGCAGGGGCAACATGTCCGACCAGGGTATTATTGTAGAAACCTTCAAAAGCTCCGGAACAAAAATCATTACGCCTACCCGAACCTACGACCTCAACGATGAAGTTGACGAAAACAATGTGGAGTTTGCTACGTTCATGGCGCGCTTTGAATATAAGCAAATCAAGAAACGCCTGCGCGCAGGCGTCAAGCGCAGCATCCAGGACGGCTGCTATCTTTCAAACGCACCCTATGGGTACAGGCGCGCCGTTGTAAACAAACGGCACACACTTGAAATCTGTGAGGACGAGGCCAAATATGTACGGCTGATTTTCGATATGTACGTAAACCGCGGACTCGGCAGCCAGCATATTGCGGACGAGGTCAACGCAATGGGAGCCAAACCCCACCGGGCGGAGCAGTTCGGCCGTACGTCGATTATGGCAATCTTGAAAAACCCGGCCTACATAGGAAAGGTTGTCTGGGACAAAAAATCACACGTGCGCAAGGGCGCCAAGGGTAACGCAAAGCACATCACGATTTATAACCCAAAGGAAAAATGGACGATTACCGACGGCCTGCACCCGCCTATCATCGATGAGGAAATGTACCGGCGCGCGCAGGAAATTATAAACGGAAAATACCACCCGCCGTCTTTCAACGGTACGGTCCTGAACCCGCTCGCGGGCCTGGTGGCATGTAAAAACTGCGGCGCTGTCATGCAGAGGGCGGCGAACGTCAAGGGCGGCCCTTATTGTTTATGCCAGAAGCGCGGATGCATCCCGATGACGAAGCTTCTGTTTGTGGAGCAGGCGGTGCTCGACCAGCTGCGCGCGGCGGCACAGGAGCTGCTCACCGCACCCGGAAAACAGCAAAACGACCCGGCTGCGGTCGACTGCAAAAAGTTCCTCCAGGACATCGACGGCAAAATAAAAACCGTCAGAGGGCAACTGAGCCGCCTGCACGACTTATTGGAGCAGGGCATATACGACGTAGATACCTTCCTCACCCGTCAGAACGAGGTCGGCGACAAGCTGTCCGCCCTGGAGCAGCAGCGAGAGGCTGTTTTAGCGCAAGAGCAGGAGCACCGGCAAATCGACACAAAAAGAATGGCCGAACAGATTCTCCATGTCCTGGATGTCTATCCGACCGCCGAGCCCTTTGAGAAAAATCTGCTGCTAAAATCGATTCTCGAAAAGGCCGTTTACTTCAAGGAAAAAGGCTGGAAACCCGCTCAATTTGAGGTTGAGCTTATTTTAAAACCCATTTTCTTCTAATATGCATAGTCTTACTCAAGAGAGTGTGCATTTTAACAGCTGTACAATTGAATTGGTTTTTTTAATTAAGCTTTCAATGAAAATTTTTAAAGTGGATTTACATAGAGTTTTAAAAAAATACACAAAGCTATGTTAGTATATTAATATATTAAATTTTTTTTAGTTTTATTTAAAAAAATTAAAGTTTTTATTGTAATTTTTAAAATAATAATGTATAATGGAGAAGAAAATGAGAGTATTAAAAGCGATTAAGGGAGTTTTTTGTATGTTATCAAAGGCGTTTGCACCTTATTTTAGTGACTTTTCTTCACCAAAAGTTAGATCCAAAAGGATTGTGCGGGGGCGAGATGTTCCA
>UQHH01000087.1 GCA_900540865.1 uncultured Oscillospiraceae bacterium
AATCGACTGACCTTTCTTTTTTACCCAACAATATCTTTAACTAAGGGAAACGGGGCAGAGCTATCCCGATATTACCTTTCTCCCCCAGCTTGCCGCCTACTTCAATATCAGTATTGACGAGTTAATCGGCTATGAACCGCAGATGACGACACAGGATATACGCAAGCTGTACCGTAAGCTTTGTGAAGAATTCGCAAGCGAGCCGTTCGACCAAATGCTTGCAAAATGCCGCGGTATTATCAAAAAATATTACTCCTGCTTTCCCCTGCTGCTGCAGATGGCCATGCTCCTCATCAACTACGGCATAACAATTGCCGGACAGGAAAGGCAGGAGGCGCTGGTTAAGGAGTGCCGCGCGCTTTTTATCCGAATCAAGGAAGAAAGCGGCGACGTCGAGCTGAGCCGGCAGGCCATCCATATGGAGGCGCTCTGCCAGATTCTGCTCAAGGAGCCGGAACCGGTGCTCGGCCTGCTGGAAAACTCGACCGTTCCCATGCTTTCGCCGGAATCTCTGCTTGCAAACGCGTATACGCTGCTCGGCAAGCAGGAAAAAGCAAAGGAAACGATGCAAATCAGCGCTTACCAGCATTTGTTGTCTTTGATAGACGGCGCGTCTGTTTTCTTTTCCCTGTACCTGGACGACCCGGATAAATTTGAGGAAATCGTCCTCCGTACAACCGGGTTGTGCGATTTGTACCAGGTAGAGCGGCTCCATCCCACCATACTGCTCTCCGTTTTCCTTACCGCGGCGCAGGGGTACTGCTCATTTGGAAAGACGGAGCAGGCAATCGGGATGCTAAAAAGGTACTGTTCCCTCGTTCAGGAGCTGCCCGCTAAGCTTGAGCTGCACGGTGACGAGTTTTTTGACCTGCTTGGTAATTGGTTTGAAACCTTTGAGCTTGGCACGCTGATACCGCGCGACGAAAAAACAGTACGAAAAAACATAACCGATGTGGTTGCACAAAATCCGGCGTTTGCCCCGCTTAAGCAGGACCCACGCTTTCAAAGCATTCTGGATAAGCTCGGCGCCGCTGAGAAATGAGGAGTTTTTATGGAACAAATTTTAACATACCTGCCGCTTTTGATACCGGTTATCATCGTCCAGCTTGCCCTGGCGATTACGGCGCTCGTGCACGTAGTGCGCCATCCGCATTACCGGTTCGGCAACATGCCCGTATGGATTATCGTGGTACTGTTTATACAGATAATCGGGCCTATCGTGTATTTTGTTTTTGGCAAAGGGGAAGAAGAATGAACATCCTGACCATAGAAAATTTAAAAATGCGCTTTGGCGATTTTACCGTGCTCGACGGGTTAAGCCTTCGTGTTCCGGAGCATTGCATTTACGGCTTTCTCGGACAAAACGGCGCGGGCAAAACCACGACCATGAAGCTGATACTCGGCCTGCTCAGGCCCAGCGGCGGCAAAATCACTGTCTGCGGGGAGCCCGTTACCTACGGGGAGACAAAAACCAACCGCTTAGTCGGGTACCTGCCGGACGTTCCCGCCTTTTACGGGTATATGAGCGCTATGGAATACCTGACCCTGTGCGGCAGGATTGCGGGGCTTGATAAGTCACAAACGCAGAAAAAAAGCCGTGAGCTTTTGGAGCTGGTCGGCCTTTCAAAGGGGAAGAAGCGTATTAGCGGGTATTCCCGCGGTATGAAGCAGCGTCTTGGCATCGCTCAGGCGCTGCTGTCCTCCCCGCGGCTGCTCATCTGCGACGAGCCAACCTCCGCATTGGACCCGGTAGGAAGGAACGACGTACTCTCTATTTTAGAGCGCGTCAAGAGCGAAACGACCGTGCTGTTTTCCACGCATATCCTGCCGGACGCCGAGCGCGTCTGTGACCGCGTCGCTATTTTGAATGACGGGCGGCTCAAATGCGACGGCACGCTTTCAGAGCTCAAGTCCCGGGCGGACGGGCATACGGTCATCATTGATTTTTATACGCCGGAAGATAAATCGCGTTTCTCCGCTGATGAAGCGGTGCGTCCCCTCTTGTCCGCCGCGCAGGGTACGGAATGCTCCCTTCGTTTTAAAACGGAGGACCCGCGCGGCACACAGTCACACATAATCGATGCGCTTTCACGGCAAGGCATTCAGCCGTTAAGGCTCGAAGCACTTGAGCCGACGCTTGAGAGCCTATTTATGGAGGCGGTAAAATGAACGGATTTACAGCTTTTTTTAAAAAAGAATGGGTGGAAGCGCTTCGCTCCTACCGTATCCTGATTCTCGGCGCGGTTTTCCTTTTGCTTGGCATGATGAACCCGCTTTCCGCGAAATTTTTGCCCGAGCTTGTAAACTCGATGATGCCGGAGGGTATGACGATTACGCTCGCGCAGCCGCAGGCGCTAGACTCCTACCTGCAGTTTTTTAAAAACATCCCCCAAATCGGTTTGATTGTCATCGTCATCGTGTTCAGCGGCATACTGCCGCGCGAGCTGCAAAACGGAACGCTCGTAAACCTGCTGACCAAGGGGCTTACGCGCTCAAGCGTGGTGCTTTCAAAGCTTTTCTGCTCAATTTTGCTTTGGAGCGGCGCTTATCTGCTGTGCTTTGGCGTGACCTATGGTTATACCGTGTTCCTTTTTCCTGGAGAGCGCGTTACAGGCTTACTTTTAGCGGCGCTGTGCCTTTGGCTGTTCGGCGTTTTGCTTTTATCGGCTTCCCTGCTTGGCGGCGTGCTGTTTAAAAGCAGCTATGGCAGCCTGCTTTTTACCGCCGGCTTTGTGGGCGCGCTCTTCCTGCTCAATATTTTGCCGCAGGCGCAGAAGGGCAATCCTGTAATGCTTGCAGCTAACTGCGCGGCGCTATTAAACGGAGGGGCTTCCGCGGGAGATTTTACTTTCCCGATTGTCTTCACCGCGGCAGGAACTGTTCTGTTCTCCGTTGTGAGCGTACTGCTGTTTCGTAAAAAAAGGATTTAACGGGCTAAACCGCGTGAAATGAATAAAGGGTATATGAAAGGCCGCGCTTCCCCATGGGGGAAGCGCGGCCTTGACCATCCACATATTTCTATATTATTATACCATAAACAAATTAAGGCAGGCTCTTTTGTGAAAACTTTTCATCAACTAAACGCCCTTAAGTAAAGGGTAAAACCGGCGGGATTTTTCCCGCCGGTTCATTTCATCTTACTCTTTATTTGAGGTATGTGCCGGCAGTTCCAATCTTGCCGTCGATTCCCGTAAAGCCGTTTGAAGAGAGCACATAAGCCC